>CAWKGG010000037.1:0-40774 GCA_963848985.1 uncultured Methanosarcinaceae archaeon
CAGCTTCAGTTATTTTAAATTCATGGATCAAACCAAGTCCCATGTAATACCACGCACCTGCATCTTGTGGGTCACATTCAATCGCTTCATCAAAATCAATGATAGCATCAGTATATTGTTCTGCTTGATTTAACTTAATTCCTTTTCGCGACGGTAATTTGTGATTTTTTGAATGCAGTACTATATCCACTAACATTAAAAGTGCGAATTCAGTTATTCCAAAAATTTTGAGTTTTCCATTTAGCAAAAATATCGCCAAGTTTTATTTTTAACTATATTTCTCACGACCACCAATTATGATACTAATATCTCCAATGGAACTCATGACTGTACCAATGATAATGCTAAAGACTATAGAAAGCTTGGTAATGCTGATATTGATTCTCATCTTGCTCCCAATAAACTGCGATGGCATTTGTCGCTGTTTTCGAGAATAACAATACTAAAAATTAAAGTACAATTAGTTTCTTAGACAGAATACTGATTATATAATTAATAGATATGAAATTTAATCAGAATAAATGTGCTAAGTATGATTTCTAAGAAGAAACGTAACCCCCGTGATATTTAGCTTCGGGAAAGTTAGTGTCAACTCTACAATTTAAATTTTTTTTAATAATTATATAATTGACATCTCATTAAATCACATTTTTCATACAAGACGGACAACATAATATTGAAATATAATAAGTATATTAAATTTGTTGATACCAGTCTTAATAAATGATCAGTCTTTCAGAATGAACAGTTATTCCTACAAATATTTCAAACATGTTTAACCCAGCATCAACTTCTTGTTCTGGTTAATGTTAAATTTTGAAAAAATAACAGAATGTTATCCAAATTCGATCAATAATTCGTGAACATGACAAGAAGCAAGAAAAATAAAAAAGAAAACCTAAAGTAAATACGAAAGACTAAACATTTTACTAACAACCTTCTTCCTCAAAATTATTTGTGGGCAAAGTATACCTCAACTTTTTCCTTATCTACAGCATCAACCCTGCAGAAACCGAAGCGTTCAAATTGTACTATTTTGTCAAGTTCGGTTGCAATACCATGTTCTCCAGTCCCTTCTATAGCACCATAGGGACTGCGTACTTTCACCGAAATTCCATCAATTGGAACCCAATGGATGATTTTACCCTTCGATTTTTTATGGACTTCGAGGGAAACTGCTGAATGTTTTGCTTGAAAAGGAACCAGAGAAGTAATTTCGATATTACAGAAATCTTTTAAGCGAAGAACGGCACCCACCTCTAGCTTTTCGATATCTTCCCAGCAGACAAACACCTTATTCCTTACAGAAATTTCCCTTTGACCTCTCGCATGGTCAGTGGGATGAAGCGGAAGTTTTGCAACTGTAGGTTCTGAATCTGTAATTTCCAGCTCCACGGGATCCCAAACAAAGAAATAACGGTTTGCAATAGGATCCACTATTTTACGGTTTTCGGCATAAAGAGACTCCATGCTTATACTTACATCAGTAGTTCCAACCCCCATATCGATCATGAACTTTTTAAGTGCTTCAGCCTTTATTCCACGACGGCGGATTGCGCGGATTGTGGGCAATCTGGGATCATCCCATCCACTGTATTCCCCAGTTTCAATAGCTTTTCGGAGGCCACTAGTACTGAATTTACCAAATTCATAGATTTTAACTCTCCCCCAATGAGTTGTCCTTGGATATTTCCAGCCGAAGTATTTGTAGATATAACTCTGCCTTTTTTCGCTGTCCATAAGATCTTTTCCCCTGATGATATGGGTCATACCTAGTTCGTGATCTTCTATAGCTCCTGCAAAATCAAGAAGTGGCCAGACAAAGTATTTATTTCCGATTACAGGTCTTGGATGGTCCATTTTTCTTATTCTGAATGCTCCCCAATCTCGCAAAGCCGGATCTTTGTGTTCGATATCAGTTTTTATTCGTAGCACGGCCTGGTAGTCTTCATATTCTCCAGCAAGCATCTTCTCCCAATGCTTTAGATTTTCTTCAGGGCCCACTCCTCTATGCGGGCAGGCTTTTTTGGCATCCTTCAATTCTTTAAAATATTCTCCTTTACAAAAACAGACATATGCTTTGCCCATTTCAATAAGCTTTCTAGCATAATCATAATAGAGTGGGAAATGGTCAGAAGTATAGATTACCTGATCAGGCACCACCCCAAGCCATTTTAAATCATCAAGATACCATCCATATGCTTCAAGCATCGGCCTTTTTATGTCAGGATCGGTATCATCGAAACGTAGAATGAATTTTCCTTTATACATCTTTACATATTCGGAATTAACTACCATGCCTCTTGCGCTGCCCAAGGTTGCTGGCCCATTGGGATTTGGAGCAAAACGCATTACTACCTTACCTATTTCGGCTCCTTCCAAGGGTTTTAAGCCTTTATAAGGATCTTTCTTCACACTCAGGGCTTCTATCAGTTCAGGTGCAATTGTAGAAAGTCTGGATTCCCAGGCTTCAGGGTTTTCTTTTACGATTTTGGAAATGATGCCTTCAAGAGCTTCAGACATTGCAATGGGATCGGATCGGAGTTGAGGGAGCTCCCCCATTAACTTGCCCATCACAGATTTGAGCTGTGGAGCTTGTCCATATTTTACAGCATTTTGTAAGGCGTATTTTTCTATTGTTTCAAGATCTTCAGGACTTAAGGTCATAGGAGTTTCTCCAAATTAAACGTGGATTGAATGAGATAAGAATGTAAGCTAAATTTAATTGAGTTAAACTAACGAAGAAGTAAATATTCCATGAGACAATTTCAGAAGTTGAATTCAATGATTGCGGAAAAAAATATAAATAAAATTATAAAAAATCACCGAAAACTCAAATCCCCAGCAAAATATACAGGTAAAATGCTTTTTTTTGAAGTGTGTTCTGAAGTAAGAGCCTTATTTTTGAATGGAAGCTTCGATTTCCAGGATGCGTGAAAATTTGCTATTGATTTTATCAAGCTCACATTCAAAATCCTGCAGGAACTTCTGGACAGCATCCCCTGGTACTGCACCCTGGATCGAGGGCTTTATAAGATTAGCTTGTTCAAGTACCCTGAGGGAGTAGCGCACTTTATGGTTCTGCATTCCGGTAATTTCTGCAAGTTTCAGAATTCCGATAGGAGCCTCTTCAATCACTCTTTTGAGCACTAGAAGGTGGCGTTCGGTAAGGTCAAGTTCAGCTCCAATATGCTCAAACAGCATCATAAAACCTCGTTTCTAAGTATTCCGATTCCCTGGATTTCCACTTCCACAATATCCATCCGCTGTAATTCTCCAACGCCTGAGGGCGTCCCTGTTGTAATTATATCTCCTACTTCAAGGGTCATTATTTCAGTTATGAATTCGATGAGGTAAGGAATGTCAAAAATAAGATTTGAGGTACTAGACTCCTGTTTGATTTCCCCATTTACCCTACAAGTAATTTTTGCATCTTTAACATCCAGCTCTTTTGGAGATGCCAGGTAAGGCCCGAATGCTGCAAAGGTATCAAAACTTTTTGCCCTTGTCCACTGTCCATCTTTTTGCTGGAGATCCCGCGCAGTCACATCGTTAAAACATGTATACCCCGCGATTACGTCCTCAGCCTTTGAAGCTGAAATATTTTTGCAACGCTTACCGATAACAACTGCAAGTTCTGCCTCGTAATCTATTCTTGAACTGGATGTAGGATAAATAATCTTGTCTTCGTGCCCGATAATTGACGACGGCGGCTTTAAAAAGAGGACCGGATTTTCCGGTATTTCCATGGAAAGCTCTCTTGCATGATCCAGGTAATTAAGGCCAACGCAGACAATTTTCGACGGAGATGCAGGAGGTAGGACACGAAGCTCCGAAAGTTCGAAGATCCCTATGTGAATATCTCCTTTCGGGTATACGTGTCCATTTTCTATTTCTCCATAAAAAATCTCATCTCCTGATCTGAACTTTCCAATCATATCCTTGAATTCCCCTACTTTTTTAGGTCTTTTGGCCTGTTTTTATTTTTAAGGGATATATCAAACCTTAAATCTCAACTCTTCGGCCACTGGCATCACGTTCATATCTTCCAAATTCAGAATCAAGGAGCTGCGTGCCTGAAAAAACAGGTCCGTCCTTGCAAACTCTGAACCCTGACCTATCTATGCAGCATGACCCGCAGATTCCGATGCCACATTTGAAATAACGGTGGAGGCTGAATTCCGCTTTCTCAAGAACTTTTCTATCCTTAATAAGCCCGAAGACAGAAACCATCATTAATTCTTTGCCACAAATCGCAATCTTGTCATAAGCCGATAAATCGAGCCTCTTGAGAACATCGGTCACATATCCCTTTATACCTTTTGATCCGTCATCCGTAGAAATATAAACCTTTCCTGCTCCTAAAAAGCGTTTTTCAAAAATCAGTTCATCTGCACTTCTAGCTCCAAGGATCGTATGTACCTCAGAGCCAACGGCATAAGCTGCTTCTGCATAAGAAGAAAGAGGAGCAGCTCCGACGCCACCTGCAATAATTAGAATTTTTTCGTTCTCAGAAGGAAGAGAAAACCCTCTCCCGAAAGGTCCCCTAAGTCCAAAAGAATCCCCTTCATTCAGCGCAAAAAGCTTTGAGGTTGTCTCCCCCACTTTCAGAACAGTTATAGAGTTTATCCTGGAGAGCCCCATGGGTACCTCATTTCCGCCCCTTACCCAAACCATTACGAACTGGCCTGGTTCCATAGTCTCGAAATGAAGATCAAAGAAAAATGTCCTGACAGAAGGAGATTCTTCAGTTATTTGTAGTATTGTAGCATTAAGAGGAAGCATCAGACCATCTCATGAGAAAGTCCTATTAATTTTTTTACATCCGAATAACTTTTCCTCTGCAGAAAAGCTTTGATCCCTGTATTAATTTCAGAGAATATATCAATCCTTTCATACGCTGCAGATCCAACCTGTACAGCTGCTGCACCCGCCATCATCATTTCTACAGCATCCTGCCAGCAAGAAACCCCTCCTACACCTATTACAGGAATTTTGAGAGTAGCGTAAAGGTCATAGATGCATTTGACGGCGACAGGCTTGACAGCCTTTCCTGAGAGCCCGCCTGAACGATTTCCAAGAATGGGATATCCTGATTCGATATCAATAGCCATCCCTTTTAAGGTGTTTATTGCAACAACAGCATCTGCACCCCCCGATTCAGCTGCAGTCCCTATAGACGTAATATCAGAAACATTGGGAGTAAGCTTAACCCACACAGGTACGTTCACTATATCCTTCACTGCAGCTGTGATTGCCTCTACAAGGCATGGATTAGAGCCAACAGCAACCCCATATCCCTCAGAATGAGGGCAGCTCACATTAAGTTCGAAAGCATCTGGTTTGCCAATAAGCAAGCCTTCTGCAACTTCCATAAATTCAACTACATTTCCACCAAAGATGCTTGCAATTACCGGAACCCCGGAATCCTTTTTCGCAATTTTGAGTTCCTGCAGGAAGCCCTGATAGGAAGGATTTGGGAGTCCCATAGCATTCAAAAAACCACAACCAAGCTGGACAATACTTGGATTTGGATGTCCTTTTTTAGGCATACAACCTATTGATTTTGTCACAACCGCATTTGCTCCTCCTTCAAGTGCAACCCTGCACAGAGATGCTCCGGTTGTGCCAAGAATGCCAGCTGCAAGAATGGTCGGATTTTTCATTTTAAGTCCCGTAAGAGCATACATTAGAATTCCTTTCCTGATCGTGCAGGTTATATCCTTAGTCGCATGAATCGCCAAAGTTGTACGAATATCTTGAAAGCTGCAGGAGGGCTTCTTCAGCCAGTTTTCCACCGCCCATCTTCACAAGCCTTTGTCCAAGTTCCCTAGCTTTTTCAATTGCACCGAACATAGGGATAAAATCATCTATCCTGACAGTCTCCTGTCCATCTAGGGAGAGAACCTCAGCTATGATACCGACTTGTTTTCCATCAGGTGTAATTTCGGCATAGGAACCTAAAGGGGTAGTGCAGCCTCCTCCAAGTTCTGAAATCAGGATACGTTCGATTTCAGTAACAATCCTGCTTTCTGGATGATCAAGTTTAGAAACGGCAATTTCGGCTTCAGTGCCTGCCTTTGTGACTACTGCAACCGTACCCTGATTAGGGGAGGGGCAGAAGAGTTCAGGGGAAAGAATTTCCCCTTCAACCTCCCAGGCCAAGCGTTCTAGCCCGGCTTTTGCAAGCAGTATACCATCGTATTGTCCTTCCCTGAGCTTCCTGAGCCTTGTATCGATATTGCCCCTTAAGTTCTGAATTATAATATCAGGCCTGTAGCGCTTGATTTGAGCAGCCCTTCTCATAGAACTGGTCCCTATAATAGACTGCTCTGATAGTTCATCAAGTGTAGTCCCATCATAAGTGAGAAGAAGATCAAACGGAGTATCACGCTTTAGAACTGCTGCCGTTGAGAGCAATGAAGGGCGAACTGTGGGCATATCCTTCATGGAATGGACAGCTATGTCTATTTTTTCCGCCACAATAACATCATCCAGCTCCCTGACAAAAGCCCCAAATCCACTTGATACGGCGTGCAAAGGACGGTCAGTAAATAGATCTCCGCTAGTATGTATAATCTTTAAGCTGGTTTCAAATCCCAAGTCCTTCAAAAGGCGAGCAACTTTTTTGGCCTGTGCAAGCGCAAGCTTGCTACCCCGCGTACCTATGATCATTTAGAATCCTCTTTTTCAAAGACGCGAATCTATTAAGAGATTTTCAGCGTATACTTCGAGTGTGTTTTCGATATCTTCTTTACTATGAGCTGCAGAGATAAAATTAGTCTCGAACTGAGAGGGAGGAAGGAAAATTCCACTTTCAAGCATCCTATGGAAAAAAGTAAGGTATCCTTCCTTATCACACTTCAGGACCTCCTGGTAGTTATGAGGTTCTTCTCCGAAGAAAATCTTGAACATGGAAGCAATCCCACACACATTATAATCAAGACCTAAATCTTCAACAATTTTTGAGAGAGAATCCCTTAGGTAATTACTTGTTGAATTTAGTTTCTCATGAATATTTTCCTGCTTAAGATAATCAAGCATTGCAATACCTGCAGCCATCGAACATGGGCTTCCGCTGAAAGTTCCTGCCTGGTAGATAGCCCCGGAAGGAGAAATCATTTCCATAATTTCCCGACGGCCTCCAAAAACCCCTATAGGTAAGCCTCCACCTACGATCTTCCCCATAGTGGTGATATCCGGAATAATGCCGAAGTATTCCTGTGCCCCCCCCATTGCGAGCCTGAACCCTGTAATAACCTCATCGAAAATAAGAAGTACGTCATTTTCCAGGGTGAGTTTCCTGAGTTCCTCAAGGTATCCAGTCATAGGGAGAACAGGACCCACATTCCCAAGCATGGGTTCTATTATCACTGCAGCCATATCGTCCTTATTCTTTTCAATAAGTCCATCCATTGCTTCAATATCGTTGTAAGGAGCCTGTAGGGTATATTTCGTGAAATCTGTAGGGATGCCAAGGGAATCAGGCTCTCCAAAGGTTGTTGCTCCAGAACCTGCTTTTACCAGAACCGCATCATGGGCACCGTGAAATCCACCTTCTATTTTGACAAATTTGTTTCTGCCTGTAAAACCGCGGGCAAGGCGAAGGGCACTCATAGTTGCTTCGGTCCCTGTAGAAACAAAACGAAGCATATCAATACTTGGATAATACCCTATAATCTTCTCTGCCAATGTTACTTCAAGCTCTGTGGGAGTCCCATAAAGCCAGCCTTTATCCAACTGGGATTTAATGGTTTCCTTTATTATGGGATGGTTATGCCCAAGTATCAAAGGGCCGTAAGCCATGCAGTAATCAATATACTCGTTACCGTCAATATCCTTTATTTTGGAACCATCAGCTGAAGCTGTATAGAAAGGATAAGGCTTAATTGCGCGCACAGGACTGTTTACCCCACCAGGAATAAGGATCTTTGCTTTCTCATACATCTGTCTGGACTTCTCAAATGTTAGCTCATGTATCATGAATTCTCACCCTATTGGACTAAAAATCTTCAAGGTTGTGATTTATAAATTAAAAGAAAAAATTTAATTCCTACTAAAATTAGGTCGTGGCCTTGAATCGTTGATTAAATCTGAAAAACGAGTATTTCCCCCATTTGTTGGAGAAGGTATAGATAGTCTAATATTTATGATTTTCAACAACTCATGAACACGACCTGAAATTATTAAACTGAATTATTAAACTGGAATCAGGATTTGCTGAATTCATTAGTAGAGGTAGTTTTACTTCTTTTCTGTATTTTTATTTCTATCTTTAGAATAGAGCCACAACTATTATAGTTTTCACCTAAATTGATTACATTTATAAAAAAATAATATTCATGTAAAGACCTGAAAAATATATTCTTGAACAAAAGATTTCTTTTAACCACTTGGTTGGTGCATAAGGAATAAACAGAATATTGAAGTGTAATAAAAGTTAGAGAGTATTTTGATAAACCCCTAAATCTTGTCATATACTTGTAAATGATACATAAATAACTCATGAAATCAGAGATTTATCGAAATCCTCGATATGCTTTGTACCCACATTTAGAAAGTAACTATAAATTATCCAGTTAGATATACAACCTAAATTCAGCATGTTAAAATTATGAATCATAATATCTTCATAATCATTTTTTAAACATTCTGTAAATACGTATTGCCCTTAGAGATAGCTAATATATGGCTCAGATCTCGCGAAGTATATAATCAATTAAACATTTTTACAAGATATAGGATAGGAAATAATATTTTTTCCCAGCAAAAAAGTTGCAATTCAGTGATATATAAAAAAGTTACCTATCGAAAGTAGTATGAAGAGCCCTTAAGTATCGGTTAGTCATATATTATTTTGTGAATGTTATTTTCAATACTCATGTAATAGGATATTCTACACATTTTGTTTCCACTTAATGAGAGATTAGAACATACATGCTTCAGTGAGTGAAAAGGCAATCATTTGTTACACTCGAAACTTAATCATTAAAGCATTTAATCATTAAAGCATTAATCCTGAATGACGGAAGATCTTGCCCCCAATCTCATTTATATAAAAAAGACTCAAACAAAAGATAAGATCAAATTTACGGTTGCGCACCCCGCTTCAAACAACGTGGGATATTCACACCACAGCTCTGTATATAAATTAATTGTTCTAATCAAATATTTTCACTTGATTGAAAGTTTCTTTTTCTTCCTGAATTCCCTGATTTTCAACATAGCTTTTAATTAAATCGAAATTTCATCATCAACCACAGTTCCAATATAACCTTTAGAACTCCACAATTCACTACCTATAATCTTTTTTGAGATCACATTATATTTTCAAAGATTTGTTCACTATTATATATGTATATAATCTGCATCATTATTGAAGAAAAAATATATTGGTTAATCACAATGAAAAGAGGTACATCATCGCCAATACAATTGTATAAAACTTAAAACAGTACTTTTTTACTAACTTAAAATCAGATATATTTCAAATGGTTGATTATATCATTGAATAATATAAATTTTTAATGATACTTGATACAAAAAAAATACGATGTCCTAATTCATAAACATAATGATTTACATGATGTAGTTTCATTTTTCTAGTACAAAAGTAGCCTAAAATATAAAATCAGTAGTTAATAACAGCTCTATGGGAAGTCCTATCCCGACAGCAAGCTGAGAAGGATTCAACTGGAATAAAGTCTTCGGTCTTCCAGTCGGATGAAGAATCATGATATTCTTATTAAAAAGTATCCATATGAAATGGCAGAATATTAATATTACTTTATTAATATGACTTTTCAAGTTTGAATTTCACCAACTTTCTATAAAATTAAAATCCACCCAATTCACCCTCAGATATGAGTATCACTTCCTAATATCGTTAATTTGGAATATCACTAAACTTTGAATGCCATTAACATAAACCATTAATTTATGATTACCATGAAAAATGCACCAAGGCTTATTGCATGGGAACTGACTGCAGGTTGTAACCTTAGCTGCGTACATTGCAGGGGAGCTTCCACTTCTTCAGTTCCAGCAGGTGAGCTCACAACTGATGAAGCTAAACATTTTATTGATGAAGTTTCAGGACTTGGAAAACCAATTCTTATCCTGAGCGGAGGCGAGCCTCTCACCAGACCTGACGTTTTTGAGATCGCACTATACGGTACAGATTCTGGATTTCGCATCGTGCTTGCCACAAACGGTACTCTTCTCACTCCTGAGATTGTAGGGAAATTGAAAGAAGCTGGGGTTCAGCGTCTCAGTATCAGTATAGATGGGGCAGATGCAATCTCTCATGATGAATTTCGAGGCCTTCCCGGAGCTTTTGAAAGAACGCTGGAAGGTATTGAAGTCCTTAGAAAAGCGGATTTTCCTTTCCAGATCAACACAATGATTTCAAGTCGCAACCTTGAAGAAATCCCAAGGACCTTTGAGCTTGCAAAAAAGCTAGGTGCAGTTGCATATCATCTATTTTTCCTTGTGCCCACAGGAAGGGGGGAAGAATCCGATGAAGTCTCCCCCGAAGATTACGAAAGTATTCTGAACTGGCTCTATGATATGCAGAAAGAGGCCAAAATTTTGTTGAAAGCAACCTGTGCTCCCCATTATTTCAGGGTTATGCGCCAGCGGGCAAAAAAGGAAGGAATCGAAATATCGGTGAATACTCACAGCTACGAAGCAATGACAAAAGGCTGCCTTGGGGGAACAAGTTTCTGTTTCGTTTCCAGCGTAGGTGATGTCTACCCCTGCGGTTACTTACCAGTAATTGCTGGCAATATCAGGAAGCAACCTTTCAGAGATATCTGGGAAAATTCGGAGATCTTCAGAAAATTAAGGGATCCAGAAGAACTGAAGGGTAAATGCGGCATCTGTGAATATAAAACAGTATGTTCTGGCTGCAGAGCAAGAGCATATGCTGCTACAGGTGATTATCTTAATGAAGAACCCTACTGTGTTTATAGTCCTGGAAAAATAAGTGATCTGGATGATTGAACTTGAAGATTGTAATAGTCGGCTCCAGCAAAAGAAGACCGAGTTCACCTTTAAAATGGAACCTTATAGCGAGGGAATTCCTGAATTTGAAATTGATGAGACCGATAAGAGAATTCTGAACCTGATCCAGCAAGAAGTTCCCTTAGAAGTCGAGCCTTTTGAAGAGTTAGGTAAAATGCTAAATCTTTCTGAAACCGAGATTCTTGAAAGGTTGCGCAAACTCAATATGAAAGGAGCTGTAAGACGGATAGGACCTATCCTCAGCACTAGGAACATGGGTGGAGTGGGCACTCTTGTGGCCCTGAAGGTATCCGAAACCAGAATTGAAGAAATTGCGAATTTCATTAATGAGTACCCTGAAGTTTCCCATAATTACCTTCGAAGTGCTGCAAAGTATAATCTATGGTTTACACTTTCTGCTCCTGATAAAGGTAGACTTGAAGATATCATTTCCGATATTCGGGAAAAAACAGGCTGCCCACTATTAAACCTTCCTACAAAGCGTCTTTTCAAGATAAATGTAAAGTTTGATATCAGGTGAAAAAGGATGGATAAAACGGATGTAGAAATGCTCAAACTTGTGCAGGATGGGATTCCGCTAATTCATTCTCCATTCAGGCATCTTGCTGCTGAACTTGGGACAAGTGAGCAGGAAGTTGTTGATAGGCTTAAAAACCTTCAGAAGGCTGGGAAAATCCGACGTTTTGCAGCTTCAATAGGCCATCGGGCAATAGGAATCACATCCAACGCTATGTGTGTCTGGAACGTTCCCAATGAGCAAATAGAACAGGTCGGGGCAATAATGGCAGAATTTCCTGAAGTTACTCACTGCTACGAGCGTCCGCGCTATCCTGACTGGCCGTATAATCTGTTCACAATGATCCATTCGTATACTCATGAAGATTGTGAAAAATTAGCTTTTAGGATTTCAGAAGCTACCGGAATTAAGGAATATACTCTACTCTTCAGCGAACGGGAATTTAAGAAAACAGGTGTAAGGTTATGAAGTAAGGTCTTTAAATATTTTCTCATGAGGTTTTTGAAATTGGCTGAAACGAACAATTTTCTTCCACTAATGATTGATCTTTCTGGCAGAAAGATTGCCATCTTTGGAGGGGGATCTGTTGGAGAACGCAAAGCAGAACTTTTCTGTGGATGTGCAGAGACTCTTATTGTAAGTCTGGAATTCACGCAGCGGTTGCAGGAACTTGAAGCTTCGGGACAAGTTCAACTTGTCAGGCTTGACATTCTAACAGCTTCAGATTTGGAACTCCGGGAAATCATTTTAGGAGCCTTGATCGTGGTTCCTGCAACTAACAGTTTAAAACTTAACCAAAAAATCACTGATATAGCACTTGAAAGCGATATTTTGATAAATCAGGTAAATGCTTTAGGTAGTGTCGTAATTCCTTCAGTCATAAAAAGAGGAGACCTTATAATTGGGATTTCTACTCTTGGACATAGCCCTGCAGTCTCCAAATATACCCGCAGACAGATAGAAAACCTGATAACTCCTGCATATTTTGATATGATCCAGCTTCAGAACGAACTCAGAAGCTACCTCAAAAAGCATATAGCAGAGCAAAAAAAAAGGAAAGAAATCCTCTGGAACATCCTTGAAAGTGAGACTGTTTGGAAAGGATTTAATGAATCTTATGAAAAAGCAGCTGAAGCGGCATACGATATAATTTCACATTGTCTCGAAGATTCCGACCAGTAGAGCTTGTAGAAGAGGCGGAATTTTTCATAGGAAATGATTACTCTGCAAATAGAAATGTTCATAAATTAATTATATTCTGCAAATAGCATGTTCATAAATAAATTATTCTACAAATAAAATGTTCATAAATAAATTATTCTGCAGATAAAATGTTCATGAATATGATCATTTTGCAAATAGAAATTTCTTTGATGAAAAAAGGCTAAGGATTCCTGGCTAAAGTTTAATTTACCACTCCTTATGTAAATTATATTTCCTTTATTTTATCCTATCTGGAGGCTCTCTGTGACAGAAATCTCAAGTATGATTATATCCCATAAAAAAGCAAAAGTTGAGGAAATGGAATCAGCGTGGCACGGTGATCTGGACAGTATGCTCCATAACCTTTACAAGCATGAGTTTGTTCACGAATGTGTTGTTTTGAAAACCTGTAATCGTGTTGAAATCTACGTTGTTTCCCCCAAAAGCAGCAGTGTACTTTTTTCTTTTGCAAAGAAAATGGGAGCTTCCACCCATATCATCGAATTTTACGGGCATGAGGAATCCCTGGAACACCTGCTAAGACTTGCAGGAGGCCTTGAATCAATGATCGTAGGGGAGGACCAAATCCTTGGCCAGATGAAGGACCTCTACGCCTATTCCAAAAAAGCGGGGACTACTGGGAAAATAATGGATACTGCCTTTGAAAAGGCTATTCAGGTTGGAAAACGAATTCGGAATGAAACAAAAATCAACAAAGGGTCGGTTTCAATAGGTTCTGCTGCTGTGGATCTGGCAGAGGATATTCTTGAAGGGCTCACAGGAAAATCCGTGCTTGTAATAGGTGCAGGGGAAATAGGAATTCTTGTTGCAAAGGCGCTGGCCGAAAAAGATATCGAAGCAATATACATTGCTAACCGCACATTCAAGAAAGCTGAAGAAATTGCGTATGAACTTGGAGGGCACGCAGTCAGACTTGATGATGTCAAAAATTACCTTATAGATGCTGATGTTGTAATCAGTGGTACTAGCGCTCCACATTACATTCTTACTAGGAAAATTGTTGAAAAAGCTCTAGAGAAAAGAAGCCGCAAACTCCTCCTTATAGACATAGCAAATCCCAGGGATATCGAGGAATCTGTTGTTGAACTTGATAACGTCGAATTGTGCAATATAGACAATCTCAGAGTTATCAGCGAAAAGACTCTTAAAATGCGAAAAGAGGAAGCTAAAAAAGCCGAGGTTATAATTCAAGAAGAGATAAAACTTCTAAATCTCCAGTATAAACGCCAGCGAGCCGACCGTCTTCTTGCTGACCTTTATAGGCAGGTATATGATGTTAGGTTAAAGGAAAGGCAAAAAGCAGTAAACAAACTTTGCGCCTATCATACTATCGGAGAGATTGAAACCGAGGTTCTTGATGATCTTACTCATTCAATTGTTAACAAAATTTTGGCCGAGCCTACCAAAGTCCTGCGCCAAGCCGCAGAACTTGGAAATGAAGAGTTTCTTGATGTGGTTTCAAGGGTATTCTGCCTCGAAAAACATAATGCAAGGATTGAAAAAGTAAAACAAAGTTGTGAAAATGAGTTAAATCGGACCTCAGAAAGATGTAATTAAAGAAAAAATAAGAG
Organism: uncultured Methanosarcinaceae archaeon; assembly: GCA_963848985.1. GTDB lineage: Archaea > Halobacteriota > Methanosarcinia > Methanosarcinales > Methanosarcinaceae > Methanosarcina. The sequence goes on from CAWKGG010000037.1 coordinate 14,338, forward strand.
ACTTTTTAATGTATTCTGGGATCGCAAAAATACGCCACAAATTACACTTTCAAATGACTGCAATCAATCAAAAAGCCCAAAAAATAATGAAATGTCGCACTATTAAGGTTGATGTTTTTCATGACCAAGTTCCCAGTATAGTGAATGTTTGCATTTTCATGCACTAAAACTGATATGCTCTAGCTAAACTCAATTAAATGTGGAGCAGAATTAAACTGGGATACAAAATTAGGGAGATTTCTAAAAACAGCATCAACCAAATGACAGAAAAATATCAAAATATCCATTCAACACACAGAGTCGTGAATAGCAATTCCAGTATCTGTAAGGCGATACATTCCGTCTTCGAATTTTAGGAATCCTTCTTTGAGCAGGAAATCCATATGAAACTTAAAGAAGAAATCGTTTAATCCTGAATCTTCCTTCAACTTCTGTTCATCCTTCCCAAAGATCCCAATTATTCTAAGAAGCTTTCTTCGTGCAGGATTTATAGAAACTTTTTCCATCATTACATGTTCTAGTTTGATAGCTTCGCCTTCAGTAGGTTCTACTTTTTTGCAAAAATAATCCTCAAGTTCGTCTATATTCTCGTCCATATCAAAACTCCATATCTCTTTTGATATCGAAACCGAATTTTTCAAAACGTTTCAACGAAGACTAAGTGTAATTGCTTTTCTCTAGATTAGGTAGCATATTTAATTATGTGAAGTTATCAGTTAATAAATAATATTCCAGGGATGATAGAATAACCATTGCGAACAGAAGCTATAATTTGCCTTTTTACTTTGGAAGAGATATATGTGATACGTCTGATTTTGTTCTATTAATCGATAATTGCACATAATCTGTTATCTCATGATTTATAAACTGATTATTAGGACAGCCATTTCCTTTACTGTGAAAAGTATCGATTTTAATCAAAGGAACTAAAATGTGAAACAACTTCTGCCACATAATTGATAGTCTTCGTGCAAGAAATTTTTTTAACCGATGACAATTGGATTTGTATTACAATTAGATATTATATATAAATTATGATCGATACATTCTCATCGTATTTTTTTAATTACAACTTAAAAACTCAATGCGATATGACAGTAACATTTTCTGGTAAAGCAGCGCTATTTTTCAGATTTTACAGTTAATTTTATAGATTTTCTAATCTTCAAGTAATAAAATAGTGTGTTTTAAATAGAAATATTTTGGCTTTTTGTTTCTGCCTGATTTTAATGACATCTATTTATTTCCCAAAAATGTAAGTAAAAATGTCCTTTTATTTCAACTGAAACTGAAAAAAATGATATATTATACAAAAAAACCTGTGCGTCAGTGAAGACAAGATAAACAGAAACTTTATCATCATAACCATCGACCCTTCATCTTGGTATATTTTACAGAATTTTTGGTACGCGTTCAGAATATGAGATATTAACAAGTTCACTAGAAAGGCAAAATCTGACATTCAAGCAAGACAACAATGAGGTTTCAAGGAAGATAATAGGATTCTCGAAGGAGATAAATTGTTTAGTAAGTGAATGATTTTCTAGTGTACACATTTCAACTTCTGTAGAGAATATAGATATTAACATACCATGATGAAAAAGGCTTTAAATGTAAAAATACACCTACAAGAGAAACAGAAACTACGTAATCAAAATGGATTTTAAAAAAATTGCTGACATTCAGGTGTTTCAAAACATCAACCAAATAACGACGGACGACAAAAAACTTCATTTAACATGTGATTTTTCCTCCAAAGAAGGAAATATTGTAATCTTTACAATAAGACTTGAATAGTTACCTCCATTATTTCTTTGTTTCTAAAGAAATTTGTTGGTCAGATATCAAAGTTAATCCTTAATACCTCACACTGTGGCATATTTTTGATTTGTACACCTTCTAGTGTTCCTGTTACCTCCAGACTATCAAATTCATTTGAACCGCATAGTATGTCTTGATTTGGATGCGTGCCAGGTGTAATATTGCAGCTTATAACAGTCTTTTTACCAGCTGACACTACGATTGGAAGCCTTGCTGATGCAGGATGGTTCTTCGGAAGGACTATTAATGGTGACCGGATTTCCCGAATCATGAAGAGAATGCACTTAAGCCCTTTCTCAGTATTCTCATCTACCGAAAGCGCAGAAGCAACAATTAGGTCATGGTGTTCCAGTCCAAGTACAATTTCTTCGTTTTCAGTTTCCAGAAAGAACTGGTCACGAGGACCTACTTTCACAATAGCCACCGTTCCTGCCGTGCCACGCAGAAGAAGCATTTCACTTTCCTTCAGTGAAATGTCTTTAGAAGAGGTAGATTTTTTCATGTTAAAAATAAGTATCTAAAAAATCCAGTTGATTAATTGGATTCTGCTACATTTTTGGACTGGCAGGAAGGACATTTCACATTCTTGCCAATACCTTTGAATTTATTCCCACAGTCCTTGCATACATAATCTTTAACCGGCAATTTTTCTTCCATATCGATATCAAATGCGTCTCCAACACTACACATCATATTACCTCATGATTTTATCTAGAGCTTACTAAAATTATATAAGCATCATATAATTACTCATAATTCTCCAATTAATACCTTTCCATACCTATTCCCGGACAATCTCTGACCTCGGTTCTCACATCAGGAAAAACCATTCATGCAGAAGCAGTGTGACGAAGATACTTTTTTCATTAGTCTTTTTGATCGTTATAACTGCGTCATCCAAAATATGATTAAATTTTTTGAAATTTTTTGGCCGCGATACGTATACAGTTTCATAAACTCTGGATTCTTGTGCACATTTTCGACAACATATGATTCACCATAGTGTTTTAGTAGTCCTAATAAGACAATTATCAAACAGATTATATAATCTATACTGAATACTAATAGAGCACAAATAGAATTGCTCGTCAATTTTTATCTGGATAATATTCTCTCAGACACCCTTAATGATTTCTCTACGACTTTTTGTTCCAAACTTCAATATACTGGAAACTACTGCTTAAGCATATAAAAACTCAAACATTTACCACTGAAACACATAAACGTTCGAAGAATATAGAATAGATCTAAGATCTGATTAACTCTGTGTCCTTTTCTTCCACTAAAAAAACAAGATTCTGAGTCAACAGTTATGCTAACAAAAATTCTTTCTCAATTTATTAGACTCTTTAATGTCTTCTGGGATCGCAAAATTTCACCATTAATTCCACTAGCTTTGGCTGCAATCGATCAAAAAAGCTCTATGGTCTCTTAGATTTTCGTCTGAAAATCAAGTTCACGATCACATCACTTCTGCCGGACAATTTCCTGACAACTTTTTTATTTGCAAGCTCTTTTGCCTTTATGAGAAAACCAATTATGCTCTTATAAAAGGAACTAAATTGCTTATTTGATTGGTTTCAAATTATCCACACCAATATTCCAACAATATAATACAATGTGTAGATATATTCTTTCAAAATAATTACTATAGCGTCTATCGAGTGGATGAATTTGTAAAGGATAACTAACACTTCAGTGAAACTTTTCCAGAAGATTACCAGCTTACTACTTGTACGATGGATTCTTGACAATTAATGAACTTAAACAACTAGTGACATCATACTAATGAAAATGAAAATGGGAGCAGATGGAGAAAAGCATGACAAAAATTACCTTTAATCAATTTGCATTGACAACTGTTATAATCCTTATTTTTACACTCGGAAGTGCTGCTGCTACATTAGACAACCCACAGGATTCAATGTCTTGGTACAATAAAGGGAATGCACTAAATAAAATAAATAAATTCGGTGAAGCAATAAAAGCATATGATAAAGCAATTGAAATTAACTCACAGTATTCAAAAGCTTGGAAAAATAAAGGAATTGCTCTTACTAAATTAAATAAATCTGAAGAAGCAGTAGCAGCATTTAACAAAGCAATTGAAATTAACCCGCAGAATTCAAACGTTTGGAAAAATAAAGGGATTGCTCTTACTAAATTAAATAAATCTGAAGAAGCAGTAGCAGCATTTAACAAAGCAATTGAAATTAACCCGCAGAATTCAAACGTTTGGAAAAATAAAGGAATTGCTCTTACTAAATTAAATAAATTCGATGAAGCAATAACAACTTTTGGCAAAGCAATTGAAATTAACCCCCATAATTCAGATGCTTGGATGATCAAAGGACTTGCTTTGGATGCATTGAATAAATCCGATGAAGCAATTACAGCATATGAAAAGGCAATTGAAATTAACCCAAAGGATTCAATAGCTTGGTACGGTAAAGGAAGCGCTCTGGCTGATTTAAATAAATCTGATGAAGCAATAACAGCATATGACAAGGCAATTGAAATTAATCCACATAATTCATATTTTTGGGATGGTAAAGGAGATGTTCTAACTAAATTAAATAAATCAGATGAAGCAATAACGGCATATGATAAAGCAATTGAAATTAATCCAAAGGACGAAAATGCTTGGGACTGTAAAGGACTTGCTCTAACTAAATTAAATAAATCAGATGAAGCAATAAAAGTATTTGACAAAGCAATTGAAAATAACCAGAAGGATTCAATAGCTTTAGAAGGCAAAGGAACTTTATCTAAATAGATTAAATAAGTCCGATTTGTAGATTGAATAGTTACTTAATTTTCATTTATTTTTTATGATAGTTTACGAAATTTATGTAAAATATGATTGGGTCTTTATCTTTTTATTTCACTGCAAAAAGTAGGATGCAGAGCCCCGTCTGAATTGTATTTTTGAATATATTGGAAAAACTGAAAATACTCCCTCGAGTTTGAATAACATCCTTTGAGTGAGCTATCGAGTTTCTGATCATGACAGTAGTCCTATAAAAACCAAATCTATTGACAATAAGATTGGTTTTGGGATCATCTAAATCAATGGTATGCTAGAAAGTCACTATTATTCTGATTTTTGTTCCTGGCGTTTCAGCATAGATCTGAAGGATCTAGTATAGGCTTTGAAATTTCCTGACCAAAGAGTATAATACACACATTTTTCTTGACATGAAAAATATTCTCTTAGGATCTATACATATTCCTTAACCAAACAATTAACTTGAAAAATTCAGTTCCAAAAGACCATGATATTCTCCGAATAACAAGCACAAATATTCCACAAGGCTACCCTAGTCCAAAACAAATATGAAATTCCTTGATTAAGCTTCAAATTTGGATAATTGCTTATGCATATATTTTGCCACAAAAAACTGTGCATGTTGGAGCTTAAAATATTTCATGTTGGAGTAATTTTTTCCCCGACACTATTTTTCGCATGATTAATTTAAAGTACTGAAGGTATAAATTACATTTGCTAATCTATAGCTAATATATCACAGCGAAAAAGTAGCGTATACAAGTGAAAAACCTTAATTTTTGAGAAGGATAACATGGGACTAATGAGTGGGTTTAAAGAATTTCTTTTTGAATACAAAGTAATTCCACTAGCGATTGCTTTAATCATGGGTATCGCATCCACAGCTTTCATAAAGTCTTTTGTTGATAATATAGTCATGCCGATTATTACACCTTTTATTCCGGGCGGAGCTTGGCGTACTGCAACATTTGGAATTGGGCCTATAGTAATAAGTTGGGGTGCTTTTCTAGGAGAATTGATAAACTTTATTATCATCGCATTTGTGGTATTTATCATAGCAAAAAAGTTTTTAAAGGAAGAAAAAGTGGAAATGAAATAACCAAAAAATTTACGGTGCTTTAAATCTGTTTAATTTCAGTCAAATACCACAGCTTACTATGGATAGAAATTTTCAATAATTAGCATCAGCCTATGGATTTATTTTTCAAAGGACTTACACGATTAAACGATAAATCTGAAGAGTTGAAATTTCAAGTATTCGAAAAGTAAATTTAACACAATTCACATTATATCAAAATCCATTTCTTGAGGGGTAAGTCTAAATATTTTGAAAATATATCTTACCCATTGCTTATTTTTTTAAAGTCGGATTATTCCATAGTTCATAAGAATATACAAGTTTTCACCGATTTATGCTCATTAAATGCAAAAAAGTATTAGAAAAGCATAGTGAAGTTGAATGAATTTGATTGATATCGGTTTTAATTTAAATTAATTTGAGAAAAATATTTTATAAAAATCGCTTTTTAATCGCATTTCGGTATCTATTCTTTTGATGCCCATTAACAGTTTCGAGTTTTACCTAATTACCCTCGAAGGCCTTGCTTTTTTGAAAAATCCAATTGAGTTACCAACTCTATACACAATATTGCGAAGCTTGACAGATTTTCCTATTGCATCGAATGAGAAACTAGCTTTGAGCCTATCAGTAGCCTATCCATCAATTATATTTACAATTAGAAGAAAGGGAACCAAAATTTGAGCCTACGATAGCAATTCAATTATTAATTATTGGACGATTTTGGAAACAAAAATTAGAACAAACTTCTTGCCCAAAATAACGATGCAATCAATGTTCAAAATAGGATTATGTGTTCATACTTTCATTTTATTCGAGCTTATTATTCAAAGAATTTCATATTTGTTTTTAAGCTACTGCCATATTGAGAAAATAAATAACATTCCTGTGTATATATGTAGAAAATGGATTCTAGAATTAAAAAAAATATATTTCAAATGAATTTTCATTTTTGTACTCTCAACTCTGGATCTTGGTTGCAAATTCAAGAGAATTGGTAGAAAAGTTACAACATTAAATAAAACCTTGAAAGAGATCCTTAATGCTGTAATTTGCTTCATTAGGTGAAGGATTATATCAACAATACTATATAATTTAGAGGAGAGTCTTCTAAAATCTTCTGATTACTCATACTAAACTAATAGACTTGCTAGGGGATAAACTATCAAGATACCTATATATGACCTTCAAAAACAAACTAATTTCCTGCTTGGAAAAGAACTAAGAAGCACTATAGCTATTCCAAGAGCTATCCCTCGCCAACTAAGGGAAAAAGTAGGGGAAGTTATAACCTTAGAGATTCTCTTCAGACAGCCTTATGAGATAAAGGATCCTGAAAGATTTCTCACGGTTTTCGGACCCTTTTATCCGATCTTCTTCGCCCTGAAAAACTCAAAATCTTGGCCCAAACTCCAAAAAATAGCAAAAAAAAGTAGAGGAGCCGGAATTGCAGGCTTGAAAATTCTTCTTCCCTTAATATATGATACAATGGAACTTTTTTTAGGACATTCGACCAACGTTTCAAAAGGAAAATATATTAAAGAACTCGAAGCTGGGATGGATGCAATTCTGACAGAATTTGAAACGAGTTTAAAAGAGACCCCCATTATGTGGGGAAATAACTCACCTTATGAAGATAAAAACTATCAAGGGATAGGGAATTTAGCATATTTTTCTTCTCAGGAATCTGCCCTTGAATTTATGCAGAAGAGCAATCACTGGATATTTCTGGAAGGAATAATGGAGGGGATTTACAAGATACTGAATGAATTTATCGCGGAAATGGAAGAAAATCTTGATCTTTTTGATACTCTTGCCCTTCTTTTTCCCGGGAGAAACTGGAACTATTCCATAAAAGAACTCCAAAAAGAACCTTTTTACCTGCAGTTTAAAACACTTAAAAACTATTCTAATTTTTTTGAAAGTAATCCTGATCTGATAAAAATTGTAAGTTTCATCGGCAGGCAGGAATTCGACCCACCAAGTGATCATATCAGCCTATCTATCTTCGGGAAAAACAGAATACAGACCGTGAATTTCTCCAATTCTATCAATAACCTCCTACCCATGGAAGCCTCAAAACTTCTGAACCCTTCTCTAAAACGGAAGTTCTATGCCGATCTGCTTGAAGGAAAACTTCTGAGCTATCAGTTACTTGGAAAACACTATACAAGCCCTCCCAGTATAAAACCCAGAGGTCCTATGATTGTCCTTGTGGATACCTCTGGATCCATGCACGGAGCTCCTCAGACCATGGCAAAATCTGTGGTGCTGGCTATGGCAAAGCTAATGCTCTCTCAACAGAGGGACATGAAAGTCATTTTTTTTGCATCTACCAATCAACACCTGGAAATAGAACTAAGTAGCAGAAAAAAGATGTCTGAGAAATTTCTAAATTTCTTACTTTATACCTTCGGTGGAGGAACGGATTTTAACACCGCCCTTGCATCAGGCCTAAAATCACTAAAAGAAAATGATTTTCAGGGTGCAGATCTGGTTTTCATCACCGATGGAAAGTCAGCGATATCTGACGAACTGTTACTTGCACGCTGGGAAGAGACGAAAAGGAAGTATAAAGCAAAAGTTTACTCGTTGATTATAGGCGCCAGTGGGGCAGGTGGGCTTTCTAATATTTCGGATTATACTTACCTTGTAGATATCGAGCTGGACTCAGAAGGTACTGGCAGGATTGTGAGACTGACGGAATATAAATGAAGAAAATGGATATCCAAAAAGTATGCTCTTAATTTACTTTTATACTAAAATTGTAACTTTTCAGCTTATATAGAAAATCAGCTGGATAATATCTTTTTGGATACAATAGATATTTTCGATTACTAATTGATGAAAAAATGAAAAATATAATCAACAGCAGACAACTAAATAAAATAAATTCACCGAAATTTGCTCATCGAATCTTAGTGGATCATAGAGTTTGACATTTTTTGCCCAACCTGAATAGCTACAAGAAATTATGATATTGACCCGTTGTTTAAGAGGACCTTCAAATAATATGAAACCTCCGAAAAATGACATAGATATTTTATTCCTTTTTGCCCGCATTCAGTTAGCTGCAAAATAATAGAAAATTCAATCACTAAATAGCTTTACGAATAAAAAGCCTACCATTCACTTCAAATAGAATAAAGAGGATTTCGATAAACTCACACATTTCTTGTATACTATAAATGGTATAGAGATTATTCGTGAAAAATCAGAGGCTTATTGAATTCCTCTAAATTTAGATTCGTTATCAATAAACAGTGGATATTTTAAGAAACTCTTTAGTTAGGATTTCCTTATTAATTGACGGAGCTTTCCATGATTAAGTTCCAGTATAACAAATGTTTGCATTTTCAAGCATTGAAGCGAATCTGCTCTAACCAACATCAATGAAGCGCAGAACAAAAAACAGAAAAATAATACTAAGTGTATTTTTGAAATGAAATCAACCAAATAAAAGAGGACTACCATAACGTTCTATCTTTTAAAATAAAGAATAAGGTTTTTCTATAGAATTGCCTCTATAGGTTAAGATCCATAATTATGGATCTACTTTAAGACAACATTATTATATTCTTCCCTAATGTTATGCAAATTGCTTATGCTACAAAAGCAATTTTGAGTTGCAAGAGTTAATTCACACATAAGCGATATTCATTCCACAATTCCAGTTTAATTCCCTTTCTATACTTTGAATAAAATTGATAGCTAAACTTATTGAATAAATATATACAATTTAAAAACCTTAATTATTCTCCAAAATTGTTGAGTTGGGACATTTGTGCCTTCCTTTTGTATCCATAATACAGCAAGGCAGAGCAAATCTCCACCATCCGGAGTGATTGTTATGCTTGAAGATGAATATCAACTTGATTTTTTTAAAAATAATGGATTTATCCGGAAGCAATGCCACACATGTGGCAAGTTCTTCTGGACACGTGACCTTGATCGAAATACATGTGGAGATGCACCCTGCGATCCTTATTCCTTCATAGGAAGTCCTATATTTTCCAGGGAATTCGATATATCACAGATGCGTGAGTATTATCTCTCCTTCTTTCAGGCCAGAGGGCATAAAAGAATTGATCGCTATCCTGTAATTGCACGCTGGAGAAATGACATTTATCTTACCATTGCATCCATTGCAGACTTCCAGCCATTTGTAACATCTGGAAAAGTTCCCCCTCCTGCGAACCCGCTTACGATTTCTCAGCCCTGCATTCGCCTCAATGATCTAGATTCTGTAGGTAGGAGTGGACGTCATCTTACAAACTTTGAGATGATGGCGCATCATGCCTTCAATAAAAGAGATCATGAAATCTACTGGAAGGAGCGCACCATGGAACTCTGTGACGAGCTTCTGAATTCACTAAAAGTAGACCCCTTTGCTGTAACCTACAAAGAAGAACCCTGGGCAGGTGGAGGTAATGCAGGACCATGTGTGGAAGTCATTGCGAATGGGCTTGAGCTTGCTACCCTTGTTTTCATGGATTTGAAGACCGACAAAAAAGGAGATATCCTGATAAAGGGAGAGATCTATTCAAAGATGGACAATTACATTGTGGACACAGGATACGGGCTCGAGCGTTTTGTCTGGGCTTCAAAGGGTTCCCCTACAATCTATGATGCACTTTTTCCAATCATAGTGAAAGAGCTAATGGGTCTTGCAGGACTTGAACATGAACTAGATGATTCTGGTTATGCGAATATTCTGGCCCAGAATGCACGACTCTCAGGATCTATGGACATCAGTGAGAAGGCAAATCTATTGGAGCTTCGGAAAACAGTTGCCTCAAGCATCGGAATGACAGTGGATAAACTCTCAGCGATCATGGAACCTGTAGAAAAGGTTTATTCAGTAACTGATCACACACGCTGTCTGACTTTCATGCTTGGAGACGGGGTTATCCCCTCAAATGCCAAGGCAGGATACTTGGCCCGTCTCGTCCTCAGAAGAACTTTGCGCATGATGAGTGATCTTGGCATCAGGACCCCTCTCTCCGAAATTGTAGAAATGCACATAAAGAATATGCCTGAGTATCCTGAGTTCAGAGAAAATTTCCCGCTCATCCAGGATATACTTGAATTGGAAGAGGAGAAATTCACTTTGACTATGGCAAAGGGACGTAGGATTATTCAGAAACTGGCATCTCATATTAAGAAAAGTGGGAAAAAGATTCCCCTTTCCCATTTAACTGAACTCTACGATTCCCATGGAATCCCGCCAGAGATGGCAAAGGAAGTAGCGTCGGAAATAGGAGTAAGAGTAGAATTCCCTGACAACTTCTATTCAATTATTGGAGAAATGCATAACAAGGCAGAAGAAAAGGAAGAAGATGTTTTTCCTTTTGCTGATAGACTTAAGTACCTCCCAAAAACAAAGCGCCGCTTCTATGATGAACCTACACGCCTGGAATTCGAAGCTGTCGTCCTGGATGTATTTGATAATCAGATCGTATTGGATAACACTTTATTCTATGCCGAAGGAGGAGGGCAACTTTCAGATATAGGAACAATCACGGCAGGTGATGCTATTTACCAAGTAATGGATGTCCAGGACTACAATGAAATAATCGTCCATACCGTGGAAAATCCAAATGGGAATCTTGAGATTAGGAAAGGAGACATTACCACAGGAGAGATAGATGAAAAACGAAGGATGGCCCTTTCCAGGCACCATACAGCAACCCACATCATAAACGATGCCGCCAGAAAAGTTCTTGGAAAACACATCTGGCAGACAGGTGCCCAAAAATTTGAAGATCGTTCAAGGCTCGACATTTCGCATTACAAGCATATCTCTCCTGAAGAATTAAGGCAAATTGAGATTCTGGCCAACTACATGGTTATGGAAAACAAGCGAGTAATTACCGAATGGATCACAAGAACTGAAGCTGAACAAGGATATGGATTTGGGTTATATCAGGGAGGAGTGCCTACAGGAGAGAAAATAAGGATTGTAAAGGTAGGAGATGATGTAGAGGCCTGTGGCGGTACTCACTGCCTTAGCACCGGGCTTATCGGCCCGATCAAGATATTGAAAAGCGAACGAATCCAGGACGGTGTGGAAAGAATAGAGTTTGCAGCCGGAACTGCAGCCGTGCTCGCCATGCAAAAAATAGAATCTCTCCTTACAGATTCTGCAAAAACCTTGAGCGTGCCTCCAGAACACCTTCCCATAAGTGTTGAACGCTTTTTTGGGGAATGGAAATACCTAAATAAAGAAAATGAAAGGCTAAAGGAAGAACTTGGCCATTCCATAGCCTATACACTGATAAAAAATTGTCTGAGAGTCGCAGACCTCAAGGTTATTGTGGAATTAGTTCCCGGAGCAGACATCCTTGAGCTCCAAAAGATAGCCGCTGAATTATTGAAGCACGAAGAAGTGGTGGCTCTCCTTGTCAGCGACGTTGAAGGAGTCAAGATAATAGCAACCGCTGGAGATAAAGCCCTGAAATATGGAATCAATGCCAATAACCTTGTTAGGGAAGTGTCAAAAGTCGTTGGTGGAGGCGGGGGCGGTAAACCTGCCCTTGCTATGGGGGGTGGGACTGATTCGACAAGGATCCAGGATGTTCTTGCTCGTGGACTTGAGCTCGTGAAAGAAAAGTGTAAAGAAACCTAACAAAAATGACCCAATAAGATAAACTAAAAAAAGTAATAAAAAGATCCGGGATTTTTAACCCACGATTTTTTTACCTATCTTTTCATTGGGTTTTAATTTTGGGTCTTGATTATGATTTTTTTAATTTTGGATTCTCCATCCGCCGAACTTTTTCCGGTTACTCTTTCAGTCACTAAAGAGCAATTCACAAAGAACTGCAGTTCCGTCTTTTACAAAGAGATGGACTGTCTTTTTTCCGTCCAAACCTTTTTCTAACTCTTTTCGTACTTTCCAGTAGTTTTCGGGATTTAATCCCGCCCTGAGCACAACAATCCCGACATTTATATCTTTCAGAAATTTGTTGATTTCAATCGGATCAAAGGGACAAACCTTCAAGACAATATAGTGTTTTTTGATCATGGATTGCTTTACAAGAGTATCAGATGTCAGCAAAAGCCTCTTCTTGTCAACTTTGAAGAGCCCTAAAGTCCCCATAATAGGCCCTGCAATCTGAATCATGGATTCCATCAATTCAGGCAGAAGACCGGCTGCAACAACCGAGGGTTCAGGTTCATAGGCATAGAGTTTCATTCTTTCCGTTTCCCTTATTTGTAGGAGCGACCCGTTTTTCGAAACCATTCTTTCGCCTGAAGGAAGAGACACAGCTATCCGATCATACTTTTTCAGACTACCAAAATAAAGGGTCAGCCGGTTGAGCTGGCCATCTAAAGCTATATACTCCTTTTCACAGTCAAAAGGAATTCTATCAGGTGGTATCTGGGGAGGAACTTCAAATGAAAAAAGATTAGTCTTTTTCTTATAAGCCAACAGAACATTTGGAATTCCCGGTTCTAAGCTTGAGACGTGCCTTTCAGCTTCTTCCGGAGGGCGAAATGGATCTGAGAAAACCACATCAACTACCGGGATTTGCTTTATTATTCTTGGGTCAAGGGCATCTCCACATATGAATTTCACATTATCAATTCCGTAAATCTTACAGTTTTGCTTTGAATACTCGATTTTTTGGGGGTCTATTTCCAATGCATAAACGAACTCGCACTGCTGTGCAAAAAAAATAGTCTGCCCTCCTATCCCGCAGCTAATGTCGGCCAGAGTTTTACATTTCAAGCGCTGCGCCCTATAGCGTGCAATAGGTTCAGGGGTTGCAAAGCGCAGGCTCTCCTTGTCCCCATGAAGGGGCTTCTCAAATTGTTTTTTCCATGACACGTTGATCAAGAGATAGTAAACAGTTGATGGAATTTAAAGGAAACTGAAAAGAAACAGATAAATTGCCATTCTAAACCATTGAGGAATGAAATAGGAGCTTTTTCCACATTTGAAGAACTCTTTTTTATCTACTACGCCAAGAACAAGACCTCTTTCAACCTTAGTTTAATAGTACAAACTCATTTGGAATGAAATAGCAACTTTTCTTCAAAATTCATTAGATAATGTTCAAAAAATATCATCCACTTTGTTTAATATTTACCATCTTTAAATTCAATAGTATGAATGAGATATTTCAGTGTGGACATTTGTTTAATTTAAGCACATTTGCTATATAATTTATTTAGCTTTCGAGATAGATTAGCAAATATTAGTATAATATACCAAGTTCATTATCAAAAATTCGCTCAAAATTTTAAAAATAAAGATAAAGGGACAGAGAATGATCTATCAAATATAATCATAAAACCCACTTCCACAGATGCATCAAAAATGCCATCTATTTTCAATATGACAGTAGCTTAAAAAATAATATAATTTTCAACGAATAATATGCAAAAACAGGCAAACAAATTCTCATCTTTGTCTCAAATCAGATATTGAAAAAAAAATCAATCGTATTGCCAAGTAGTATACCGTCAAATGTATATAAATAATAAAAAATTAAGAGTCTCACTCTTAGATCAATGACGTTTTTTTATGCAATATCGAAAAGTTTTCTTAAGCAGTAAGACTCTCATCTGCATTTAACCTACTATTTTATAATCATTGTATTTTATAATTCTTGTTAGCTTTTGTGCTATTTCATGTCATGCAGTAGCACTCAGAGTAATGATACTCAAATCAAGGGTGCTCAAACTGATGGTACCACTCTGTGCAGGTGTACAAACAGGTGTCTGGGCGGATGCTTTGACAGGTGCTTTCACAGGTGCTTTCACAAGTGCTTTCACAGGTGCTTTCACAGGTGCTTTCACAGGTGCACAAACAGATACCTGGGCAGGTGCACGAACAATTACCGGAGCAGGTGCACTGACAGGAATATACGCCGGTGCAGAGATGGGTAATCCCCAAACAGGCCCAGGCAAACCCCATCCATATACTCCCCAGCCACCGTAGCCACCCCAGCCATGGCCCCAGCCGCCATGACTCCAATGATGTGCACTAGCTGCAACTGCTGTAAACGATACTATAAAAAGGACTGCCAACAAAATAGCCAATACCTTTTTCATTCTACTAGATGATTGTTTCAACATTTTTTTAAACGCCTCCTAAAAGCTAATTTAATGATTTTTAAATGGTTTCTCATTTTGGGAGGGAGGCTTTAATTGCCAATTCCCATTTTTCTCAACATTAATTGAACTTTCACCTTAGTTCAATTGTGGAGATTTGAAATGTATTGATAATTCTACTAATTGTAGTGTATGAAATTAATGAACTTAGATATAAACTTACTTTTTATTTACTAAATTTTTATAGAATCATAATAAAATAATAAATCCCAATAGATGTTTGATTCAATAAAAAAGCTTTAGAAATAGTTATTTCAGTGACATTTAATTTAATCTTTAAGAATGTGCTTTTTTAGAACATGTTATTATTTTATGAAATAAGTATGATCCTAGTGAGATATTAGGAAAAAATGAAAACGGCATTTCGTTATATTTAAAGCTCCATGTTTTTTTGTTGAATCAAGTGCTTTGGTCGTACCCCATCAACTTGTTAATATTTTCATTTTAGAATACACTTTATTCAAATGAACTCATTTTCTGATCTTAACTGCATGCAATGAACCTAAAAAGACATTACATCGGGAATAAGATTAAGAGAGCAAGTATGTAACTTTTCTGAATAAGCTCAGCTTATTATTGATGGACCAATAAAGTGTTTTTATGAAAAAAGTAGATCTACATCACATATGTTGCGATAAGTGTCAGATATAAGATTTTGTTTGCAAGATGTAACGTATAAGGACTTGAACATTGGAAGTAAAAACAAATTTCAATAGGTATGGTAAACAAATTTACTTTTAGACATTTTGAAGCTGTAATACTCATTGATTATTTAGTTCAACAACATAAGGTTCTAATACAATTAAATGCAGAATCATTATAGCCATTTTCTATAAATTTTTTGATCGCAATCTATTATTCGATTGATTTTTCAACCGACATTCCGTAGATACACACATATATAAAATTTGTTTACCTATTTATCCACTATTATTCATTGAAAGTTAGATGAATTTTAAGCTACTTTCATATTTAGTAAATAGATGGCTTTCTTGTATACATCTGCATAAAGTGGGTTTCAATAATTAAGCTTCATTCAACGAAAGATTACGTTTTCATCCATTGAAACAAGTCTTCAATCCCACTGAAATGCGAAAAAAAACTTAAAAAAAGCGTAAAGAGTATTATGGAGATAACATCAACCAAATAAATAGAATTATAAATAATGAGATATAATGAAATTCAGACACTTGAGAAATATCCTTACAAAATATAAACTATTATGGCCATTAAAATAGCTCTACGAACTTTAAAACAATGCTAGCACAAAAGGAAAATAGAAGTGGGATAATCCCCATATTCAAAGAAATCTTTACCATATTTCCCCAGTAGTTTGACAATGGAAGGAAATCTCTGAGCAAAAGCAGTAAAATGAGAGTTAATGTAGCCACAGGTGCACCTTCAGGGATCCCTGGCGTGGATAGCATTGATAGTGCACCTGAAGGGGCTGAACTTGATGAAATGAAACTTGTGAGCGTAGTTAGAACTCCATGAATTGATTCTCAAATTTAAGAGCCATGTGTACAATATGATATAAAAATTCTCTTATATTACCAACATTCTCAAATCTACTCTTTTGAAAACCATTTTTACAAATCAAAAGAATCTCAAAAAATTATTTAAAAGGAATTCATAAGTCCTAAATGTCATCATATGCTTATAAATTAATACATAAATGATTCGTGAAAATCATAGATTTATCGAAATTCTCAGGAATATATTCTGTGTTCCAAGATTCATTTCGTGATTCAATCCCCAGACCAGATAACTTGAGTTGATAATTTGTTAGATCTGAAGCACCTGGATTTGTAACGCTCACTTGATAATAGTTTTGTATTTTAGTTATTGTTACTTTTAAAGGAGTCGCAGAATATTGATGAATGAACATATAATCAACTTGTATTTTTTCTTTTGATTGCCTCGTGAAGATATGAGGATATCTCACAACTCCTACACCATCTTCATTTGAACTATAAACTTTACTCCCATCTATAGTAAATATCGTTGAGCTTCCAGTTCTCGAAATATCATAATGTGCCAAGCTCCAAACCAAGACGATCCTATGTTATGGAGATCATAAGTAGACCCGCCTGATTCTAGATAATGAGTGCCAGCAATAGATGTAAGGTCATTTGAATGAGTTGCCAGTGAATCGGTGCTCAACCCAATTTTGCATACCTGGCACTAGGTAGATGGCTTTTTACCCCCACCTTCGCTCTCATTGTCAAAGTGTTATTTTCAATACACCCATGATTAGCTATTATCCACTCTTCACCATAATTGTAGTTAGTAGGATTTCCCGTAATGGTCAGGATACCATTTTTGATATCCATTTGACCTGTATTTTGTTTATAGGTCCATTTGCTAGGATCCGGAATAATATGGGGATTTGCTGTTAACTGTTTCAAATCGATTTTTTGATTATATGTAATTCCATGAGTACCCGAAGTTGTGTCCCTCCCTCCTATAACATATAAACTACTACCTGAAATAGCAGTTCCCACACCATCCCTAGGATGTAAACCTAAAGCAAATCTATGTGACCATGAATTAGTTGGAATATTATAATAATAAATTTCTGAATGAAAATTATTTGAAGGTCCCTGACCGTAACCCATAATAATTATATCTCCGTACAAAGTATTCTCACGTGTATGCCCATATACTGAATATGGCGCTGCAGCGAGAGGATTAGACCATGAATTAGAAGATATGTCATAAGCATATACTCCGTTATTTCCTACTTTTCCTGAAAGATTTGGGGCTCCTCCAAGTAAATATATTTTATTAGTAACTGGGTAATAGACTAAACCTCCCCACGAAATGTTAACCCGACAATTTGCCAGTTGTGTGTAAGTGTCGATATCTATGATGTGTTTATAAAGATAGTTGCCTAGTAAGAGATAGGTATTAGTGCCATCTGTAACCGACATCAAACCCTGATGAGAAATAGAAGTAGGCATTTGAATGGGGTTTAAGGCCCAAGAGTTGATTGTAATGTTATAAATCTGAAGATGAGGAATGGAATCTAGCCCAAATTTATCGTTGCTACCACCATAACAGTAAATTCTATCTGCATAATTTACTGTTGTTACACCCCATGCAGCAATGGGCATTGTCGCACCCTGCGTCCAAGAATCATTAGCCAAATCATAAATTTGTTCATTGTTGAGAATTACAGAAGAAGCTGACCCATAGCCACCTGTCGCATAAATTTTATTATTGTACAATATAAGCGGTACGTCCGCAGCTCCTGTCAACAACCCTGTTTTTTGCGTGACTACGCCGTCATATTGTATCGCTGAGGACGACTTAAAATCTTCAAAAAAAGTGGGAAATACAGCGTAACCATTTGGAGAAAAACCCGCTTCTTTAGTGAGATTAAAGGTTATGGAACTTCCAGAAGGAATCGTTTTTGAAATCCATCAGTTATTATTCCCATCAATCCAGTAAGAAGCAGAAGCATTTGACATCGCGAGTGTACCTAATGCCAGTATCGAAAATAAAGTTAGATTAAATTTCATCTAGATTAAACTCTAAAGATAATGTAAAACTCTGCTATATAAAATGACGATAGATTACCATATAGTTTTATTATTATACATACTTTTGTTTTTTTAACATAGCTAGATTTCTATTCAGCAATCCAATTTGGAAGAAAGCCTAGCTTATTGGTAGATATTCAAAACTCTGCGAATAGTAGGTTTCCCCTCTTATTCTCTTTTTTCAGAGACCCTAGCCACAGGTTTTTCAACATAAATAAGTGTATTAGCAGCTAAATCTTCATTAAAAATTAGTAATATACTTTCAAATTCGATCAATAATTCGAGATTTCCTCCATAAAATTCACTCATTATGACATCAGAAAAAAGAATTATGGAACCTAAAAGAGTACAAGAGGCTCACAGTGGAGATATTCCCGGAGGATGAAGTTGTTATACAGATCTGGTTAACTTTAAAGGCGCTTCGCCTTCCTTAGGCACTGAAAAACTGGAAAGGATGTTACTACTAGATACATGAAAATAAAAAATAGTAAATTTTTGTTTGGACCTCTTTTTCCCATCAAATGCAATTATTAGTTAGGTGATATAATAGCAACTGAATACTAATTGAGCACCAAAAAATTAAGAATACATTTATTACTTTGAAGCCAGATCTTAAGTCTGGCACCTTTGACCGGATTTAGCACCGCTGCATAACTAAATAGTAATTAAAGAACCTTGAGAAATTTTTGCAAAAAGAGCCTGTAAAGATGAGTGAAAGTTTGAAGTTAAAAGATTAAAAAATTCAGTGCAGAGGTGCGATTTGAACACACGAACTCCTACGAAAATATGCCATATCTTTAAATCACAAATTTAACAAAATTTTATTATGAGTAATATTTTAGACACGATAAATAAGATCATACAAGTTTCTGTTCTTTGATTGTTTTGCATCAGAAGGCTACTGACATAATTTCTTAGAAGTATTTCTATATTTTTCTTAAGGTATAATTATAGCCAGGACAATGTATATCACAAGCCCTATTCCGTCGAATAGAGTAAGAGCTACAAAAGCAAGTCTTATCAAAGTAGGATCAATTCCAAAGTATTCACCTAGCCCTCCGCAGACTCCAAGGAGTTTACGTTCAGTCTTGCTCTTGGTCAAGCGTTCATTCATAGTGTAAAAAGTTCGTTTTTTATCTCTGAATTCTTTTTGAGGCTTTTGTATAGTTTCTTCGATTTTTTCAGCAGCTTTTTCATCGGTTTGTTTCACAGGTTCTACCCATAATTTATTCCCATAAACAGTTTCAAATTCCTTTAGAGCTTTGAAATCACTTTCTTTTGATTCATTTCTTTTCTGGAATGCAGAATCTCTAATGATCTCCTTTTCGTCAATTTTTCTCTCATATTCCATTTCTGATTCCCCCCTAAAATCAGATTTTGAAACCCTTGGAGCTTCAAATAATTTTTCTTGAATTTTTGTAGTTTCAGTTCTTTCTTGAGAATTTGGATTTTCGTTCATATTGATGATTCCATTCCTGAGGATTTATACTATTAGGATGATTTCTCCATTTTCTTCACTATTGTTATTTCACCCTTCAATTTAAGCAATATTTGGGGCAATTGTACCCTTTTAACTGTGGAAAATTTCATATAACATAAAGATGAGTATTAAATTTTGAAAAACTTATCTTCAAGTATTCAGAAAGCAGTTCTCTCGCAGCTCCCAGGGTTGAACTTGCAATATCTTCATTTTTAGGTAGATACACTCCAGCAGGATTCATTCCGAGGGCACCTAGAGAAATTATTCTCTCATGAAGAGCTACATAATGCTTTCCAAGAAACTAGCAACCATTGTGTAGATGCTGCATTGGTCACCGAATTTGCAAGAAAGAAAACAACAGCTATATCGAAATGCTTCACTTGGCTACTATACTTACAGCAAGAGAAATCAAAGCTTTTGAGCATTAAATAGGGATTCCAACAAAAAGCATTACCGTATTAACCTAAGGCTGTCAACCAGATAATTTGTATGAGCCTAAGAGAATTGAGTAGGAAATGATGACAACAAGCAACCATATAAGCATCCATTTCAATATATCTCATATAATTTCGATATCAGCATATTTTATCCTTTTAACAAGCTTTCCTTTTATGGACTTTATTCCAGTCGAATAAATTTCTTTTGACCAACTTGATTTGAGAATACAGATATAACAAAATACTAACGTTTAGAATAAGTTATACTTAAGAGATTTATCCAAATCCCTAAATAAAGCTGTTTTTTAAGTCATTGAAATACCCAGTCCAATATAGTCCTAGTATTTTAGCTTCAGCAATCTACTATAAAAGCTACCAGTTTATCTCCTTGAAAAGATTTTTGAGTTTTTTAATTATATTATAGGATAGAAATTTGTTCTGCTGCCATAATTAGAGAAGAAAGAGACTGTTTTTGGAATTTAGAGAATTTTAAAAATTTAATTAAGAGATGTTAATAACTTATCCTGTAATCAATTGTTATGAAACTGGGATAAAAATCCAGAAAAAAGTACATTGACTTCACGTAGCCGCCAATGACAAATACACATGTTATCTTTCTGATCCAAAAAGAAGATCTTAAACAGTTAAAACTTTGGGAATTTTGACTGAGTTAAAAGGGATAACAGTTCATGATAGGTGTAAATCCTACAACAATTATAAATGAGCTCCGCTCTTTGCAATGCTCATCTCCAGAAAGAACTTAATGTAATTGAAGAAAATTATAAACAGCAATTGGCTAAAAAGATGAACGAGCATTTAACAGAAATGAAAAAATAAACTGATGAATTCAAAGAGCAAATTTAAGAGTTGAACCTTGAGCGAATTAAAGCGTTGAAAAAAATGTTCAATTCCGTAGTCTTGGAAGGAATTGAAAAAAATTTACACTTATAAACCCTAAAAACAAGAAAAGAAGGTGTAAATCCAAAAAAAAGAAGCAATGGATCTGCTTGGTAGGATTATATAATGCAACGAAAAAAAATCAGGAGATTCCTTACAGATCAGAGAGTGCCATTTGAAAATAACCAGGAAGAAGGAAACATCAAAATGATGAAATTACAACAAAAATATCAGAAAATTTCAGAACCAAATAAGAAGCGGTATGTTTCTGCTGAATTAGAACCTGCATTTCTACAATCATAAAGTACAATTTGCCGGTTATAGAAAAGGTTCTAGTGGCACTCAAGAAGAAGAAGCTAACTATACCCTGGGTAGTTACAAAAAAGAATATAAACTTAGAATGGACATTTGGGTAGAAGCTAGTAGTATCCTTTGATTACCCAGTGCTTCGAACAAGTAGAAACATATTTTGAAACCTTCCTTTTCGAAATGTATAGTTTTAGATCCAGAAAATAAACGTTGTCTCAATTTATAGAAAAAATTCATAAATTTAAGAGGATTATGATAAACCCCTAAATTTCGTAACATACTTATGAATGGTATATAAAATACCTCATAAAAATTAGAGGTTTATCGAAATTCCGTTAAATCTATTATAATGTAAAGGAAAAATTTACTTACAATAAAATTCCACTCTGAACCCTGAAGAAGGTGTATTTTTGAACCTGAGAACCTTGAAAAAAGCAATTTTAATTCTCTTACTGTTCATAGTAGGAGTATTTCTGGTACGCACCTACTTGACAGAAATTGTAACTATTCTGGGAGAAAGTTGGGGAATATTCCATAAAAATCAGATTCATTATTTTAGTCTGGCATTCTTAGTACACCTGATGAGTATATATTTATTTGCAATTCATTGTCAGCAGGTTCTCTCTGTTATTGTCTACGACCTTGGGGCGACATGCCTTTTTCCAACTTTTTTTAGAAAAATAATCGTAAATAATTTAACTTTGGCGAGCATGGCAGGAGGCGAAATGCTCCTGATACTTTGTATCGACAAGAGATTCGGAATAAGTTATACTAACGCTTTCAGATCAATTCTCTCCGAAAGGTCGATTGAAGCAATTTCTATTTTGATACTATTAATTTATGCTTCATACTCTTTATCTCCGTTAGATATCAAATTATTACCCTTAAGGAGTAGTCCAACTCTAGGCTCAAATGATCTATTGACTTTAGTTTTTTTCATAACAGGAATGACAATATTGTTTCTCCTAGCAATTTTCACTTCCTGTCTCAACTGTGTACAGCTAAATTGGAGGCGGCTTAAAAAACTCTTTACTTTTACTCCCCTTTTATCATTTGGAGGCTGGATTTTTGATAAAATACATCTCAAAATGATGTTTTTAGCCCTGAAAATTTCTCTTTATTTACATTTAGTTTCAACGATCTCAATTTTGTACTTGCTAATTATAAGCCTTCCAATTGTTCCTAATGGACTTGGAATATTTGAAGGAGGTATTATCTATATCCATCTCTATTTAGGGCTGATACTTGCTTTAGTAAGTAACTTCTTTTTTCTCGAATGTTTTGAGCTCCTTTGGGCTCAGCAGCATAACAGATTCCTTCATCTAATTAATTACGGAGGGTTTAAAGTATGGAAAAGCTCAAAGTTGCACTGATCAGTGACTGGTACTTCCCAAAAGTAGGAGGAATAGAGTATTCCATGCATGCCCTTGCTAGAACCCTTGCCGACCATGGCCACGAAGTAAGCATTATTACAAGGAGCTATCCGGATGTCCCTGAACATTGCATCAGAGATGGGGTCTCAGTGATAAGAATCAAAAGTAAACCCTTTCCTGGACAGCATCTGTTTCTCATGCCCAATGCATACAAACAGCTGTATTACCTCTTGAAAAAAGGGAATTATGAAATTGTCAATTGCCATGGACTAGATTCTCCTATTGGAATATCTGCCCTTCTTGCATCCCGGAAACTAAGAATTCCTGTAGTAATTACCAATCATTCTCTAGTAGGGAGTACTATATATCGCCCAGTTTATTATCTGTTAGGCAAGTTGCTTTTAAGGAATGTTGACGCTGTGATTGCTGTTAGCTCGGCAGTTGAAAAAGATTCAAAGATAATGACATCAAAACCTATTTACCGGATTTTTAATGGGATTGATTCTGAAGAGAATATTTTCAAGGTTCCCTTTCTTTTTGATACTAAAGGAAAAATTGTAATCGCTACTGTCGCACGTATGACAAAAAAAAAAGGGGTCTTGAATATTGTGAATATTGCTCCTTCTATTCTGAAAAAATATAGAAATGTAATTTTTTTAATGATAGGAGATGGTCCACTTAGGAAAAAACTGGAAAAAATGGTAGAAAAAAAAGGGTTATCTAGAAACTTTTGCTTTACAGGAGAGGTTCCC
Source organism: uncultured Methanosarcinaceae archaeon (assembly GCA_963848985.1). Classification (GTDB taxonomy): domain Archaea; phylum Halobacteriota; class Methanosarcinia; order Methanosarcinales; family Methanosarcinaceae; genus Methanosarcina. The sequence continues at coordinate 37,941 of CAWKGG010000037.1, forward strand.
AGAGAAAGGGTATTGGGATATTTGGAACAGGCAGATATCTTTGCCCTTCCTTCCAGTGATGAAGCCTTCGGAATTGCAATCCTTGAAGCTATCTCAAAAAAAGTCCCTGTTGTGGCAATGAATCATAGTGGAGTTTCTGATATCATCAAGAACGGAGTAAGTGGCTACCTTGCGAATAATCTTAATGAATTTTCATCCCATCTTCAGACATTGATAGAAAATCCGGCATTGAGAAACTATTTTGTCCAGGAAGCTAGCAAGGAGCTTCCAAATTACAATTGGGACAGAATATGTGAACAGACCAATCAGATGTATACAAAGGTCATTTATGAAAAAAATTACAATAACAATTGATGTGGAAGAAGATTGTCCACCTATGCTTATAAGTACAAGAGGTATGGAAGAAGGATTGCCGAAATTATTGGATCTATTCAAAAAGGAAAGGATAAAAGCAACTTTTTTCGTAACTGGAATGATGGCAGAGCAGTTTCCGGACCTTATATACAGAATTCTGGAAGAAGGACACGAGCTGGGTTGTCACGGATACACCCATACACGTTTTGACCGAATGGATAAAGAAGAAGCAAGAATTGCCCTTAATCAGGCTGTAAAAATCCTGAGACGTTTTGAAAAAAAGCTGATATCCTTTAGGGCTCCGAACCTTCAATTCCCGGAAAAATACCTTAAGCTTCTGGAAGAGGAAGGTTTTCTGTATGATTCCTCACTTGCAGCCTACAAACCACCGTTTCCTAGAAGTAGAGTGGAAGCTCAAATAATCAGGATTCCTGCTACAATTACTTCTTCTTTTTTAAGGCTCCCACCATCCTTATTTCTCCCTCTGCTCAAGCACGTAAAAGCTCCTTTAATCTTTGTCCACCCATGGGAATTTGTGGACATGTCCAAACTACCCATACGCCTTGATTGCAAATTTAATACTGGAAAAAAAGCTCTCCAAAACCTTAAAACACTAATACATTCCTTTAAGGCTGAAAACTATCGTTTTTTAACGATGGAAGAAAGAGCATGTCTTGAAAATTATGAGCTGAGAAGCTAGATAAAACAAAAGCCTACTTTGGTATAGTCACCTCTATAGTAGTATAATATTATTAGTGGTTAGATAAGAATATAAATATGATTATAACATTTAGATTTGTTTATCGAATATAATACTGCTAAAATAATCATTATTCCTGCGACAATAAAGAACATATGAAAATTCAAGTATTCTTGTTGAGTAAAATAGGTATGATACGCCTTAAATGAAAACAGGATCAAAAAAATAAGTAGTTTTTATAAATGTTGTAATATTTTCTGGTTTTTATTATATATTGTAGCTGTAGAATGTGGGAAATTATGCTGAATTTTTGCGATCTCATAAGATATTGAAAAGTCTCATCCATTGTCACCTTGAATTTGTTATATTTCCTTAATATCCGCCATTTGGTATATACATATGAGTATATTTATGAAGCAAATAAAACGAGATTTTATCGAATCAAACAATTTATCTGTTGAAAAATAAATTTCTGTAACTAATTTTGAATTTTATTTTCAAACATAAATTTGTTCTGCTGCTTCATAATATATTGAAAACCTTAATGCCATGATTATCTTTTCATGTAGGAAATGGATGAAAAAAATGGCAATTTATTGTTGTAAATAATCTAACAACAAATTATTAAACTATTTTCTCACCAATACCCCTTTGCCTTCAGTGGATTTCCTCAAATATGTTCGAATAAAAAACATTAAAACTATAGCAAAAATTGTACTCTTTATACTCGACAAATCCAACATAAAAAAATCAGGAAAACAGTTCTATAGGATCTTCTCAATAGTACTGCAGAACCTGGAAAAAAAGAATAATTGTAAGGTTTGTTTCTTCCGTCGTATTTTACAAAAGAGAGGAGAATGTTGATTGATGAGCGCCTATGTTTCCTAAAAATGGATCGTGATATATTCGCTGTTTTACGGCTGAAATTCTTCTGGGATGATAAGGCTCATAATCATTATGAAATTGGTCATTAGGTGAGCGAAAATGCAATAGAAGAAGGTATTCCTTTAGCTTATGTCACAATGGACGGATTCTATGGAGAAAATTCAGAATTATTGACCGAACTTAAAAGTAAAACTAATTTTTATTGCGACATAGATGTTAATATCTTTTTTATGTCGAGAAACCTGTGGTTAGGATCCTTAAGAAAAATGGGATAAGAGGGAAAAAACTACTACTCCCCGAGTTTTGAATATATTATAGTGATGATGGGTTTTTTTCCAGTTAATTTAAAGAATCGAAATTTACAAGAGTTAAAATAAATGGAAGAGATCTAAGAAATCTATTTTAAAGCTATAAAAGTTTGGAGACGTCAGTAGGTATTGCATTTTTGGAGAAACGTATGACTTTTCATAACAAATGCTTTGGATCAAATGAAATTAATTAAATCTGAAAATGTTATATATAGCTTTTTGTTATAATCTTCATCATTTGCTGACATTGAAAATAAAAGGCGTATTTAAGGATAGTGGAAGCTGTATTTAAAATCAAAGAATAATGAACCAGAAAAAATCGGGTCAAATACAACAATTCGTAATAAAAATTTGTACAGAGTCTCCACAAAGAAAAAAATTGGAGGTGAATCGGAATCCTCTTTAAAAATACGCTGAGGGGGAGATTCGAACTCCCGTAGCGCGTGAGCACTACCGGTTTTCAAGACCGGCGCCTTAGTCCGCTGGGCCACCTCAGCAAGTTGAAAGTATTTGTTCTTGTAGCTTACCGAAAGAAAATTATGTAGATAACCCTTATATTCCAGGAATATATAAAGAGGCACCGAGTA
>CAWKGG010000038.1:0-71679 GCA_963848985.1 uncultured Methanosarcinaceae archaeon
AAAAAGCTGAGGGAAGGACACTCGGGATTTATGTCTACTGTGATTGTACATCTTGAACCCTTCTTACAATACCCAATAATCAAATAGCAAAAAAAAGTTAAAAAACATAGCTTTCAAAAAGCGGATGATTTTATGTGCCTAGAATGAAGTTTTATGCTAGTTCACACAAAAAAAACCATCTCATACTTTATTTTACTTACACAGCTATTTTCATGCCTCATTTTTATTTACATTATAAATTGAACTAAAAATATAGCTCAGTTAGTTAATAATGGTTCTTGGGGAAGTTCCCGTCTCCAAAGCAAGCTGTGTGGTATTCGATCGGAATAAAAAGTTCCCCTTCAATGAGATGTTTGCATAGTTCCTTGAATCCCTTCCCCTCATCTATTACCTCTTCACAAATTTCTTACCACGGTCTTTTTGGCTAGCACGTTGATATGAGCCATCTCCTTTCTTTCTGGCAAAAATCCTTTTTACGTATTTTGCAAGCACAATATCACCTTTTCTGGACCTGAATTCACCATCCTTTACCTTAATCTTGGTGATGAAAAGACGAGTGTTTCCAACTTTTTCTTCTGCTCCTACAACAAACTCATAATCCCCAGTTACGCACTTTTCGATAACCTCTGTTTTTTCAATCCCTGACTGCGCCGAAAACTTTACAGTCACCTCATCAATATATCTGCCCCATATTGTTTCAATATCTTCTGCCTTCGCCATCTTGACCCGTTTCCCTCTTGCATCAAGGGCAGTAATCATGATAGGGAAAACTATCTCTGCTTCCTCATCATCTACAACTATTTCGTCATCTACATGAAGAACAATCTCGGAATCCAGCTTAGTTTTGTATGTGCGCGAAATATCCAGCTTGCTGACTATAACCTTTAAAATAGAGGCTGTTGGTGTTTTTATCTTCGCTGGGCGTACATGTCCACACTCCAGACAACGAATTAGCGCACTCTGCCCTTCTTTCACAACTTGATGCCCTACTTCTTCTTTAGGAGAACATGAAGGGCACTCGACTTCAATTTCTCTTATCATGATCTAATCAAAGATATATTCTAAATGCTAAATACTTAACTTTTCAGGTGGTACTTTCCCACGAACTACCACTCAGCTGAAGGCTAAGTAATTCTTGGTTCGTTCCTCTTTTTTTTTGAGAATACGTCCCCAAGCCCATTCCCTGCATTCTAAGGGTTTCAGATTCCAACTGGATTTTGATCAATGAGTGAGAATTTTTTTATGTTAATTGCAGCATTAATGCCTCGATAACGTTTTGTCTTGAAATCAGGACATTTCCATTCTCTATCTTTTAGTTTTAGCTCACAGTTATGATATCCACAAACACGACAGATCTTAGATGATGGTTCAAATTTACCTATCATAAGAATAGCTTTTCCTAACCATTCTGATTTATATTCTAATTTTATTAAAAAATTACTCCACAACAAATCACCTATAGACTGTGCAAAACGGTTATTCTTAATTATGTCTTTAACATTCAGAGTTTCAACAGCTATTGCTTGGTTCTCGATAACAAGTTTAAAAGAGAGTTTATGTTCAAAATCATTTTGCCAATTTGTTATTTTCTCATGAAGTACAGCAAATTTTTGTTTGACTTTTTTTCTGTTTTTAGAACCATTCTGTTTTCGAGTAACCCTTTTTTGGAGTACTTTAAGTCTCTCCATAGAGTTTTTCAAGTAACTTAGGATTTTCAACCTTTTTTCCAGTAGACATAACAGCAAAATCTTTTATTCCAATGTCTAAACCAATAGTCGTAGATTAAGAAAACATTTGTTTAACTGGAAATTCTTTTTCATCTCCACTAAAATGCTGATATAGTACTTTCCTGTGCAAGACTTTGAAATAGTAGAGGTTTTTAATTCCCATTCAAATGTTTTGTGAAGAACTGCTTTGATTTCTCCAATCTAAGAAGCTTAGCAGTGTTGTTTTCAAAATCTACATTGTAGTATTGTGGTATAGGAAATGACTGAACTGGATTTTTCTTTGATTTGAATTTAGGAAAACCATTATTTTCTCAAAAAAATATCGTGAATGTAGGTTCTACCTGTTTAGCTATGCCCTCAAATGATAGGGAATTGACTTATAATAACTATGGGTTTTGCTTTTTTAGATTCAGAATTAGTTTGTTTAAGTCAAAACTAGAAATTGATTTCACGATTTTTTTCATATGTTTTTGCTTTCTGATCAAGCGCCCAATTATGACAAACCTACAACTATCAATATGTTGGTGAAGTTGGTTAGATTGGTAAATTGTTGGATACAACCTAAAATTGAATGCTTTCATCATAAAAGATTTAATAATTTTTAACAATAAATATGCTTTTTGTTAAATATAGGGTATTGTCATACCATCCATAATAAATTTTTGTTAATGTATTATATTATCTTTGTGTGCAAGTATCGAAAAAAGACACTAGACCGATTAAGGAAAATTCAGATAGATAATCCATAACATTGAAAAAGAGACCTATTTTGAAATACTAGAAATGAAAACTTACAAAGACCACATACATCTACTCGTTAATAGCGAGCCAATCGTCAGCACTCTTGCAATCATTCGAAAACTGAAACAAGAGACAATAATTGGGCTATAGAAAACTCAAAAAGAGTATTTGGAAAAATACTATTGGAAAAAACATACACTACGGAGTACGGATATTTCTCATATGCTATCAGCAACATTGTCAAAAAAACAGCTGAAAATACGTCCTTAACCAGGGACGAAGTTGACACTTATATCCATTGGCAGCAAACCCAGTGATTTTACTCTTTATACTATAAAAAAGAGATGAAAGTATTTCATGTTTCATGAATTAGGTAACGGCTCGAAGGGCTTGTTCACCATTTCTCACGATTTAAACTACCTATTTGTTTGGTCAACGGAATTGCCTCAAAGATGATTTTGCATCCGTGATCAAAGTCAAATTTATGCCTTCTTGGCAACTCATCAATTAATTCGCGAATGGTTCTAAAAAAAATTTAGGATAACCTTTATGCCCAAGATAATGCTGAATCGATATAAAAAAGAGAATATGGAGAAAATTAAATTTTTATGTGTATGCTATTTGACGAATTTCATTTTAGTTTTAGATCTCTTCCCTGCTGATAACTTAGTAAAGTACCAATTCAATACAACCATCCAGAAAATGGTAGCTATGTCTTCTCTTCTCCTACCATCATCAAATAAATTCTGTAACACATTTTCCGAAATCCGGAAATTTCAGTTATTCTTCCAGTGTTCTGAATACTTACTAGCTGTTGCAATGCTTCTTTCCTGGATATCATATTCCTGATTTTCGGAATATATGTTCCTAACCTTTTTCTTTCTCAAAGTCTTACAGAAATTCCCCTATTTCTAAGGTATTCTTTAACTTCCTTTATTGAGTACTTACTAAAGTGGAATATACTTGCTGCAAGAGATGCATCGGCTTTTCCTTCGGAGAACCCCTCGTATATGTGTTGAGGATTTCCGACCCCTCCTGAAGCTATGATCGGTATATCCAGCTCTTCGGAGAGTTTTTTTGTAATGGGGATATCATAGCCAGCGCATGTCCCGTCTCGGTCCATACTGGTAAGCAGAATTTCTCCAGAACCAAGTTTTTCTGCCCTTCTAGCCCACTGCACCGCATCAACTCCTGTTGCCTGCCTACCTCCATAGATAACTACTTCGTACCAAGCAAAAGTCCCATCTTCAAGTTCCAGAATAGTTTTTTCAGGATTATTTTTTATGTCATTATTCCGCCTGCAGTCAATTGCAGTGACAATGCACTGGGCTCCAAATATGTCTGAAGACTCTTTGATAAATTCAGGGTTTTTAACTGCTGATGTATTGACAGAAACCTTGTCTGCTCCAGCCCTGAGAATCTGGCGGATAGCGTCAATGGAACTGATACCACCTCCAACTGTGAGAGGAATAAAAACTTCGTCTGCAGTTCTTTCAATAACATTGATCATTGTTTCTCTACCATGGGCAGAAGCTGTGATATCCAAGAAAACAAGCTCATCTGCGCCCTCTTCATTGTAGCGCTTGGCGAGTTCCATAGGGTCTCCAGCCTCTTTAAGGTCCATAAACTCTATACCTTTAACAACACAGCCGCCGGCTCTGTCAAGGGTCACATCAAGGCATGGTATTATTCTTTTGGTGAGCATCTATGGGGTAATTAAGTAAAATGCTATTAAAAGCTTATCGAAATTAAGACAAATAGTAATGTCTTAGATTTAACCTTTTAAAAATAAAAGCAATTAACTGTAAAAATGAACCCGATAATAGCTCTCAAGATAAGAGAAATCAAAATTTTAGAGTAGAAGGTTCAAGATTGAGAATTCTGTATATACAACTTCTGCGTGATCTAACCAAAAATATTTATCACACGGGCACCATCAAGTTTAGACATCTCCACTTCAGAACTTTCCAGTACCTTTTTTCTAATCCTTATAGGAGCTCCTGCACGGAGTGCAAGAGCAATGCAGTCGCTTGGTCTTGCATCGAACTGCATGATATTACTATCCTTTCTTATAAGAAGGCGAGCGTAATATATTTTATCCACTTTGTCGTCGATCATTACGCACTCAATTTTTATTCCCAATCGATCAAAAATATTAATCATAAGGTCATGGGCCATCGGGCGGGGAGGTGAGATATTTTTAAGCACATTTCCTATTGAGAGAGCTTCTAAGTGGCCTATGAACATAGGAAGCAGATTCCCCTCCATATTTTCAAGGAGCACCATAGGTGTTGGATCCGCAAAAATATCAACAATATAGACATCTTTGACGCGAATTTCTTCGAAGTCATCATTGATATTGATGTCCATAATCAATAGTTAATCTCACCCTATTAATACTTAGTTAAATATTCTGGATTAATTAGAGTCTCATTTTTTTAAGCATGAAAATAATACTCCAATAACAGAAAGAACATTTTCATTTTTTTTCAATGAATAGTGATGGGCAAACGAGCAAAAAAATAATACAGTCTGCACATCTGCAGAATTTCAGGTGTAAAAATAATTGGAGAATGATTGCAATTATGGGAAAAAAGAAAGGTAAGAGTATGTAAGCAACCATTTTCATCATGTACTTCCATGATAAATATGGAGAATAATTTGCAGACCGCTTCTAATGTATCATACAATTGCCAACTTGTGGGGCGAAATTCAGATATTGCTCCTTAAACTTATCCAGTTGTATTTCCAACCTGTAGACAAAAACCTTGCATCTTCACTAACTAAATATTTAGCACACGATATTTTCAAGAAGAACTTGATTTCAGGCTTTCAATTTATTCATGTTCTTCTATTCTTTCAAAAACTTTTTCTTATTCACTTTTACATAATAAATAAGATACTTTTTTATTTCTTAGAGACAACATAAAATATAGAGTTTTATATGAATCCTGTATTTAAAGGAGTAATTAGTAATGTCAGGAGCAGAAACTACGGAAATTTTGGAAGGTTTGCAGTTGAAGATTTTGAATAATACAAGTGAGGATCTTGTACTTCAGGCCCAGAAGCTAGAGAAAGGAAAATACAAAACAGGCCATCAAGCTCCAGCTAAAATAGAATCCTATGAAGAAAAGGAAATCGAACTCGTAGCATGTGAAGGAAGCTGCGAAGGTGGAGCTGATATAGAGGGTTGGATCAAGTACGGGCTAAGTTGCTCAGAAGGATACTGCAAGTTACATTTCAAATACGTAGGACGGGAACACAAAGTCACAAATTCCTGTGAATGCCATCTACACGATGGGAAAATGCTCTATGAGACCTCAATAGATCATAAAAATGGGAGAAGCGTGAGTTGGATAATAGGTCCTAAAGCATAAGTAGGGAAGCATTCCTATATCGAATTTATCCATAAATCCCTTTATTAATCATTTTATTTTTTGTTATTTTTGCAAAGTTGTTATTTTTGAAAAATGTACTGATTTAATCGGAAGAATTTTTCTTCCTTATTTTTTTTCTCAGTTTTTTCTTAGATGTTCAGTATTTTATAATCACCTGAAGATGAAAAATACGGATACTGAACTATGGTAACAATATTGCAGTGTCTTTAAATGCTTTTCAATGATTCAATTTGCATTATAAACTTAGAGAAAATAAATTTAATTAACGGTAAATTCATTTTCTCTAAGTTTATTACGTGTTAATTTTTACTGTAGACTATAGAAAAAAATTTAAGAAACAAAAATTTTGAGTAAAAATTATCAAAATTGCCTGCGATTAAGCATAAATAAATTCTGACACATGCAAAAATGAATTTGATTTGACAACTCATACTTGTTTGTCTATCTTTTATTTTCGGTATCTATAAATCTCAAAGTAAAGTAAAGTTGATTAAGGCTAAAATTAATTTTTTAAATAGTATTATATATAATTACACGCTTTTATGATTTAATTTCACGATTCTCTACTGACATATAATTATTGCATCCCAAACTCCGTATATATACACAGATGTAGAATCTACTTGCATATTTGCCTACTATTCTTCATTGAAAGTGAGATTAATTTTTAAGCTACTGTCATATTGAGAAAATAGATGGCATTCTTGTGTACATCTGAGGAAAGTGGATTGCATGAAATTTTACTCATAAAAGACAGCTTGAGGTACGAAAGATGACAATTGTAGAAGATGCTCAAAAAGGAATAATTACAGACGAGATGAAGATCGTTGCAAAGGATGAAGGACTCAACCCTGAATTTATCCTACGTGGTGTTGCAGCTGGAAGAATCGTCATTCCCACCTCCCCCTACAGACAAGTGAAAATCTGCGGAATTGGAGAAGGACTCAGGACCAAAGTCAATGCATCCATTGGTGTATCCTCAGATATCGTTGATGTAGATATGGAAGTCGAGAAAGCAAAAGCTGCTGAAGCCGCTGGAGCAGACACCCTCATGGAACTAGGGACTGGCGGAGATTTCCTAGCAATCAGGAAAAAGGTAATTGACAGTATTTCCCTTTCTGTAGGTTCTGTACCCCTATACCAGGCTTTCATTGAGGCTGCAAGGAAGTATGGTTCAATTGTACATATGACTGAAGAAGAACTCTTCAAGGCAACTGAAGATCAGGCAAAGCTCGGAACCAACTTCATGGCAATCCATACAGGGATTAACAATATCACTATGGATAGGCTCAAAGCTCACGGAAGGTATGGTGGACTCTGTTCTCGTGGCGGAGCATTCATGACTTCCTGGATGCTCCACAACGAAATGGAAAATCCGCTCTATGCGAACTTTGATTACCTGGTTGAGATTCTCAAGGAACACGAAGTTGTACTCTCCACTGGAAATGGAATGAGAGCAGGAGCAGTACACGATGCAACCGATAGGGCACAGATTCAAGAACTGATTATCAACGCCGAACTAGCAGATAAGGCCCACAAGAGGGGGCTACAGGTCATAGTCGAAGGCCCGGGTCACGTCCCCCTCGATCAGATCGAAACCAATGTAAAACTCATGAAGGAAATGAGTGGTCACAAACCATTCTACATGCTCGGCCCACTTGTAACCGACATCGCACCTGGCTATGACCACATAGTGACAGCAATTGGTGCATCAGTATCTGCGTCATATGGGTGTGATTTCCTATGTTATGTAACTCCTGCAGAGCACCTTGCCCTTCCAAGCATCGAAGACGTAATCATGGGAGTCAAAACATCCAAGATTGCAGCTCATGTCGGAGACATGGTAAAGTACCCAGGCAAAGAAAGAGAACAGGATCTCATGATGGGTAGAGCCAGAAGAGAACTCGATTGGGAAAAGATGTACTCTCTTTCAATCGACCCGCAGCATGCAAGAGAAATCAGAGCTAGCAGAGCACCTGAAGACACAGATACTTGTACCATGTGTGGTAACTATTGTGCCCTGAAGATAGTTAACCAAAATTATAACCTCGCAAAATAAGCATTCATTGGTAAATTAACATTAAGGATTTAGTGCTTTATTATCTAATCTTTTTTAAAAAGAGGATATTAAATTAGCTCTTAAAATCCGTGATCTGATTTGACAATTGTTGCTTTAAAAATATTATCCAAATTAATTTTTTTGAACATTATTTTACAGATAAGGAGCACAAATAGTGATTTCAATAAAGCTCAGGAATGAGTAGAGTTTCCTGCTCTCCGTCTTTATTTTCCTGCTCCCAAATTTTCTGTATTCTTGATATAGCCATATATTTTTTTGCATTCAGCACTTTTTTTGGTATAGTTCTTTGAATGAATCATATCTAATATTTTAGTTTCTAACTTTGAAAGACAGAGAGTTGATCTGCTCTGAATGTTTTAAAATCACGATATAGATACGAATGCAGCTATAAATATTAAGAAAAATTATGATAAATTAATATGCATTTGAGCATTGGCTAGTTAAAATCTCTTAACAATGATTTTTGCTCATGAAGATTTTTACTGATTTTGCTCTCAAAGAGAGATCTAAACTTCTTCAGTTAGTAGGAGACAAACTTGTTGAAATTGATTCCTTAATTGACTGAAAAACTTTTACTATCATTTTTGAGTCAATGTATTTTAACAAATAAGTTTCTCGAGCCAGATCTGAAGCTTATTCATCATTACGTTAAAAATGCTTGTTTTACAGCAATGAATAGTCTTTCTGACTTTGAACTTGATAAACTATGTATTGATCGAATTTCTTGCAGGAAATTTCTTGGTTTTCCTGAGTACATTTTAGATAGCACTCCAGTCTGGTCATTCAGAAAAAGAACTATTAATAACTACAAAGAAAATAAATATGTGGACATTTGCAAAGCCAACTTAATTTCTTTGGTTTTGAAAATAAAAAAAAGAATAATTCAAAATGCTACTTTTATCCATTCATATCCTGGACATGCAAAATCGGATAAACCTCGAGAAAATGAAGCAAAAAAATACTATTCGGAGACGGAAGTTTGACAAAAAAGTATCTTAAGTAACAATTCAGATATAAATTCCATAGCATAATGGACAGAGATTATGAGCCAACTAGAAGACTCAAAATATTAACTTCATTACTCCAAAATTCTCAGATAATTATCAGAAAAAATGAAGTGGTTTGCAGATCTAGAGGATGGTTTGATGCTAAATAAACAGATTATAGTACAACAATGAAAAGAGCAGTAAAAGAACATCCTCTGTGAATGAGTTATGTATTATGAAACAATAGAATTTGCTTAAAAAGAGTTACTTGGAACGAGTTTATGCATCACTACATAAAATTCAAAACAGGAAAAGTTATTTTTATTAATTTTCAAAAAGTAAATATCAAGAAATTGTGGACAGCTTATGCTATAATCTCTATCAATCGATGGCACTGAATATAAAATAAATATTTTGAGGATATCATAAGCTATTTTTAAAATCAAAGAATACTGAACCAGAAAAGGAAAAATTGGAGCAAATACCAAAATTAGCGAGAAATATATGAACAGTATTCCTGCGAAGATAAAAAATAAGAGGTAAATCTGAATCCTTTTTAGTAAGCCTTTACAGCTGAGAGTTATTCTCATTTTTTACCTAAAGGTCTCTTTTAAAATGTTTCAAGTCTTGTTTTTTGCGATAATCACTGATTGCATTATGGATAGCTTCTCTGGAAACTACTGAACATTCAAGCTTCCCGGGAGGCAAACCTTCAAGGGCCTCGGCAACACACTCATTTGTGAGCTCACAAGCCTCTTTAAGGGTCTTACCTTTTATCAGTTCTGTTGCCATGCTGCTGGATGCAATTGCAGCTGCACAACCGAATGTCTTGAACTTTACGTCCTCAATTCGGTTATCGCGAATTTTTAGAAAAATTTTCATGTGATCCCCATGTGGGTTTCCAGCTTCTCCAATGCCATCAGCATTTTCAATTTCCCCTACATTTCTTGGGTTCATGAAATGGTCCATGACTCTTTTATTATACACAAAATTTCCTCGATTCCTATATTATTATTTATCTCCAATTACTTTTCACATTTCAATATTTCCAAATTTTATCAGTTCCGAAACCAGTTCTAAAAACAGACGAATATTAATAAGGTCTTGGAAGTAATGGAGTGGTCGATTGTTACTGCGAAAAAGGACTTCACTTCTGGTATAGGCACAGCTTGTTTACTTCCTGTATCTTCTGAATTATTAGCAGCTTTATATAATAACTTATCCTGATGAATCAAATTATAGCTTTCAAGAAGTTCATTTAATACTTTATTTCATGCTGGGATATATTCTACAAATAATTTTGAATCTGCAGGCAAAGATATAAGGTTAAAAATACAAAAAATAAAAATCCCTCGAGAGGATATTATTTTTGATTATCTAACCCTAAGTTGATAGAAGATAAAGATTTACCTCTTATTTTTTATCTTCGCGGGAATACTGTTCATATCTTTCTCGCTAATTTTGGTATTTGCTCCAATTTTTCCTTTTCTGGTTCAGTATTCTTTGATTGATACCTATAGAAGCTACAAATTGCAGTATTGCTTAAAAGAATGTTAAAATAAATGTCTTATTGGAGCTTTGAAAGTCCAGATAAGTTTTAAAAATAATCTCAAAATTTATTTGATAAATTAAAATATATATTTTTTAAGTAGGAATCTTTAATTTAGAAAGTGAAGTATTAAACTATGTTTATTTGTTTAGTTATTTTTCATCATTACTATTTAAAACAACTTCAGGAGACTAAATATGAACACATCTAAATGTGATGAAGCGAGTCTATTGCATGTATTCACAAGATTTTTAGGAATCACTGCAGTAGCATTTTTAATGCTAGTGAGTATCGCAGGCGCAGGTATTCCAAATTCTGGAAGTAGCAATATTTCTATTTCAAACAAGTCCGATGAAGCGATAAAAGCCTATGATCGAGTGATTGAATTTAAACCATATGATTCATATGGTTGTACGACTAAAGGAAATGCTCTTTATAAGTTAAATAAATTTGATGAATCTATTAATAGATATGACAAATCAATTGAAATTAGCCCGCAGAATTCGAAAGCCTTGTACAATAAAGGAGTTGCTCTAGATCATTTAAATAAATCCGAAGAAGCCTTAACAGCATATGACAAAGCAATTGAAATTAATCCATGGGATTCAGATGCTTGGTATAATAAAGGACTTGCTCTAGATCATTTAAATAGATATGATGAAGCAATAACAGCATTTGATAAAGTACTTGAAATTAACCCGCAACTCAAAGGCTTCGCACAATAAAAGTAATTATCTAAAAAAATAAATCCGATTTTTAATAATAGTGCACGGAAAATTGCTGCGCAGCTTTTATGCTAAAACTTATGTATATTCTCAATGTCAACTTTCCCGTACTCTTTTTTGCACGATTACCTCACTTATAAGTTTCCTTTCTTTAACACAGCAAGCTTTTTTTGGCTAATGTGCCGTAATAGCTGGAGATTCCACCTTATCCCCAGTACTTAAACCGTATTTTTTCGCCAAACCGCCGTTAATCTCTATCACAGCGCTTACTGGACCTCCCGAATAAATGGAGGTTTCATCCTGGGGACGCGCTTTGGCCTTGATTTGCCCGATAACTCCATCGGGACGCACAAAAAGCATGTCAAGCGGAATCAGCGTGTTCTTCATCCAAAAAGCGACAGGCTTCGGCGATGCGTAGGGGAAAATCATGCACTGGTCATCAGGCATCGAGCGCACGAACATCAAGCCGTAAGTCTGATCCTTGTCACTTGTCGCAACTTCTGCCTTAAAGGAAAAGAGCATTCCATCCACGCGGATTACCTTGACGGTCGAATGATCAAAATCAGGCCGCGAAAAGTTTTCGCCGTTTCCATCGCTTACTATGGGTACTGGGATGGCGCTTACTGCTATTGATAGTATGCACGCAGCTATCATTAGAACAGCAGCTATCTTTTTAATTTGTATAATCACATTTTTGATCTCCATTATTTCGTAGATATAGTATTACTGCATCATACTCATAACCAGCTGAAGCACTCGAATATCCACTATTATACTATTTCCAATCATAATAATTGTGCTATAGGACTCATAGAGCATATGGAGCTCATGGAACACTTGAAATTAATTAGCCCAAATAATCATCGTAAATGGAAAAATAAGGAAATAATAATTATATAGTTTTAACAGGGTACAGAAAGTTCTGTAAAGAGTGGTTGATTCGGTACCTTTTTCTTTCATTAAAAAAAGTACGATGTTGAGTCAATTGTTATGTTAACAAAGTTCTAATGTTATCGTTTCATTGATACATAGTTTTTTTGTGATAAACACCTTGTATTTTTGCCATTTTTAGCTTAAATTGGAGGTCATTTTTAGTCAAATTTAAAGAATAATACATCTATTTTAAAGCAATATATTCATCACAGTGTCTCTACTTCCTAAATAAAATGGTAATCATAATATTAATCCAATATATACTCAAAAGAGAACGATACACTATTTCACAATCTTACACAATAGGATCAAAAAACTCCTATTTTACTCACTCAGTTGTAATAATACAGAATGAATAGATCTCTTACCAAATAGCGAATGTGTTAAGGCATATCCTTGCTTTCATTATAAACTGATTGTGCGGTAACATAATAATCAAATTTTCAGCATCAGAAGAAACATATTAAACTTTTTATTAATTATATACGAAATATGTTAATTTAATAGATAGTATAAGCGATAAATATTTTAAATAATTAATTTTATATACTAACAGTTTTATAGACTATCTAAATATTATTAAATATACTACGCTTAAATTCCATACTAAGTTTCCTTATATTTAACAAATTAAGTTTTCAAATAGTGAATAATTATTTATCCATCCAAGATGATGTGAATATGGAAAGTAGTGTGTGCATTGGAGAAACGTCGTGAATCAGGAATATTTCGCTTCAGTATGGATATTTAGAATAGTCATGCTCTTTTTGGGCATATTAAGCATATTTTCCTTAATGCATGGAGATTTATACACTGCAATTATCTATATGTTCTTATTCTATTCATTCTTTTTTTTCTATCCACGTAGAATATCTATAGTTAGGTTTACAGAACATTTGATAAAATTAGTTTTACAGATTTTAAAAATATAATGTCTGTCTAGGGGCATATATTTGAAGTGACTGTATATGGGTAACAGTAAACACAACTTTTCCAAGGCCCTCTACTATTCTTTTCCCCATTCTCTATTTACTTCTAATACTAAAAGTTGTCTTATTTTCACGATTATAATGTAGGATACTCACCGCTTTAGTGTGGATCTTTACTTTACAGTAGTGAACGTAATATAGTCAAATATTTGCGTATCGATTTTATGGAATCTTCACAACTTCTATACATTTGACTATATTCTGTTTCAAAACTTTCATATCACCGAAAGCAAGAATCTAAGTCTGTCTTTTATATACTTTAATACTGAGTGTTTTTTTCCTGTTTTATGGTGTTTGGAGTAGTTTTTTGTTTATGTTTACTCAAAAAAGCTTTAGCTTTGGAACCATTAAATTTAGCCTTTTGAATATTACCACCTATAAACTGCCCGAAGGCAACGGGATGGAGTCCTACAGTTACATTAGTTGTAACCTTGGTTGTGGTTGTGTTAATCACAGAGACAGTCACGGGAATATCAGAATACCAATTCAATTCCGACGTTAACATATACATTTGCTTCATCTGGGGTGACTGCAACTCCATTAGGAGATCTTACAGGGACAGTGGCTGTGACAGTGTTTGTGGAGCTGTCAATTACGGAGATGGTCTTGTTGGCAGAGATCGTCAGTGATATCTTTTTCATCTGTGGTCTCTTTAGTTATAGATATAGTATTACTGTGTATTTGGTGGATTGGTTGGAAAGTCTCAAAACATAGTAGTAATTCTATAGCTGGTGTAACAATAAGCAAAGCCAAAATATATACACAACAAGCATAGACAAAAGAACCAATTGGGATCGGTTGGAATAATAATATCTTCTGATCTGTGATGATGTTTCCCGAAATAATGATCCCAATTATTATCAAAGCTGTACATACTAATGTATGAAAATGTCCTATTGTTTGTTCGTTAAATCTCTTAATATGGTTAAGTTCATTATCTTTTGAAGAGCCTAATATTCCCATTTTAGGTACTAAAAAACGAGATTGGTTTGCTAATAGTCTAATTGTTATTAGTGATATAAGTGTCAGGATGAAAGAGAAACAAACTATCTCATATGAATTCAGTTTATCGTGTCCTAATGCGTCATAAATCATGAGACTATAAGCTAATATAAAAAATAAACCTAAATATAAGTTAACTTTCAATATAATTTTAACTTTTTCAGAGAAAGATTCTACTCCTGGTTGTTGTAGTTCTAAGCGTTCCCATAGTTTTCCGTTTAATTTAACGCAATGATAAATTCCTAATAAAGATATTAGCTCCGATACAGCCAACATTGAAGCTGGTAGGACTATTAACCATGCTATAGACAATAAAATCCATCTAAAATTCAACGTAAAAATAACCATATTAAACACGTATATTTAATGTAGGAATCACTATTAATGAAAAATATGGACATATAGGCACTACCTGAATTATAGATCACGGTTTTCTATTTTTATTTAATAGCACCACGGTATGGGTATTCACATTCTTTATTTGATATGCAAATTTTTGATATCATTTTCAGAAGGTGTCCTTGTTTTCCTGAGTAAATATAACGTACCAGGCAAGTACATTTAATTCGAAGTAAGGCCAACATCTTCCTAGTAACCCTACTCTGCTAGTTAATCCCATTATGCCCTTTATATTACACTCTTTTAGGTCTTTTTGTGTTAGGATACAAAGGTACAATACATAATTATCTGCATAGTTATTTTAAATTAATTATATGAAAATTTGCTTCTAAACAAAAAATAATCCCTTAATCAATCATTGTGCTGGAAGGGGAAAGTTCATGGATTTCTAAGTGATTTTCGTGTTGATATAAGCTGGTAAACTCGTAGAGATGAACTTCAAATCAGTTAATACATTAATTTGACACTTTTATCTTTTGTTGAAATGAGATTTTCTACTTGAGACCAACATTCTGCATCAATATGAATTTATGAAAGTCTGTTTCCAGCCTTTTCATTTTTCCAGTTTATTCTTGAGCATATCAATGGCTACACTGAGCTGATTCAGACCCAGTTTCAAGGCTACAGTAATGATTTTGTTATTTGAAGTATTGCAGAACTGCTGCTTGATTGAAAATAAATCCATTATGCACTGCTGATCTAGGACAAGTGGCCCATCAAGCAGATCTTTTGAGGTAGGCTTATTTTTAAGTTCAATTTTCCTTGAATCGATATTTGATTTGTTTTCTGATTTTGAACTTCTTCCTCCGTGTTCAGATGCTTCAGATTCTTGCCCGTGGATATACTCCATTTGCTGAAGGCAGTGAGTAAGACAATTTTGTTTAATAAAATCTTCAACTTCCATTCCATTATTAGCTGCATATTTTTTTATTTGCTCCAGCTGCTCTTCAGAAAAGGATATACAGAGCAGCGTTTCGCCACTTTCTTCGCTTATACTAAATCCTCCATGTGCTTTTACGTTTTTATTGCATCTTTAGCTTCTTTAATTCTTTGCTCTATACTTTTTCCACGTCTTAGTCTATGCTTTATTAAATCATAGTTCTTGAGACTCCTAACTCTAGGATCACAAAAATTCATTATTATTTCCCGAATTACCGGCTTTAATGAATCAGGAGGCCATAACACAATAAAAAATCTCTAGTTCTTTCACTAATCTGTTCTTTATTAAGGTTTTCTTTTAATTTCAGTAGTTCCCCATCTCGTTAATTTCGGAAGTACTTATACAAACCAGAAAAATATACTAAAAACAATTATGGAATTATTCGAATGGCAAGCTGAAATAAATTAAAGTATTCTACATATAAATCTACTTAGCACATTGCTTTACAGAATAATGGAGGTACAGAATAGTTTCTACAGATAAAGGTGGGTATCTGTAATGAATTATAGAGACGGCACATAGAGGTTAGGATGGTTAATAAGTAAAGCTACATAAATGTTAGATGTAATTTTGTAGGGTACATTGTGATATTCTATCTGCACTCACAATAATAATTCTCTGATGTGTTTGGACGGGGAATATCCATTGATGTCGTGGAAGATATCTGAATAGTCATGGATGTATAAATAAAGCTTGGATGATGGATGGGGATTATCAGTTTTCAATATCAAATGCCACCAGCCGAATCTTCTGTGATATATTTTGCTCTTAATTCAAGTTTAACGACTAATCTAGTACTAGATGCACTTGGATTGATAGCTACTTATGAGAAAAACTGTGAAGAGTGCGAAGTGAACATATATTCTGAAAGAAAAGATATTCTTTTTTAAGAATTCAGCGTCAAACAGTATTCAGAGAAGCTAGAGCAAAGCTAGGTAGTTAAAAATAATCCCCTAGTGAAAAGCTTAGATCAGGGAATTTCTAACTTTGGCCTTATTTAATAAGGTTGATTCTTATAGGGCATTTTTTAATTCCTACTATTAAATACCACTTTAGCAGATCTTTGCCTTAAAACGGTTTTAAAAATTAATTTGACTTTAATTTCATGCTGAGAATTCGATGTCTTGTTCTTAAGTTATTGATCAAATCTGAAAAAAGATTACTACCATTGCATTTGGAAAAATACGAAGAAATTCCTATGCTCATTTTGTTCCGTAACTCACTAACATGATAATAAATTAGTTTACCATGAAATCCACTCACATTTATTCTGAGGATGCTTAGCCACATGGATCTAGATCATGAATCAACTACTTTCAAATTTGTATTTACATAACTTTTAAATTCATTTGAGTAGCGTACCTAGTAGGACAGTTAACCGCAGAAGATTAATTCTGCAGAAGTAACTCGGATTTATATATAATGTCCAAGCTTTTAATGGATAATGGTCAAAATCAGCTTCGAGCAAGGAACTCTACTTATAAAAGGCAATTTAAGGGTCCCAAATGCAACGTGGGATGAAAGGAGCGGAAGCTTTAGGGCTCTTGCAATCTATTATAGGGATACAATAAACTATTTGAGAAACTCTAAAATTCAGTTTGAAGATACCGTGCTTAGCCTCCTTCCCTGTCCTGACCTTGCAGCTGCATATGAAGCTTCAGGAAAAAAACTGGAATTAAGGGATTATCAGGCAGAAGCTCTCGTTTCTTGGGGTGAGAATGACAAATGGGGCGTACTTGTCCTGCCTACAGGAAGCGGGAAGACCCTTATCGGAATTCGGGCTATAGCTGGGTGCAATACCCCTACTCTTGTGATCGTTCCTACCCTTGATTTACTTGAGCAATGGAAAAAGCATCTTGAAGAGAGTTTTTCCATGGAAATCGGACAGCTTGGGGGTGGGGGCAAAAAAATTCTTGCTATTACAGTTTCTACATACGACTCTGCCTATATTCAAGCCGAAAATCTTGGAAATATGTTTGGCCTCGTTGTTTTTGATGAGGTACATCACCTGCCTGCAGCAGGGTACAGGAATATTGCTGAATTTTCCGCAGCTCCTTACAGGCTTGGGCTGACAGCCACATACGAAAGAGAAGATGATCTGCACTCGGAATTAAACAGGCTAATTGGTGGGAAGGTCTATGAAAAGAAGGTCTCGGAACTTGCAGGCGGACACCTTGCCACCTACAGTATTAAGCGGGTAACTACTCAGCTTACGAAGGAGGAACGGAAAGAGTATGAGCAGTATTCTTCTATTTTCCGCAACTATATCAGAAAAACTAGAACAATAATAAAAGGGCCACAAGATTTTCAAAAGTTTGTAATTAAAAGCGGGAGAGATCCAGAAGCTCGTAAGGCTTTACTTGCAAGAAATGAGGCCAGATACCTTGCTTTCAACAGCAACTCAAAACTTGAAAAACTAAAAGAGATTCTGGAGACACACAAAGAAGACAGGATCTTTATTTTTACGGAACACAACCGCTTTGTCCATCAGATTTCCAGAGATTTTTTCATCCCTGCAATTACCTACAGAACATCTGCAAAAGAAAGAAGTTCTATTCTTGAAAAGTTCAAGGCAGGAAAATATAGGGCTGTTGTCACATCAAAAGTTCTTGACGAGGGCATCGATGTCCCTGAAGCAAATATCGGAATTATAGCAAGCGGGACAGGTAGCAAGCGGGAATATGTCCAGCGCCTCGGGAGGATCTTGAGAAAAGAAGAAGGAAAGAAAGCAATACTATATGAAATTATTTCTAAAGAAACAACCGAAACAGGAACTGCAAGGAGGAGAAAAGAAGCTTTTTCGGTCCAAAAAAATTCACAGGACACAGGAAAAATGTCTGATAGAGAGGAAAAAAGTACTGAAAAACCTAAAAATTCTAAAAATTTTGGAGGTAGCTCTTCTGCTTACATCTGATCTTCTAATAACCCACATTTCTAAGGGGAAAATAAGGCCTTCATATGCAACTTTTGACCCCGAAAACCTGGAAATTTCTAGACTCCTGATAGAGGCATTCAAACAGCATATCGGGAAAACCTATGGAGACCTTCTGGTCAAACTTGAGGGTTATGAACAAATGAACTACCGCTTTATAAGAGGCCTCTCACAGTTGCTTGTAAGGCGGGCTATGATCGAAACAGATGCATCTGTCGATCCTTTTTTAGCCAGAGAAACGATCTTTGAAGCCTGTAGAGGAATGGCTCTTCATGTTGCCGAAAAAAACGAAGCACTGCAAACGGCAGCAAAGAAACTTTCAATTTCTGTCCCAAAACTTGAAAAGGCACTATGGGCAGATCTTGAAGAAAACCAGGTTCTGAAAAGCTTCCTTCATATTTCGCCCGCAGAACTCCTCATACAATACAACATTTCTCTGACCCAGACGCTACTCTTCCGTGCAATTGACTTCGATATATGGATAAGGGACGATTTTCAAACTATTCTGAGGAATATTCTTCGTTCGGGGCTTATGTACTCCCTAGACCAGGACACAGGAAATACTACTGGTAAGGAGGAGGATGGTAAACAAAGAAATGATGACAAAAAAAGGTATGAAGAACTAAAAGATGTTCATCTTCATATTGAAGGGCCAGCCTCTCTTTTCCGAATGTCTGAGCGTTACGGAAATTCCTTTGCAAAAATCTTCCCGATTTTGATGAAATCAAAAGGCTGGAGACTGAAGGCAGGAATTCTCTACAAAGGTTACCAAGGAAAACGTATCCTCGAATTTACCCTTGAAGACTCCGATGAAATTTTCAAACCTGTATCCGAAAAGACCAGATGCCTGGAAGCCTGTTATTCAGAACTTCAGCTTAACGGAAAAAAGGAGGGAGATGCAACAGGGAAAGAAGTCAAAACTGGATTTTCAAAAGATGAAACTGAAACTCTGGAAGATGATACTGAAATTGAGACATATGACAGTACAATTGAACATATTTTTAGCAATCTCAGTTTAGGGAGCTGGAAAATAAAAAGGGAACCTACAATTCTCAAAGCCGGAAAATACGCTTTTGTTCCAGATTTTTCCCTGCAAAGGGATGGCATGAAGGTATACCTGGAAATAGTGGGCTTCTGGACTCCGGAATATCTTGCAAAAAAGATTAAAAAACTCAAGGAAGTAAAGGAACCTGTTATTCTCCTTATTAACAGGAGACTGAAGTGTTCTGAAAAAGACTTCCCTGCTCAGGAAGTGATTTTCTATGACAGGAAGATTCCGATAAATGAGGTCATGAAGGTTCTAAAAAAATACGAGAAAAAAAGATTTGTAGAGGACTACTCAATACTTCAGAAAAATGAAATCCCGTTTTCGGGAGAACTGGTAAACCTTGAGGAAATCGCAGTTGAGAAAAAAGTACTTCTAGAAGCCTTAAAAGAAGTAATTGCCGACAGGCATACTAAATCCGGGAAATGTAGAGAATTCGAGGTATCTGAAGAGTTGGAGAAATGTGGAGATTATGCTCTACTTGGAAACTACTTAATCCACAGAAGGCTTCTTGAGAGAATCGAACTAGAATTTGAAAAGCCCGGCACAGCAGAGACATATGCAAGTGCAGTAAAGGTTTTTGAGAAATTTAAGTTTAACAACAGCCTTTATTACCCTATTCTCGAAAAACTTGGGTATAAAGTTATCTGGGCAGGGCTGAGTGAAGAAGAGGCAAAAATTAAAAAAATTTCGAAAATAAATGAATAGCACAAATATTTAAGAATTTCGATAAAATCTTAAAATTATTCATATCCTTATAATTAGTGTATAAATTACTCGAGAAAATTAGAGATTTATAAAAATTTTCTATTTATATTGATAGATGCATAGTTTCTTGTCTGGAAAATTCTGCATAGTTTTTTTAGATGGCTCTGTTCGATCTCACATTGTAGTTTTTTTGCATTTGTTGGACTTTAGATTAAAAATTTTTTCAGAATAGCTGTTTTGCAAGTTAAAGTGTTGTTGTCCTGATTACATTATTAAAATTTTTAAAAATTTGACGATTAAAAATAATGTAACAATATTTTCATTCATAATTAAATATAAATTTTCGGTAGAAAAATTTAATTTGTAGAGTGAAGTATTATTCATATGTATTATTTATAGTTATTTCTTATAATTCTATAGATAAACACACGTTAAGAAGCTTAAAATGAAAAAAACTCGTTGTGATAACGCAAGTAATGGGTATACCTTCATAAGGCTTTTGGAAAAACGATGTCAGTGCTTTTAATCCTAGCAGGTATCTCTAGCAGCAACAATGTTTCTATTTTAGACAAGTCTGTTGCAGCAATACAAGCATATGACAAAGCAACCGAAATTTAAAATCAAAACCTTTCACGTTTAATCGGAATTTCTAGCCGATTCAGATGATTGAAAAGTATCTGATTGCTACTCACGTCAAGGTCGGATATATTATCTAAAATATGGACACATGAAAAGTGGGGTGTATATACACTCATTTTAACACTCATTTTTTGGAATAACCAAACTTTTTCATAGGAACCTTTTTTGATTCGTAAATTCGGTTGTCTCAAGATATGTTCAACGTTTGAGCGAATAAACTTTGACCATGTGGTGTGGATGATACCGTATCTTTGCTTCTCGAAGACCAGATACACCAAGATCGCTCTCACGATTTATATATTCCACTTCTCCAGCAAGAACCATCGCAGTGTCTTTGCTGATAGCTTTGTAAATTCCTTCATAATCCGGTAATCCTTTCTCAAAATGAACAACTGCAGTGTCTGCATTGAGACGTTCAAAAATGGAAATGGCACCTACCTGCGAATTAACCCGAATCAAGCGGCCTTTAAGAGATAGCTCGTCTAAATGTTCAATTGCATAGGCAGCTGCCTCTATTTCGTGGGCAAGGTAGGAATCGTTCTCACATCCTTTCCACTCACGCCACTTCGCTAGGAAACTCATTATCTTTTCTCTGTCTCTAGCTGTGATATTCTCTACCGTGTGGCTGTAATTATTCCAAAATTTTTTGATATGATTACGGATCTTAATATAGTTCTTTCCTGTGAGCTCTGCAAGGTCAGTGGCTTTGTAGACGTAATCGAAGTGGTCCCGGTCCTGCACCAACATGAGATTGGGATCGATTTTCTGTAACCACCACGCTGTATCCGGATCGATGAATACAAGGGGTGTGTCGTCGCCCACATCCAGCGCTAGTCTTACAAGCGCACGCATGAGCGTAGGATCACGGGGACCGATAGGCGAATGGAATCGTGTCACGCCTCTAATAGTGCTTGAAATAATCACATTTCCATTCACGTAAGTATACCGGTAATGAGCAAAATGGTTCCAGCAGACCATGTTAGTGAACATATTGCTGCTGTGGATCTGTGGATAGAGTGCATAATGGTTCTCGAAAAAGGTGCGGTCTTCTAGTCTTACAGGTTTGAAATCCTCCAGATCAAGCATCGCAGATTACCCCAGTATATCAAGGGAACATGTCCCTATATATGGCCAAAGCCTAATGGTTGGTGAAAGTTTTCCGAGTTGTGTTCGGAAACAAGGCTTAAATACATATCACAGACCTTCGTATTGTCATCAAGATCCTATACTCTTTTTTCTGTATTTAATTACGATGACAAGATAGTAAATAGAGCATCAATTCTAAATTTCACTGATTACACAGATATAAAATTTATTTGCCTATTTGCTCACGATTATTCATTAAAAGTTAAGTTAATTTAACATGAAGGTACTTGACTAAACTGGTTCCCCACATTCTCTATGCATCTTTTTTTTCAGAATTACGATTATTCCATGAATATTTTGGCATGAAAGTATATGCTATAATCGTCAAAGATGCAGATGAAATTAGAAAACCAATTCTAGCGAAGTTTGCTATGGTTAGAGAAAGAAATGAGTTATTAATTGGTTAGATTTTTCATCTGAACTTGACCTATTTTTACTGAAAATACTCTCCTTCTCTTGTAGCATGTGATATAATTGTAGCCGGGGTTACCAAAATCGCCATCAGAGCTTTTTAGCTCCAGGTATTTCTATCTGTTTTTAATTAATTGGAGTTTGCATCTGCATCATATAGTTTCTTTTGTTTCCAGGCTAATTTCAAGTTCTTTCTTCAATGCCTAATCATGCCTTTCTAACTCTTCAGATTTTGTGGCAATTATGCTATTTCTATCGGATCAGATGCTTTTGATAATTAAATCATTAACCTTGCAATTCAGCGTGTTTTTCCTGTAGCACCATTTCATTTTTTTAATTTCTGTAATACGGTCGTATGACTTTTCGGTGTTATATGATTCTGCTTGATGCGTGTTAATAGTTAGTTCTCAACTGCTACTGTAAAATATGCGGTTTTATTTTTGTATTTACCTTCGCAACCCTAAGTAGATTAAATCGCGTAGATTTTCAGGGATTTTAAAATTAATATGTATGCGTGTTTCGTTAATCATACTACCGTGTTACACTGTATTACTTAAAAATGTAATGAAATTTTTTATTCAAATTATTTAGTTTTGAACTATGAATATTATTTGTATACTACTGATTATAATTTTATTCTGCGTAATATATCCTGAAAAAGAGCACTGAGTGGTAGGATCAAGTCATGGGTGATGTCATGAATAATAATCATATATGCAAAGTTTGAAAACAAAAAGCCTGTAATTTACGAGTTTTGAACCCATATTTACCTCTAAATGGAAGCCAAAACTGAGAAGATGCATATTTTTTATAGTAAAACCTATTCATCACTAAAACCAAGAAATCTTGTTTTCTAATGAAAGAAAGGGATGGATTGCTGTCATTTTTACGGAACTTTCAGTACACTGCTAGCTTTGGTAGTGTTGATAATCTGCTGTAAATTGTAATTCTTTTTTTGCATATGGAATCCAATTAGGTTTTTCTGATATGATATTCTTTTTTTTAACTTTTTGAAAATGATTTTGATAAAATAAATTTCACTAATTAATTTAATTAGAATAGATAGTAAAGGAATTTATTGATTTTACTTATGTGGTTTTAATACTTTTTTGCATTTACTGGTGTCATGTACAAAAATGATTGATCTTCTCTACTAATAGAGAAAACTGATGATTTCAGTTCGAATAACTTTCCCACATGATAATTTGACAGCTTTGAGCAGAATTACAGAATCAAGGACTTTGCTTGTATTCTCTACAAACATTGTTTTTGGATAGTTATGTATTCTTACAATGTAGTTTTTCTTGCTTGTATCTGAATTCAGACTAAAAGTTTTTTTCCTGAATAAATGCCTTGAAATTTAACTTTTAGTGCACGTTAAAGTTTTGAAAATTCAGATAAGTTTTAAATATAATATCGAAGTTAATTTAATAAGTTAAAGAATATAATTTATAAGTATCAACATTTAATTTATAAAGTGAAGCATTAATCCTTGCATATTTGTTTAGTTATTTTTCATCATTAAAAGTTTAAAAAAAGCAGGAGACTAATCTGAAAAAAGCACCATATGATAACAGAAGTAAAAGGCATATCATCATTAAGACTTTAGGAATTACTATGCTGATGCTTTTACTCCTAGCGAGTCTCGCAGGCGTGGGGTCATTTGCAGATGTTTTGAACTCTAGCAGCAACAATCATAATAATTTAAATAAAATATGAAAATGACATAAAAACCCAGGACATGGTAATTGAAATTAATCCGCAGAATTCAGAAGCTTGGAAAATATAGGACTTGATCTAGTTGTATTGCAAAAGCCTGAAGAAGCAATAATAGCATTTGACAAATCAATTGAAATTAACCCGCAGGATTCAATAGCTTTGAAATACAAAAGAGCTTTGTCGAATACTAAACAATCAGCATATAAATATTCAATGCTTGACAATGTATATGATAAGTTCGCTAGTTGTAGATAAGGATATGAATTATCTAGGTACTGCATTATATAACACCTATTTAACGTCAGTTTTCTCATATGCAAATACATTATATACAGAAGTCAGAAAGCTATGGATGATAGTGATTTATACAATGTATCGCCTGATTTATAAGGTGCAAAGGATGAATATCAATTAGAAATGTTACAGGCTCAAAGTGCTGCAGTTTATGTTTATTCTGGAGTTGAAGTGTACACAAAAAGAAATGCAGAAGCCGAAAACTATGAGATGAAACAAACTATTCCAAGTATTAATTCCGTCAGAGAACATTTTAGTAGAGCACAAAACCTATTAAAAACTTCTAAATACAAAAATTAATCAACTCGCTAGCTTTTGTGATAGCCAAGTTACCTTCCGGAGAAAAAATCCTGGTGATGAGTTTCATCTTGCACTACACACGTAGATATATGGTTTTCTCTTTATACGAAGGAATCCACATGAATAAACAATAATCAGTAGTATTTATTTTCCATTTTTTTCCGATGTTTCAGGCTTATGTTTTTGAGTACAGATCATTCTATAGCTCATAGAAATGTAGAAGTTTCTGCTGATTACATGCCAATAAATGCAAAAAAAGTATTAAGAAAAAATAGTAAAATTCTGGCAATTCTAATAAGGAAAATTGGTATCTTGCAGTACAAGGTTTAATGCTGAGTTTCTATAAGGTGATAAAGTTGAGAGTGTATAGTAGCGAAGATATGAATATCATTTCTCAGGTTCAAGCAGTAGCTTTGTGTACTGCACTACCAATAGTTCTTATTATATTTAAGAACTTTTTCAAAATTTCAGATCACAACGATCAGAAGTTGGAAGAGTATGAAAACCTAACTTTCGAAGAAATTCGTTCTAAGGTTAAAAATGATCCTTATTTAGTAAGTGCCAATAATATTATTCCTGATGAACTTATCGAAAAAGCTATTAAAGGCTTTATTGAGATAAAATTTTTGAAGCAATACAGAAACGGTTTAAGGTTAACAGAAAGTGGTCTAAAGGCGGTAAAACTCCTGTTAGTTATGGATACAAATAGCAGGTGATTTAATGAATTGGATAATAGGTATTTTAGCTTTTGTTGGTCTATATATTAATCTAGTTTATAATTTTTTAGAGAACAAAGAACTATTAAAAGACAAATATAACCTGAAATTATATATGTTGTCTTATTTATTTACTGCGTTTGTTCTAACAGCAGCCAGTTCGTATCTAGAATGGGCAAGCTCAATGCTTGTTTTTAATTGGCTCGTTGGTTTAACTTTACCACAAATATCGTTTTACTATATAACAAAGAGCAGTTATAAAAATTATGAAACATGGGCGGATAGTAAACTTAAGGAAAAACAACGGGCTATAGAAGATTTGAATAGGTCTCAAAATGAATTAAAGAAATCTATTGCGACTTCTCTAGCTCTTTCCGATAGTTTTTTTGTGGAAATGTTGTTCAATGGTGGATGCAGTAAGGACGAGATTGAGCAAATTCTGAGAGACCGACGTGATGATCATATTCTACAAGGACTATTGACTAAAGATGTAAAGCAGATTTATGATGATTCTATCAAAATAATTATTGGGAGCAAATTTATGTTCAAGGATTACAAAATAATGGGTCGTCTGGGCCGTGTATCCTAAGCTCTGTAAAATATGATTGACTCTATACTCATTTTTTTGCTACAAAAATAAAATTTATTATGTTTACTGATGCACAAATTATACTTTAAAACTTATTTATATTCTCAACGTAAACTCTCTATTACTATTTTATTCGCTAGTACTCCTACTAACAAACTTAATAGTATAGTAAAACGCATATATGATCTATTTGATTTATTATAAAGAAAGACGTTTATTTCAAGCCTAATCTGTGTTTTAGTAGATAAGCTCCATACTAAATGTTGTCTACTTTTCACGATTATTATGTAGGATGCTCCCTATTCCAGGTGTGGATGCTCTATCTTATAATCTTGATATTTAATATAGTCAATTCTATAGCATCGATTTTATGGACTTTTCACAACTTCAATATATTTTACTATATTCTGTTTCAAAATTTACATATCACGTGTTTCAGATTGGCCACGACTTAACTCAGATTTAGTTTTGAAATTATTATCAAGGGCATATACTACTCTTTCCAAATATGTTTTTTAAATGATTTTCTGAATCATTTTCTATTAAATCATTCTCTAATTCATCGCAGAAATCCATCGCATTTCCGAGTGAATTTATAAATTTTGAGAAATTCAGCCTTGTTTTTAAATGTATCTATAATTTCAATAAGGGTTATGAAAAATCTATAAAAAGTTAGTCATATATGACTGACCATTTTTGAGATAGCTTGAGTTTGGTTTTTATCTAGTTCACAGTTTTCACAGTCTCATAAACAGTTTTTTAATCTGGTCTATGAAAAATCAAATATAATATACCTTATCTGCAATTTCTGATCCAGTGCCAATTTTTGAAGCCGTTTTATTCTCCCAGTTGTAACAAGTATAGATGCCCTTGTTGCAGGAATAAACTTTATATTTCTCATGTGCTCATTTTTGAGCCTGCCATTATTATTACGGTTTAAGTCCATTTTTGGAGAAAAAAAAGATGAATGTACTACGAAAACCTTGGTATTCATCACTTATAATATTTCTAATTTGGGCGATTGTCATAATGAGAGTCGCATATTTACTATTTGTAGTCCATCACAGGCCACTATATCAATTTGAAGGAAAATCTATCGACTTTCAGGAGCTGAATTCAATTGTCTTTTTTTTCGGAGCTATTACTTATTTAAAATGGTAATTTTGTATTTTATTTTTCTAGTACAGTCCATGTGTTACTTTGAAATTACAATAAATACCTATATTGTTTACATCTATAGTTTGTCATAACTTGAAAATTAACTAATGTTTCTCCCATAAACTAATAACTATTTCATTCCTTCTGTGGCCCGCAAAACGTAACGGAAATTGTATGAAAGAGTTGTAATTTTCTGTATCTGACAAAAAAATAATCGAGTTGATCCCTGATAACCTAATAAATTATTATGTACTATCCATACCTACAAACGTGTTATTAAGTTAATATATATAAAAATATTACTATTTTTAGAATAATTACATCTTGCAGATGTAGATACTTATCAATCCGAAGGTAATTGAAGCACCATAATTTTGGATCATCAAAAAATACTATTACTATCCCCCCCAATTAATTCCTTAGATGATCATAGGCGTAATGGGGCCTGAAGGTTCCTACTCAGAAAAAGCTGCAAAGTTGTGGATTCTAAAATGTGGCTTAAGTGACGCAAAAATTCGATATTTTGCAGACATAGAGGATGCATTTTTGGCGGCAGTTCAAAGAAAATCCGATATTTCAATCGTACCAATAGAGAATTCTATTGAAGGATCAGTAGGTATAACTCTTGACCTTTTTCTAGAAAGTGAAGCTATAATAGTTGGAGAAATTGTTGTTAAAATTGAACACTGTTTGCTCTCTAAAGGTAGGCTTGAGAATGTCAGGATCATCCTTTCACATCCACAGGGGCTTGCTCAGTGTAGAAATTTCCTAAAAAAATACCTTCCTAAGGCCGAACTTCGAAGCACAGGCAGTACTTCCCATGCAGCCAGACTTGCAGGAGAGTTCGAAGAAATGGCAGCTATAGCGTCACCAGAGGCTGCAGAGTGTTACGGGCTGAAAATTCTTCTTTCAAACATTCAAGATCAGAAAGAAAACTACACTCGTTTCATTGTTTTGAGAGCCGGGAAAGCCGATTCATTTGAGCTGGTTCCATGTGCCTCAAATACCAAAAGGAAATTACAGTTAGGACTAGAATCAGGGGCTGAGTTTCAGTATGAACTTGTAATAGACCCTGAGAAGTTTCGCCTTTCAGCTTGCAAAACTTCCCTGATTGTATATCTTGAAAAAAATAGACCTGGGGCTTTATATGATATCCTTGGGGCTTTTGCTAAAAGAAAAATTAATCTGACAAAAATTGAGTCAAGGCCTTCGAGAAAAGGCCTCGGAGATTACTACTTCTATATCGATTTTGAAGGATATGCCAGCAATGCGGTTATAAAAGATGCCTTAGAAGAAACGAAAGCTAAAGTTGATACTTTAAAAGTACTGGGTTCTTATCATGCTTTTAAGAGATGCAATTCTTAGCCCAGAACCAATGGTTTATACCGTAAATTTTATCTAATTTCTACAACTTTCTGAAAATTGGGGAGTTCACACTCAAAAACCAAGTTTTTGATACAAAAACTTACGCAAAAATAGCTTTAACCATCTAAAAAGCATATTTTCATTATTCCATTTTTTACTTACTACTGCAAGATGTAACAGGAAGAACAAAAATATTTATCTTCAGCTTCTAGTTGTCTAAGGGAATCGTATCTTAAAGGAAAGTGTGTTATCTTTTTTATATGATTTCCAGTTTGAACCATATACATATTTGGAATCATAAGAATTTAAAATTGAATGCCTTAAACATTCACTATTTTTAGAGGATTCCTATTTACCCTACTTGTTTTCTTCATGGGCATCCTGTTAAAATCTTTCTTGCTAATTTCTATATATTTGACCTGATTTTTTCTTCTCTGGTTCATTATTCTTTTATTTTAAAAATAGATTCCGCTATCACTAATCTACTTTTGTTAATTACATTTTGATTTTGCTCCAAAGTATTCTCTGACCCTGTAAACAAATTCATTTTTTCAGATAAATCTACCTGAGAATCATGAAGTTATGCATTTATTGTTTTGGATTTTCTGATCAGCTCAAAAACCCCGTATATTGTATTATGAAATTTATATACAAAGTATGACTTCCACATCCCCTTTCTGTCCATGTTCTATCTCTCCCCCTTCTTTTTTTGCTTTATTTTCTAGAGGTTTGTCCGCTTTTGCATGCCATGATTTGAATGAATAAAAGTAGCTCTCTGAATCGTTCCTTTTTTTATTTTTAAAGCAATAAGTTAGCGTTGTAACTTTCTTCATATTTGTTCTTCTATGCAGTTATCAATAATTCTCTTTCCGAATGATCAGACTGTGGTACTATCTGGTATATATTCAGGGAAATCAAGAAACTTTCTGAAAGAAATTCGATAAATACATTGTTTCTCAAGTTCAAAATCGTAAATACAATATCCTTGCTGTAGAACAAAAATTTTAAACATAACAATTACTTAAGCTTCAGGTCTGCCTCATGGAACTGTTTTGTTAAATATAAGGACTCACAAATAATACGAAAAGATTTCCAGTCAATTAAGGAATCAATTTCAGCAACTTTGTATTAAACTGTCTGGAGATTTTTGTATCCCTTTTTAAGAGCAAAATACGTATAAATTTTCATGAGTAAAAATTAATGTTAAGAAATTTCAAATATCCAATACTCAAATTCATGGGAGTTTATCGAAATTCTCGAAATTAAAAATTTCGATCAAAATCCCTCTCCTGTATTTTATTTTCTGGAACAGAAAAAAGGTATATTTGTGGGCTTACTTATTCTCAGTACTTTCCGACTGCAGAGCCTGAATTTCTCCGTGAACTATACTATAAGATTTGACAGCTTTTGGGGCTCCGAGAAGGAGTTTTCTAATCCTGTTATGAACGCTAGGATACTTCTGGTAGTCCAGCTCTTCAAGGAGATTTGCTAGGATTTTTATCAGTGGGATATGATACTTTATCTCCATTTGGTCTATATTTGCAAAAGCGTTGAGCATATTGACCGTACTATACTCATTTACTGGGGCCAGTTTTCGCAGGATCTCTGCAAAGAGATCTCTACCTTCTTCTGTTTGGAGAGATTTCTTGCGGTTGCGAGCAAAGCTTCCGTAAAGTGCTCGCTGATCATTTGTTTGTTCAATCCTGAAGGCTTTTGACCTTCCAATTTCTTTGATCAGTTTGACAGCATCAGCACTACTGTTGTTTCCTATAACTGCAAGGAAGGCTTCCCAGGCAACTAGGTTCTGCTTTGATTCTGCTTCAAGAGCTCTCAGAACTTCAATTTTGTCAGATGCTGAGCTGTTAAGGTATGCAGCAAATGCACTAAGTCTATCAGTTGTGCAGGTTGCAGTCTCAAACTGCTGTTTTATGAAGGAATGAATGTCAGGCGTGTCAAGGGTTGCAAGAACGCCTAGACAGATATTTTTTGCCTGTCTGTTTTTGATAACTCTTGCTGTCTCTTCCAGCGTCAAATCTCTCGTAACGGAGGAATTTTCAAAAAAACGGTAGGCTGAAACAACTGAATTTTTGTATTTCCAGGCAACTGACTTTAAAAGCTTCTGCTTTACATCATAAAGTGCTTGATAATGGTGGGCAAACTCCTCGTCTTCCACGGATTCAAATATGGTCAAAAATTGCCCTCCTGCCTTTTCGAGAAGCTTTCGATCATTCAAGAGCTTGTAGTAGAGCTCAATAAAGTCTTCTGAAGGCTCTGATTCAGAACTTCTTAGTAGCCTCATTTTTTCTCTGTCCACCAGTGTATAGAAAGCTGTAAATCTGCCTATTGTATCTCTGTCTTTTTTTGCCTGTAGCAAAAGTTCATCTTGACTGACTCTGTAGACAAGTTTCCCGTAAAAAGAATAGCCTCTATTTAGGGAGAGAAAGGCTGGAATATCCACGTTTTCAACATTTATTTTCGCAGTTTCTCCACTGACCCTTTCCAGAACTTCTACAAGGTCATTTCCATTTTCATCCACAAGTGCTGCTCTGAAAGGGAACTCCCATGGCTTTGCGCCCTCAGGGACCTTCTGTTTCAGAAGGATAGTAAGCGTTCGAGAAGCCTTTTCGTATTTAGTTGAAACCTCTACTGTAGGAAATTTTATCTGTTTTAGCCAGGTTTCAGACATTCTTTTTAAGGGCTGTCCGCTTTCTTTTTCCATTGCTTCTATCCAATCCTGCGTACCTGCATTGGAGTGCCTAAATTTCCTGAAGTAAAGATCCAGTCCTCGAGCAAATGTATTTCTTCCTATCAGTGTCTCGATCATGCGCACGTATTCTGGGGCTTTTATGTAGGTAACTGCAGTGATCAGATCATTAGGATCGTTAAAGCCATCAGGAATAATTGGCATGGATGCAGCTCCAGAATCCAGGGCTAGAGTCCCAGATGCGGGCGCGAGAAGTTCTAGCACCCTGCCCAGCCTCTGGTAGTCGTCGCCGAAGAGGAAGGCATGGTACTGCTCTTCCACATGTACAGTCACTGCTTCATTCAACCAAATCTCAAATGGGCTTTTTCCAGTGACTTCGGATCCGTTCTGGTTATGGTAATATTCATGTATCTTGACCCGGATCATATACTCAAAAGCTGCGTCAGTTGTCTGAGGAAAAGGCATAATGCGATTTGTGCTAATTGTGGTATTTCCAACGTTTTCCATACCCCCAAAGTCCGAATTCTGCATCCCTATTTCCCTGTACACGGTACCTGAGTACTTGTACCCGTGACTTATGGTTTTGACAAGTTCTTTAAGATCATTACTGACCTTTGCGATTTCTTCTAGCGTGGATTCGGATTTTGCCTCAAGTTTTATTTTTTCTTTTTTGTGGACAAGTTCCCAGAGTTTCTTCCTGGTTGGAAATTTCTCTTCGTCGAACTGCTCAGGCCCTGTGAAGATGTACACCCACATGATTGCATCATGCAGAATGCTGAGAGCTCTTTCTGCAGCTTCTTCGTTTGAACCAAGTGGCACGAGCAGCTCAAGCATGAAGGTTCCTCCATCAGGATACTCAAACTCCTTGGTAAAAGTTGAATAGGTCCCCACCCCTAAGAAAAAGAGATACGTAGCCATTGGAGTGATCGAGTTCTCATAGACTATTTTGTCCCTTCCAGGCTTTAAGGTGTGCCGATTGACCAGTATATTTCCGTTTGTGATAAGGTTTGTGTACCTTGAGTCTGCAATTATGGTAGTTTTATAAGTGCACTTTGCTCTCATGTCATCAATGCAGGGCACAATCCTCTGGAATCCCCACTGCTGGCACTGTGTGATTTGTTGTGGAGGAGCTCCTGCAGGGGTCTCGTCATAATACAGCCCTTCAAGGGTATTTTTTGTTGGTCTACATACCGTATCCGTAATGATCGATATCTCAGTATGTGGGGGGATCATATCCATGAAATTAATTTCAAGAATCGCATCATTTTCCCTATATTTGTAAAAGACCTCGGACTGTATGCAGCTCACAGCCCGAATCTCAAGGTTTTTGCAGTTTAATTCAAGTTTCTCTATCGGCTCATCTCTGGTCTTTACCTTTAGCATGGATTTCACATTAGTTCTATCATCATAAACATCACACACAAGGTCCATGTGCAAAACTTCAAATGTAAGCTCTCCGAAGTCGTCGGGATAATACTTGTAAATCCTATGTTTCATAACAAAGTCACCTAATGAAATTTACAAGAGTTCTATTATGGGATAAAAAGGGAGGGATGTGATTTAAAGTTGTAGCTTAGGGAAAAAGAGTATATTTTTTCGTCCTCCTAATTTAATTGTTGTCTAGTAGACTCACAGATCAATTCCATTTTTTAAAAAATTGACAGTTTTAAATGCAATTATTTATGCTTAATCTACTCAAAATTTTGTAATCACTGAAAAACTAGAAGGGAACAAAAAACGGTTGTTTTTTCTTTTTTCAATGTTTTTCTTTCTGTCCGTGGTACAACTTTGCATTTAAGTTTTGTAGAGAGACGCATATATGTGGCTACGGATTCATCTTGGTAATTGTTAAATATTTTTTAACTATTATTCAACATTTTGCAAATGTATATGGGTTTAATAATTTGTTTGCTATTGATCACTATCATTCATAGAAAGTTAGATTAATTTTTAAGCTATTTTCATATTAAGAAAATAGATGTTATTCTTGTGCATACCGGCAAAAAGTGGATGAGGGCTATATTTCACAATAAATCTTTTATTATATCCTAGTCGTTTTATTTTACACTTAAGTGAGACTAAGCATCTCTGCTTCAATATATGAAAACATAAAATTCGTTACACTGAAAACTTAGGAGGGTTTCGATAAATCTATGATTTTCACAAGTCATTTATACATCATTTATAAGTATACTAATAAATATGAGGGTTTATCGAAATTCTCAGTGAAATCTATTTTCCTTGGGCTAATTAAAAGCCCCTTAGCTATCACTTTATTGCTACCGAAACCTTTAATATCTAAAAGAATCATGAGAAGAATTCATCACATTTCCTCTTATCTGTATGCGACTGTGGTTTAGTGGCTATGACCTGAGCTTCCCAAGCTTAGAACCCGGGTTCGAATCCCGGCAGTCGCATTGATGACTTATTTGAATGTCTTTTCTATTAAAAATACAGACTATTTTTATTTGCAAGATCAAATTATAACCAATTTCTGCAGAATAACTTTTTGGATATTTTTCCTGCAAGATCCTCTTTTGGAATATATTTTTCTAAATTCAAAAAAGGGGCAATCCTGTGAACATTTTTCCTGTAGCTTATTTCCTGAAATATTCTACAATGGTAACTATTTAGCTGGGCAAAATGATGTAAATAGCCATCTTTACAATGATTCAATAAGCAAATTTTGGTGGGCTGATTTTATTTCACTGTTTGTTATTGATATTTTTTTATTTTTCTATCCATCTATAATCATAAGTATCTATTGAATCAAAACAGATATCCAATTGCTTTATAGTAGGCTGAATTGTTACTCACAGTATTTTCGTTGTCATCAGTTATATTCACAGTTTATGTGGCAATTGTAAGGCTCATTGATGCTTCTTTAGACTCGGAAATTAAATTCCAGTTTGTCGCAGCTTTTAAGAGAATATCTTTGAATTTTTATAGCTATAATAATTCGAATTTCGTCGGTACCAAAATAATTTCTACAGACCAAAGGAATAACTAAAAAATTATCTGAGATTACAAAGTCGTTTATTATGAATGAGAAAAATGACCCCACTTCTGGTATAGATACAGCTTTTTTGTTGTCTGTATCTCATGGCTCACGTAGTATCGTTGATTATAGTTACTTTACTTAATACAGCAAGCTATAGCTACCAGGAAGTTCTATGAATGTATCATTTTTCTGGGAAATAACACAAACATTTTTTTCTAACAAGGGAAATATAAAGTTAAATATGTTCATAATATTTTTGCTTCAGTAATGAATTTAGAGTTTTTTTATATAAACTTCCACATTGTCGTCATATACTTATATTTATATGCAATTGACTAGTGAAAATCAAAGGTTTATGAAATTCTCTTAAATCACTCAATCTATTATGGACCGCTTAATTGCCTAAAGAGCCCATCTCAACATCCGTGATCAGAATTACATTTGAGCTTTGGTGGCAATTTATTGATTCGTTTTTAGATGGCTTTGCCTACCAAGATTAGAAGCAAATATTCTGCTTAAAATAACATTTATCAAAAATTTAAAAGAAATTTAATACGGGATCACTTTGATTTATTCGAGCCTTTAGGCATCTTTCAGGTAAGATTCAACTACAGAGTTACGATGCCCCTTCCAACTATCAAATTTTTTGAATATATCATTTTCAAGAGGAAATTCACGGAACTGAGACTCTAATAATTTGAGTTCTTCAGATTTGTTTAGGAGGTTTAGGGGGTTTGTGATTGCTTCTGCTGGCTTTTGTGGAATTGGTCCTCTAATGACTTTTTGCACTAGATTGAAGAAAAGATTCTTTTTCCATCACAAGGTCTACACGGACAAGTAATTAGGTGGTGAATTCCATTTTCTAGATCTACTATATTAATCTTTTATAATGAGATGATGTCAACCGTTGACTCAAGACCTTGTTTTGGTGAAAAAAAAGAATACATAGTCAATCAGATTTTATGGAACTTTTGGTACCATGCTCAAAATAAGAAACTAACTACCAAATACATTCAGATTTTGATTTCACTAATTTGTTCTCAATATACTTTTTTCTTGGACTTATAGCAAAGGGAACTATCAATCACAACTTGTTGCAAAAGCTACTCATATCACAAGCTTTCGCTTTCATGATCTACCAACTTAGGAACTATTCTTTTTGGACCATTATCCACAATTCATCCAGTTCTATCTTGGGTAAATCTATATTTTCATTTTCCTTTATTCACTTTTCTAACTTTTTCAGCATATCGAGTCAAATAATTGCTTACATTTATTGGTTGCGTTTCTAAAACATCTGCAATAGCTTTATAGCTAATTTTCTTAATTGTTATTTTAATTGTTAAATCGATGGTAACTTCATCAATACAAAGGTGATGAAATAACGTATTTTTATGCTTACAACAGGCTCTGTAGCAACTACTGCAGAGGTACCTTTAGATGTCCTTGTTGTCTATTCGATGAGTACTTCTAAGAAAACGTTCTCTCACATTGTGGGGAAGTAGTATTTAATACAAGGCTCATTGGGGCAGCTAATATCCACATTTTGGTTTTGCATCTCATTTTCACATTGAATCAATATATTTTTTATCTGAAATATCATATTTAATATTTTTAATATCAGGATCCCTATTTATAGAACTGAAATTTCAAAAAACTTTTGAATATTATTTTTTTATTTAGGTAATTAACAATATAAATTTTGATACCAATTTGTGAAGCTAAAAAATTGTGGAAAAAATTAAACTGAATAGCTCATAATATGTTAAAAGGAGCTAAGTAATTTAGTAAGCGAACAAAATAATTAAAGCAAATAGATGGCAAGATTTATATTGGAAGATATCTTATTATGAATATTGATAAAGTCACTCCTCAAAAAATAAAATAAGTAAAACGGTTAAAAGTATTAATATCCTCTTCGAATTGTGTGGGAAAAAGTGAATTTCAGATACTTACTTACAATTTAGAAAATTCAGTCAAGTCTGAAAAATATACTCAGAAGCACATTCAACTTTATAATTAATATAAATTTCACATAATTTTTTTGGTTTGAAAAATTCCACATCTAATTTGAAGAGTATACCAATACTCCGTTTATGGGGGAATATGGCGTTTGTTTAGCTTATACTGTCAGTTAACAAATGCTTATATTTGTAAAGGAAGTGGATAAATGGATAAAAAGAAAACAAAACTTGCGGTTGTAAGCAATCGATTGATTGCTTTGATACCAAGAATAGACAAAGCTACGAAGCATCAGCTGCTCTCAATTATTTCTTTAGTGATGATTACTATAGTTCTTACACCGTTTGTGCTAGCAGGAGAGGCATCACCTTTGCCACAGACATCTTCAGGCATCACAGTTACAAAAACAGTTACAGATGTTGCAGGACAAGGACCTGGAGGAAATGTAACAAAAGCTGGAGATATAATCAGCTATCTGATTAATGTGACAACTCCTGTTAGAATCGGTAATCTGGCAAATGTAAAAGTTACTGATCCCATGATTAACCTTTTTGAATCAGCTGCTTATACTGGTAATTATAAGGTTACACAGGATGACTTAAACAGTAATGGTCATGGGACAGGATTCATCAATAACACAGCAACAGTTTATGTGAAAGGGCAGGGTCCTCAAGGCCAAAGTGTCAGTACTCTAACACCTATAAGCCAAAATCCTTCATATACCATTAACGAAACCATTAATGTTATAGGAAATGGAACTGGGGTAAATGTAACAGCAACAGGAGATGTAATCAGTTATCAGTTTGTAGTGATAAATGATGGAAACATTGACCTTAGTAATGTAAGTGTTAATGATACTCTGGTGAATCTAACAGGGCCTACAGCGTCAAACAGTAATGACCTAGTTCTCGACGTAGGAGAAAACTGGACTTATACTGGTAATTATACGGTTACTCAGGATGATATGAACAGTAATGGTAAAGGTACTGGTTTCATCACCAATAATGTAACTGTTGATTGTGATCTACTAGGGGTGGAAAACTATAGTTTCCAAACACCTATAATTCAGGATCCCTCATATACAGTTAACATGATAGTTACAGATGTTAACGGAAACGGACCTGGAGGAAATATTACCAAAGAGGGAGATTTAATCAGTTACCAGATTAATGTGATAAATAACGGAAACATTGACCTCAACAATGTAGCTGTCAATGATCCCCTGGTGAATCTAACAGGACCTATAGAGTCGAACAGTAATGACATAGTTCTCAACGTAGGAGAAAACTGGACTTATACTGGAAATTATACGGTTACTCGTGCAGATATAACCAATAATGATGGTGGAGGGTTCGTCAACAACGTTACTGTCAACTCAGGTCAGTTGGATCCTAAATCAGCCAGTGTTGCAGTACCTATAGATCCTTCTTGCTCTATTTCCATAAACGTCATTGATATTGCTGGAAGAGGACCATCAGGAAATGTAACATCAGCTGGAGATTTAATTAGTTACCGGATTGATGTGACAAATAATGGGAAAGTTGATCTTTCCAATGTAACAGTTAATGATACTCTGACTGAGCTTTTAGGACCAGTAAATCATCCGGATCCCACTAATATTCAGATTAATAATAGAATTCTCAAAGTAGGGGAAACAAGGACCTATGCTGGCAATTACACTGTCCCTCAGGAAAATATAACTAATAATGAAAATGGGTCTATCCAGGACACTGCAACTGTTAACTGTGATCAGCTGGGCCCTAAATCGGTCAGTTATATAGTACCGATAGGATATCCAAACTTAACCAAGGTGGGCGTAGACAATAATTGCAATGATCGTGTACTTACTAAAAATAAAGAAAATATTAAACAAAGCGAGCTCCCGTCTAAAACGAGTAGCAAAGTATTGTCGAAAATCAGTGCACCATCTCTAAAAACTAATGAGGCTAACCCAGCTCCTGAGACTGTCAAAGCTCCTGAGACTGCCGACTCACAAATTCTTCCTGTAACAAACAATATTGTAAGCAGCGAAAGCAATTTAATCAGCAGTAGCAGTGGAGAAAGTAGCTTGAGCAGTGGCAGCCTTAGCAGCGGTAGCAGCTCAATGAGCAAGACAACTGCAAAGCAATCTGTGGATGAAACAAAGGCTAAAACTAATAATCTGCAAAGTTCTGGAAGTACACCAGCAAATGTTAAACCGCCTGGACAAAGAGAAAGTCCAATTCCTCCTGAGGCAGGAAAGAAGACAAGCATTCCTGGCTTCGAAATTATTTGCGGTATAACTGCTCTGTTGGCTGTATTCCTTTGTAGGAAAAAATAAAGCGTAAAATAAGAAAGGAGATTGAAAAATTTCATTATAGAAAAAAGATAGGATGAAGATCCAATACCTTCATCTGATCTATTTTCTTTCACTATTTCTTCATTCTTCTTCCATTATTTCTTCATTCTTTTTTTTGCTATGCAGGAAATTCTTTGCGTATATCCCTTGAACGCTGCCAGAATACCTCATATGATGAGCTACTCCCTTTCTCTTCAATCCTTTTAACTTTACAAATTATGGAGCATTTCGATAAACCTTTGATTTTCACGAGTCATTTATATATCATTTATAAACACATGACAAAATTTAGGGGTTTGTCAAAATCCTCTATGGAATCAGGTCAATCCAATTAATTGATCCAGGCCTATATTCCAGCAAATCCTTTTCATTCCCATTTAAAATATTGTCTATGATCTTTTCAATATCTTGTCCCACTTCTTCAATGGTTTTCCCTGTAGTGTTTACTTCAAAAATTTTTTTGCACCATTCAAATGCCTCAATTAAAATCACATCAAGGGCTTCAGCTTCAATATTCTCATTTAGTTTCTTTTCCGAATAGCAACGTGTTTTCAGTCTTATATTTAATTCAGGTGGATATGCCCTGAGCACAATAACAATGTCTGCGATATAATGAGCGAGGTGACTTTCCAGAATCAGTACAGCTCTTTTCCTCTCTTGTTCCAATTTATGTTTCTCTTCATCAATAGTTTTTGTAAGGTACTCCCGGATAATTCCCATATCAGCAATGACAGTATCTCTTTTCTCATCAATTTCTGTGTATAGATGCTCCTCTTTAATTAAGTCATTGAGGTGGATTGCTTTCCAGTGTCTCTTTTTTTCAAGAAACCTGCTAACGGAGGTTTTTCCAGTACCTGGGGTACCTGTGAGTCCTATTAACATAGAAATATAAATGAATTTATGTCAATTATACTTAATGCAGCTCTTAAAAAATTAGCACTGAGAGCACACAGAGTGTAGTTACTTCTGCTTTCCAAAGCCTACAGTTTCACAACAATTATGCTACCGGCTTTCTCCATAAAATTCATGAAAATCTAAAACAGATTTTTTTACCTTCATTTTGTCACTCGTTTCGCAATTCTATTTTGAAATAGAATTTTATCTATAAAAATTTGATTTAGTGATCAAAAATAACAAAAAACTTCATCAAGTAAAGTTATTATATCAAAGATCCACATAATTCATAAGATTTAGATAATAAATTGGATGTGTCCATACCATGAATTGGACCACTTTTAGTTGTCATAATCAACGATTTCATTTAATCCTTCTGATTTGTAACAATGGTTTCGGAACTGAAGAGATTCGAAAATGGTATTAAAGCAGAAGAATTTTAATTCTTCAAAGTGGCATTCTCAGTTTGCTGAGTGTTCTTGTATGCAAGGCTATCTAAGAGTTGCTATTCCTCCCAATAGGCAAGTAATTATCCCTTTTAGCAGCTTCAGTACTCTATGTTGGGCCATCAATTCTTAAAATTTTGATATGTAATATCGGAGATATTCTGGTCATTATTCAACTGGGATATAAATTACTCATGAAAATCAGAGGTTTATCTATAATTCTCTTTTCTTTAAATCCTAGCATTTCGATAAACCTCTAAATTCAGCTGATTGTTTATAATGAGTACATACTCAATTCATTAAACTTAGACGCATATCTGAATTCGCTTCAATTTAATCTTTTTTCCCATTTATTTGAGAACTACATTTTAATAAGCTTCAAATTTGAGACAACCTTACTCTTCCTCTGCTAATCTCAAGCCTGAACTTTTGGCTGATATATTTTTTTGCATATCCTTTTCCGTGTATGAGCAGCTCGACAAGATCCTCTGGTTCATCTATATCCGTACCTACAAAAAAAGAATCATATATTTCGATATTATGCCCTGATTCTGCGGCGATCGAGCAGTGTGTCAGAAAGCTTGAGCCATAGTACTTGACTCTGTAGCATGAAGGGTTCTTGACAAAAAGAATATTTGTCCCTCCCCCCCTTCCTGGGACTATACAGACATCTTCTTTTGTTGAGATTATTGCTTTTATATGGTCTGGTGAAAGAAGGGGCAGGTCTGCCATAGCAATAAGTGCTGGCTCCACAGCTTGTCCAAGATACCTATTGAGAGCCTCATTTAAGTCGCTTTTATCCAGGAGAACTCTGGCCTTCGTCATGTTCTCAAGGCCGTACATTGAAGGACTAAGGATCTCGATATTTTCTATTCCAGCTTCTCTAACTGAGTCTATTACGTGATTCAGCATGATTTCCACAAATTCTTCTCTTTCTTCCGGGGTCAGGACAGAGGACAATCGGGACTTTGCACTGGATTTTTTATAGGGAATTACTACTTTCATCTTGACTCCTTGAAAAGGATCTTTTAATTAGGAAAACCTTTATTTTTGATTTTTCTCACTTCCTGGTACTTACTTTGTTCTTCAGCAATTAAAAAGTGAATCCTTATTCTCCGAAAATTGAGGTTAAATATCCTGTAAAAAGTACCTCTATGAATAGGAATTCTTCCTGCACTTTTTTTCAACCATTCAAACTCTTCAGTAATACCCATTCTCGATGGCTTTCTCAAGATGCTGTTGAGATCCGATTCACAATAAGCGCAATTTCATATAATTTGCTCCACACTTCCGAGCTACCTAAACAAATTTTCCCTATATTAACCCGTGGGTCCTGCATGTAGATCAAGTGGATGTGGAGGATTATGTGGGAATGGTTATGATATGCAGATCTTCAAGTTCACTACTTGTAAACTTTCCTCATACTAGCATCTTTTCATCTATTGGTTATTCTAGGGAAACAAAAGACATGGAGATTATTTCTGAAAAATCCTCAGGTCTCGTTCTGATTTAGTGGATAATAATTATATGGTCCAATTTTTCTTCTACAGTCTCTAAATGCCCTTATATGCTGGTTACATTGGTGGAAATTTCAATTTTATGTGCCAAATTTATGGTATTGATTCATTTCTGGGTATTAATTTTTTCAGGACAAATAATTTTCTGATTC
Source organism: uncultured Methanosarcinaceae archaeon (assembly GCA_963848985.1). Lineage (GTDB taxonomy): Archaea > Halobacteriota > Methanosarcinia > Methanosarcinales > Methanosarcinaceae > Methanosarcina. Next base: position 41,506 of record CAWKGG010000038.1, read on the forward strand.
TCTTGGAAAAAAATATCAGCTGAGGTACTGCGAGTAGATAAATCTCGCTTCTACAATCTCAAGATAGAATTCCATGTCAATGTCGGGTAAATCCTCCTTTATACCTACTCGATAACCTCGGCTTTTCTTGCTTTACCCACTTTTGTGAGAATATCTTCCAAACCCGTTATATAGCCTCTTTCTTTCTTGCATGCATAGAATCCCCAGTTTCCTGCATGTATTAACTGTATATTTCATGTATGAAACATAACTAACAACATCATCTATGGCCTGAAATCATAGTATATCTGCTAGTTCAAGAAGCTCAAATGGACTTCCTTCAAGCAGCATAAAAAGAGCATTTTCTTTGATGCACTTCTCCTCGTTTACTCTGTCAACGACATCATTTGGATAGATGTCTCTTTTTTCATGTACATTATGATCATTACTGTTTTGGCTGGTACATTAATATCTATTCCCGATAGATGAGCTCATTCCGAGATTCAACACCTTGGTATTTTTTTGGATTTGCAAAAGCCAGTTTATGAACTCCTTTGTATAGTGTAGTCCTCTCTTTTGGGATCCTGCCAGCTTCATGTATCATCCATTCAAGTTCTTCTTTTGAGATCCATTCTCCATTCAAGGCTCCTGCAGATTTGGAAATGTTTTCTTCCATAAGGGTACCACCAAGGTCATTAGCTCCGCAGCAAAGAGCAAATTGGGCAAGCTTTTTCCCTAACTTTACCCAGCTTGCTTGAATATTATCCACCTGTCCATTTAAGAGGATTCGAGAGAGAGCATAGGTTTTTAAATCTTCAAGGCCTGAGGTGGCATATCTGCCTTCTTCCATTAATTTTTTCCCTAAAGAATTATTGTAGGGCATGAACGGTAGAGGCACAAATTCTGTAATCCTACCTGTTTCTTTCTGAATGTCCCTGATGATCAGTATATGCTCGATTCTTTCCTCAGGGGTTTCAATATGTCCGTACATCATGGTTGCAGTAGTAGGAATTTCTGCAGCATGCGCTTGCTTGATCACTTCGATCCATTCCCTCGTCCCCAGTTTAGTGGGACAGATAATCTTCCGCACCCTTTCAGAAAGTATTTCTGCTGCAGTCCCAGGCATAGTGTCAAGACCACTTTTATTTAGTCTGAAAAGGGCTTCTTTTACCGTAATTCCGCTGATGCGTGCGGCATGGTATACTTCCATTGGCGAAAAAGAATGAATGTGCATTTCAGGATATTCAGCTTTTATGGATTCTACGATTTCAATGTAAAAGTCGATGCCTAAATCAGGAAGGAGTCCCCCCTGGATACAGACTTCAGTCGCATTAGCTTGCTTTGCTTCTCTAACCTTTGCCATAATCTCTTCAATAGTGAGAATATATCCATTTTTGTTCTTAAATGCGCAGAATCCACATGTTCCCAAACATCTGCTGGCAAAATTAATATTTCTGTTTACAACATAGGTAACTGTATCTCCTACAGTACGAGAGCGGAGTTCGTCCGCAAGCATGAAAAGTTCTAAATGAGGTACCTTAAGGAGAAAAAGTGCATCTTCTTTTGTGCTCTTTCCCTGGTATACGCGTTCTATGAGGTCTTCTGGAATTCTGCTGTTCATTTTTCAATTCCTCCGTAGGCTTTTTAAAGGTTGTTTCCGGTAACCTTGAGTATCGGACAGCTGTCCGATCAACTTGCCTATTTTTTTTGAGTACCATCTTTTTTTTATATACTGTGGATAAATTGGTAAGCGTTCCCTTAGTAGGATATCCCCCAGCTTATCCTGCAGGTCCTTTAATTCCGGCCATTTGGCTTCAGGGTTGATCCAATCTATGGTCAAGGGTGATATGCCTCCCAGATCAGTTGCTCCTTTTTCGATAAGGGATTTTGGATCAATGAGGTTTGGAGCAACCTGAACTGCCATATCAGATGGAAGAATCTGCCTGGCAAGAAACACCGTCTCAATAATTTCTTCGACTGTAGGCTCAGGAAAGTTTTCCATGGGTGTCCCTGGTTTTGGGACAAAGTTTTGGATAATGACTTCCTGGATATGTCCATATTCCCTGTGAAGATCTGCAATAATCTCTAGGGATTTAATTCTGTCCTCCCGATTCTCTCCGATCCCTACTAGGAGGCCAGTAGTATAGGGAATCTGAAGTTTCCCAGCCTCTCGAATTGTATGAAGCCTACGTTCTGGAGCTTTTCCACAACAGTTTTCATGTGCAACAAGGGTTGCCGTACTCTCAAGCATTAGACCCATGCTAGCGTTCAGAGGTTTTAGTGTCTCAATTTCCGAGCGGTTCATAATCCCTGCATTTGTATGAGGAAGGATCCCTATCTCTATTGCCGTTTCACAAAGGAAGAGTAGATATTCCAGAGTAGAGGAGTAACCGAGCTCTTTAAGCAATTTTTCATACCCTGGCACCTCCTCTGCATACTCCCCAAAAGTAAAAAGAACCTCAGTGCATCCTGTTTTTACCCCATTTTTTAGAATCGGAATAATTTCTTCGGGTCTCATTAGCTTGGCGTCTGGTTGGCCTGGTTCCCGTTTGAAGCCACAGTAAGCACAGCAATTCCTACACATATTGGTTACAGGAATGAAAACATTTTTTGTGTAGGTAACAAAGTAGGTATTTTTTGGTTGAATGGTAAAACACCTGTTGAATTTGATTCATCCTTTAATTCAGCCGAGGATTTTCTTCATGGTTGCAGCCACTCCTAATGCCACTCCTTCGACTTCGATGCCTCCTTTTCCTTTTGCGCCGTCTCCGACTATGTAAAGTTCCTTAATTGGGGTTTCATTACCTGGATCCAGACCTGTGGCTGCCCTATTCACAGGCCAACCGTCATGGTATGACTGAATGAGTAAAACTTTATATTTTTTACCTGGGAAAATTTCTTTAAGATCTTCAAGACCTAATTCGATTTCAACCCTTAGATCTTTCAAATTCTCAGGGGCTATATGCTGATGGGACATTGTAAGGTGTTTGCCAGGAGGAGCCAAATTTGGATCAACATGCGTAACTTCATTAATTCCATTTACCCTTTTTGCATACGGAGTTAGCAGTATTCCGGAATGCCCTACCAGAGGTTCATCTGCTGCAAGGCAAATCTTTATTCCAGCAGAGGGCTTTAGGAGCTCAAGCATTTTGAAGTAGCTGGCATATGTTTTATCCAGAAGAGCTTCACTGCAAAGAAGAGCAGTTGCTGCATGGCCAAGATTACTGATGATCAGATTTGCTTCATGTACCCTATCTCCAGCAATAATGCCTGTTACTCTTCCGTTTTCCACAAGAATTTTCGATACCTCGGTCTTATTATAAATCCTTCCACCATTTGCAACAATTACAGCTTCTAGGGCATCTGTAACTCCTTTGCAGCCTCCAATAGGGACGCCTGGACCACCGAATCTATACATATTTTCAATCATTTCAAAAAATTCTTCCAAAGGGACATTGTCACTTTTCTGACTAAGGGACCAGCCGCAGAAGGAGTCTGCAAGTCTCAAAAGCCATTCATCCTTAAATTGGTTTATGATCCATGCTTTCAAATTGCTCCCTGAAGGGCGTTTTTTTCTCGTACTCACAATAAGGAGAGCAATTTTCAGGCGATCTTTGTTGGAAAGAGGTGTGAAAAATCTGTTGAAAAAAATGTCCTTGAAGCCTTTCCTGTAATTAGGATTACTTTTTTCCAGAGGCATGCGTATGGTTGGCTGTTCTGACCGAATAATCTGCACATCAGCATTTACTTCTTTTAGAAATTGGGTTAGAGGACCTGTGGGTCCATGAGGAAGTGTGTGTAAAGCTCCGCTGGAAAGCTGGAAGCCTCTGTAATTGAGATTTGTAAATCTTCCTCCTATGATTGGAAGTCTTTCAAATATTTCTACTTGGTATCCTACCTGCGAAAGTTTGGAGGCACTTAAGAGTCCTCCTAAACCGGCGCCAATAATAATCGCTTTCACACAGATACCTCTATGGCTTTAACCGGACAGTACAGTAAACATATCTCACATCCTATACAGGCAGCAGTAGCTGTTGCCTTTCCTTTTACCTCTATTGCTCCCTGATTGCAAAAAGAAACACATTGACCGCATCCGACACAGTTATCATTAATTTTCATTCGATTCTACCAGCTTTTTTATCGTTACAATAGTTATTGTAATGTGTAGTTCAATGTGTATCTTCCTTTGCTTATTAAGATCAATTTCTCAAGCATGTTTTCATTCCTGCAGTTAATAGGATAAGTATCGTGTAATCGATGATATGTAATTTATTTATTCTCTAAAAACATATAATAATATAGTATATTGGTATTTGCTATCAGTTTATTCATACTTATGATTTTTCTTCAAGTTACTGAAAAGGAACTCTGACTAGCAATAGAGAGTTAAGATAAACTCCAGAATCTTTTCATATGCATGTAAATGACATATAAATGACTCATGAAAATAGGTGTTTATCGAAATCCTTAATAAATAACAGTAGCGAAATAGCAACCTAATTCTACATCTGTGTAAGTCTATGAAACATCGGTTAAAGAATCGCAAGGTTTAAATAAAGCTATCCAAAACTTGGAGGAAATCAAAACTTTCAGATGAATTTTCAGGTTTTACTAAAATTCGGGTAAAATAACATAGTTTTTGTGTCCTAAGATACATGAGAGTCCACAGTTAAGGTCATTACTGCTACAATGTCAGATTGCTGCACTTTGGCAGATGATATTATATCTGGAATAATTGATAACTATATACCGGTTGCAATATTTCTTTCTTGGTACTTGTTATGCCTTCAATGACGATATTTCTGGTAAAGCAACTGATTCCAAGGAGCAAGGCAGCTAGCAAATATACTACATACGAATCTTGTTAAGTCCCCACAGGAACTACAAGGATTCAGTTCAATGTTTAGTATTATCTTTATGCAATTACTTTTGTTCTCTTTGATTAGGGGTGTTATTCCTTTATCCGTGGATACCCGAATATAAGGGAAACGGGATCATCTCGATCTCTGAGTTGAAATATTTGCTTTCATTTTCCTACTTCTTCTCAGATGTATTTATTTTTGGAATAAAGGAAGTCTTACATGGGTGAAGTGAGAGAGAACAAAAAGGAGAAATCAAATAAAACTCCGGAAGAAGGAGCATATCAGGCGTTATCGCGACAAAAACCAGTGTAATCTACAACTTTCTTAAGAAGACTAAGGTTCAGGATCTGATAAATTGGGGGTGAGAACCTATCCCATCCCCTTATTCATTGTAGATAACGTGAATAATTTCGATGATAAAAAAAGATGAGTTTTAGGCATAGGGGTCCCGCAGCGTTTTGTTGATACCGAAGGTCTTCCGCTCTTCGACCGTCTTCCGGTTCTTGTCGATCTTCTCCTTAGCGAGCTTCGTGACTAGTTCGAGGCCGGGCTTGACCTCCTCGATGGGCATCGTCTCGAACATGCCCGCAGCGACTGCTTTGGACCAGACGTCGTTCCCCACCTTGGTGCGGACGAAGACCGTGGACCAGCCGTCGGGGCTCCCAACCGAGCCGGTCGAGATGTCGCCGAGGTTGGAGACATAGTCGAGGCAGACGTGGCAGCCGGGCTGCTCGTACTTATGAGTCACCTTAAGCGGCAGGGTGACGATGTTCCCGCGCTCTGTGTAGATCCAGTACTTTCCCTTCCCGATCTCCATCTTCTTCACGGAGCTGAGACTCTGGCCCGCGTGGTCCTCGACAATGGTCTGCATGGACTTGTACGAAAAGTTCTCCATGCAGAAAAGCCCTACCGTGAGGGCGATCTTATCCGGGACATCCCGCATGTTGATGGGATAGAGCTGAGCCTTCCTGACCGCCTGTATCTGGCAGCAGACGCCGGTGACTCCGACCTTGTCGAGGCCGAAGGATCGGGTCGCCTCCTTGAGCCAGGAGATCTGGGGGCTGATGTTGTACTTCGTCCCTCGTGCCTTGAGGATGTCCTCTCGGCTCATCGCGACGAACGGTCTGGGTTGCCAGGGCCTGTCGGCCATACCTGCCACAATGGTCCCATCGATGATTCCCTGCTCGAGGGCATAGACCATTAGGGTGGTGGCGATGCCGCCATCCTGTGCTTTCTGGAGGATCTCCTTATCCGTGCTCCGTGCCGAGATGCAGGTCGTGTATTTGCCGAGATATGGATCTGTAACCATCTTTTTCACCTCACTTAAGCGCTCCAGCGATGATCTCGCTGATGGCCTCGAATTCAGGAATCACGTCTAAGTTGAAGAACGACCTCGGGCAAGCACCATAGCAGGAGCCGCACTTGATGCAGAGGTCACGCTGACCCTGCGGCTTCCCGAACTCGTGGGTGATCGCTCGCACGGGGCAGGATGCAGCGCAGGTGCCGCAGCCAATGCAGAGACCCTGGTTAATCACGTCATTCATCAGGTCGCAGAAGCATGCTGTCGTGCCGCGCTTCGAAAGGTCCATGAGGGGCTTTAAGTACTTGCCCGCAAGGGCCTTCTGGTCCGTGTTCCCCTGCAGGAGCATATACGCCATGACAGCGACGTTCCTTATGAGCTCCGGGCTCGGGGGGCATCCGGGGATGTATACATCCACGTCGATGAGATCCCCGATGGGGAGGAAGGACTCGTGCTGGGGCTGGTTGTGCTGCCCTCCGCGGCAGAACCGGGTAATGTTCCCGTAGCTTGCGCAGGAGCCGAGGGCTACCACGACCTTGGACTTCTTCCGCGTCTCCTTGATCTCCTCCACAGATTCATGGTCCTGGATGCAGACAGATCCCTCGACGAGCGCCACGTCCATCTCTGGGATATGCCGGACGTCGGCGAGCGTGAGGCTGTAGACGAGGTCGGCATAGTCGTCCAGGATTTTGATGAATCCTAAGTAGTTGTCGGCCACGGACACGAGGCAGCCGGTACAGCCGCTCATATGTACATGCCCGAGCTTGATCTTGTTTGCCACTGTTTCGCCTCCTTTCTAGCTTCCATCTTCTTCTCCGTCGCAACTTGAGCGGGCTTGCCTTCCCCACTTATGGTTTTCTTGATGGAGTTAAGCAGTCTCATAGTTCATCCCGATTTTCTTCAGTATCTCGGATACAGCTCCAGGAATGGCTCTCTGTACTTCGTCTGTAATCCCGATGACCATCTCGGGGGCAGAAACGTACTTCTTCTGGCATGCAAGGACCTGGATCCGGATATCGTCCTTGATGAGCTGAAGTGGCTCTGTCAGATCCCAGGAGTGGGCGTCACGGTAGCTCCCCGTGGGGAGCTCGTCAACGGTGAACCACCTGAGCTCGCCGGGTTTCCCCCCGAAGTCCGCGATATCCACGATGATAAGAGTCTTCGTGGACTCGGGATTGAGAAGGGTGAAGACAAAATGGGGGCCTCCGAGCCCCGCGTCAACGATCGTGATGTTCCCTGGGAGCTCGAGGCCTTGGAGACTCTCCACTACCGCGGGTCCGAACCCGTCGTCCGCATAGAGTGGGTTGCCGCAGCCTGCCACTACGATCTCGGAATACAGCGTTTCCATTCCTTTCATTCTATGAGCTTCTGGGCGACTATCTTGTTCTTCTCGTCCACCACGATCATGTGGGTTGCACACGAGACGCATGGGTCATAGGCCCGGATGACCATCTCGGCGATCTGCCAGGGCGCTCCCGCCAGACCGCGGCTGCAGGTAGGGAGGTTCCAGGTGGTGGGCACAAGCATTTCGTACCACAGCACTCGCCCGTCCTTCACCCGTGCGAGGTGGACATCGGTACCGCGTGGAGCCTCGTTCGCGGCCCAGCCCATGGATCCGTCTCCCTGGGGGATGTGGTCGGCGAGGACCTTGCCCGAGGTATCCAATTTGTCAAGGCACTTGAGGATGGAGTAGCAGCAATCGGGGTACTCTAGCTGCCTGGCGATGTGCTGGGCGAAGGTGCCCTTCTCGGTAAAGTTCTTGAAGGTGGCGAGCCTTGCCCTCGGGCCGACCTCAACTGGCTGGCCATCGTATGTTGGAACACCGTTGCAGGCCTCCATCTGAGGGTTGGCCTTGGTGCCGATCTTCGTGGTGCCGCCTATTGGGTAGCTCGGGTCCTCAAGATCGATGGTTACCTCACCCATGTACCAGTCCCATGGCCGGGTCTCATTCCACCGGGCGATTTCCCACATGGGCTTCTCGTCCAGACTGGATGAACCGTACATCGGGGATGTGGCCATGAACCCTTGGTTGTGGTACCCGAGCGTCTTGGGAATTGGGATCTTCTTGCCCGCAACGTCGGTGAACTCTCGGTTCTGCATGTTCCTGATGACCTCAAGCATGAACTCCATCTGCTCATGGGCAAGGATGAGGCCCTCCTTCGCCAGGTCGGTCATCTTCTGCTTTGCCAGGTGGCTAACGTTTCGGTACATCCCGCCTACCCTCGGGTTGGAGGGGTGGATCGCCTCTCCGCCTGCGATGGCTCCAATGGTCTGTCCGATCTCGCGGATGCGGAAGATCCTCTCCGCAACGCTTCTGAAAGGCTGCTCTTTGGTGAACGGGTTGATCTTCGTTTCCGTCTCCGGGATGTAAAAGTCCGAGAGGATCAGGATATTGTGCAGGGCGTGGCTGTGCAGGCGGTTTGCGGCATGGAGAATGACCCGCAGGAGCTTTGCGTCCGTGGGGATATCGCAGCCTATCGAGGCCTCCATGGCCTCGATGCTTGCCAGGCAGTGGGCGACTGGACAGATACCGCAAACCCGAGAGGCAATCTTCGGGACCTGGTCCATCGTCTTACCTATGGCGAGCTTCTCAATACCCCTGACCGGGGTGATGGAGAGCCAGTCTCCTCGCTCGACGATACCCTGATCATTCACCTTCAGGGTGAGCTTGGAGTGGCCTTCATGTCTAGTGGTTGGGGAGATCTCTATAACTTTTGAAATGGTATCGCCTCGTTTTCGATTCGGTGTTCCTCAGGCTGTACCGTGGTTAAGGCATTATCGGTGAGATTATTCTATGATAGTTACGTTACCAGTGCATAAAGTACGTTAACTACTTACTTTCTCCAGCGCGTTAGTTATAGTTTTCGTTTTGGAGCCTCCTTCAGTTTTTGGAATATACGAATGGAAAAAAACGTACAACCCGAAGCGAGATTAATCTCGTGACCTGTAGAACACTCCTTCCTTGGGACACTGCCTAAACGATCCGGCTTTTCAGCCTCATCCTCAATGGAGCTTCGTTGGTTCTTTCCGGAGAATAGGTGTTTGATAACTATGACTAAACTCGGAATAGATTCTGAAAGGGATAGAAATACAAAAAATCTTGATCGATTTAAATCATATCATGAGATATTAGTGGAAGCGTATCTCTTCCAAAGGGCGTAAATTCGATGGTTATAATCTATGACGTTGGTAAAATGGAACAATTTATTATACGGAAACCATTAGCTTTAAAAACACTCCGTTTATTCCTGTTGTCAACTTCACCAGTAATGTTACTGAAGGTTATGCTCCACTAGACGTGCAGTTCACTAATCTGTCAACAGATACAGCTGATTCGCAGTGGAACTTTTGAGATGACAGCGGTAGCACCTATGTTGCAAACACAAAACACATATTTACATCCACAGGATTGTTCAATTTTGTACTGACAACAAAAAACAGTAATGAGGTATTTTTGCCCAACATAAACTGTATATTAATATTATTTTCGCTCATCAAAGGAAAAGAGATTTTAAAAAATTGAGTATAAGGGGCTATCCCAAGTTTAAACATATTACTAACTGCCTTAAGTAAGCGCTCGTTATTTGATGACCAGCAATACGCGATCATAAAATTCAGTATTTCAAAGATTATCCTTTTTAAAGGTCCAGTCGTAAAACCTGAGGACAATTAATCATTTAGGAATTGGCTAAATTGCAAGTAGAACAGAAGCTTTTGCAATCCTAATTTGCTTAACAGACCTTTTGGAGGGATTGGCTAAAAGTATCTGGAGAAATGAGTCACCACACTTCTAGGCATAAGGAAGCAGTCGTTATCATTCACTATGACACGGGACGTGAAGAGCGGATGAAAGCACAGGAATCGTTCAAACACGATCCTGAAGTGCGGATTCTGGTTGCGACAGATGTATCTGGTGAAGGTATCAACCTGCAACGACCTCTCTTGATGGTCAATTACGACTTACTATGGATCATAAACTGGATTGAAAAACGTTTCCGACGAATTCACCGTATAGCCCAGACTGAAGTGTGTCACTTATTGAACCTTGTAGCTGAAAAGGCAAGTGAAGGTGATGTTATCTAACACTTCATGATAAGCTGGAATAGGCACGCCAAACACTTGGAGGTTAGGTATGTGATGTCCATGATAAACTCCAGTGCGATGGTAAGGCGTTTCGAGAGCTACTGATCCTAGCGTTCCGCTACTGTGGACATCTCGATTTGAGAGCCAGAATTACACAGGAGTATCCAATGCCTTTGACCGTAATCATCTTCAGGATCTTCTTGAGGAGAGGGCTCTTGACAGGATGAATTGGACGTATGTAGGGTTTGCCGAATCCTTGAGGAAATCGAGAGAGCTGAGGCCAGCAGGCTCCAGCCACATTACATTGAATCGTTTTTCCTTAAAGCGTTCCAACGCTTGGGATGCTTTAAGGAAAAAAGTGAGCATCACCGCTGCGAAATAACTCACGTGCCTGTACAGATCTAAACCGGGACCTAATGATTGGGACAGGAGAGCTTGTACTATCGAGGTACGAAAGCACAGCTTTTTGGGAGTCTCTTTTTGCTCCTCAGGGGCTACAGCTTGCAGCTTTTATTTGTCCCGGAAACCCTCTGCTTGCTGCCTGCATAGACCTCATATTGGAGAGAAACCGCAACCTTTCGCGCAGTGTATGGTATTAAGTAGACGAAAGTGATTTGAGCCTTGATACCCGCATTCTTTTCTACTTGGAGCATTCCTTTCAGGACGCTATTCGCCACATTCAGATGAGAGGAGGATCATTTCCAGAAGGATGCTGTATGTAGAATTAGATGCAACAGGAAAAAAAGACATTTGCAGTATGCACCTTACCTTGACTACCACCCCCTAAAACCTGATGAGCCTAGTGTAGAAGAATTTCTTGCCGGTCGGAATGTGCCCGGATAAGCAGAAAAATGGAGTATAAGGCACATGGATATTCAATCCCCATAGTAGTGCCTGTAACACTACAGAAGTTCGCTCCCACCAGTTGGAACTAATAGAGAAGACAGAAGAGTAGTAAAAGATAGACTGACAATCTAGATAGACTGAGACATCTCAAGATACCTGGAAGCAGTCGATGAAGTTTATCTTAGGCATAATAGATGCGAAAACCGATGAAAAAGGATATTCATACATGGACCTGAGCACGTAAACGATTATCCAATGAACATTGGAAGAAATGAGTAAATTTATTTTGTGGCTGTACCTCCTCCTTTTTATTTAGTAAGTGCCTTTATGGAGGTATTTGATTTTCAATTTTTCCCATTATATCTAATTTGACGGTTTGATTTTTATGTTCCGACATTCTTCAATGTACAAAGATTCAAAATTTGTTTGCCTATTTGGCCATATTAGTCATTGAAAGTTGGCTTAAATTTGAGGCTACTTTCATATTGAAAAAATTAATAACTTTTATGTGTACACCTGCGGAAAGTAGGTTCAATGAAATTGGATGAAATTTTCATTGTTTTTCCAAAAATGGAGAAGAACCAAAAAAAAGTTAAAAAGATTCAAATATCTATGCTCGCATGTGCGTCATCTTTTTCCTTTTTTTTGGGTTTCTCTATGGTTTTATATACAAATGCTCCTAAACCTCGAGTAACAGGCGTACATCCATGATTCTCTGGTAATCGGCAATTTACGCAAAGAGACCTTTCGCACTGATGGCACTTGAACGCTAGCCACTCTATCCTCTCCCCACAGTATTCACAAGGCATTTATCTCACCATTAACAACTAATGAGTTTATACGGCTTTATATCCTTTTTCTGTCCAATAATACTTCTAAATTTAGTCAGCTTCGAATCTATTTCTACAAACGTAAGCTAATATACAAAAACTCTTTAAGGTAATGAAATACTAGATTATGAAACCAAATAAAACCCCCTTTTTATTGTAGATAAAGCCAGTTTACTGTTTGTATCTTTGGAGGAGGATTCCGATAAACTTCTAATTTTCATAAGTCTTTTGATGTACCCTTTATAAGCATATGACATAGTTTAGGGATTTATTGAAATCCCCTATACATCTGTGTTGTCGAAATGGGTTCGAATCTAATGAGATTCGGAAATATTGACCATACAGATATATGCTAGTATACGAGATATTCTACTGGTAAATGAGCGAATTTTATGGGTACTTTCGGAGGGGATATGCAAGAAATCGAAGCAAAACCTACCCAGATTCTCGTAATATAAGGAAGTCTTAGGAGTAAGATAACTGATTATCTGAGTTCAGGAATGCTTTGAGGATCGTAAATGAAAAATGAGATGTTGAAACCTATTAATTGTTCTCAAAAGGGACAAAGATGAAATTCTGTATTCACTGTGATTTCTGTGTAAGGGCAAAAAAGGCTTTATTCATAGGGATTGTATTTCAGGTCGAGCTGTAAGTCAAAATAATTGGCTTGATGCTTGGCATAATAGGAACTTCTGATATCAGAGAAAAATTAGTGATCAGACAAAACTGATCATGGTAATCTACTGAGATGTTGTTGTCAAAGACTATAAGGTCTTTCTAAGCAAACTAGTGCCAAAATATTTAATTATTGATCATCGAAATCCTATCCTCTATGCAGATGATGGGCTATTCAAGTATTATGTTAGATAATTAGATTTTCATTATACTTGGGATTGGAATTGCAGATTTATGAGGTTGAATAGGCTAGAAGTAATTGGTCCTCCAGAGAATCCTAAATTTTTACTTAATCAATGAAATTAACACTGTTGGAGGTAGCTCCTTCGGAGCAAATCTGGGGGAAAATTATGTTCAAAAGATAACAGAATATAAGGAATTTTCTAGGATCCGAAAGTTATTAAAAACTTTAGAAAAAATCCTGGAAAAGCTAAGCCAGGCAAATCATATAGTATAGACAGGTTCCGAAATCTGAAGCCAAAATGCCTGAAATGATGAAGGCGGTAGATGAGAGGTAAATTTCAGAAGGGCTGCAGAAAAATCTATGAATTTCAGATACAGGATTAAAAAATCAGATAATCCGGATAATAAGTCCATTCGAAGTTTAGATCGAAATTTTTTAAGGAGAGTGTTATTTTGGTAGAACCGTTAGGCAAAAGAATTAAGCGAATAGCATGGGGAATTACAGGTTCAGGAGACCAGATGATTGAGACTTATAGTGTTCTTGTGGATATTAAGGAAAAAACAGATGTCGATACAATGGTTTTCCTTTCCAAAGAGGGGGAGACTGTTATGAAATGGTACCATCTGTGGGATAAAATCCAGGATGATTTCCCTAATTTCAAAGTAGATGCAGGTCCAAATTCCCCATTCATTGCAGGCCCATTGCAGATGGGCCACTACGATTTCTTGCTAATAGCTCCTGCAACCGCTAATACCGTAGCAAAGATAGTTTACGGGATTGCAGATACTCTTGTTACAAATACCGTTTCTCAGACTGCAAAGGGAAAGACACCTATCTTCATTTTACCTGTAGACCAGAACAGGGGTACTGTAAAAACTGCTGCACCCAGTGGCAGAGCTTTTGAGCTAACTATGCGTGAAGTAGATGTTACAAACTCAGAAAAACTTGCACAGATGGAAAATATCACGATACTCAAAAATCCCTATGAGATCTACGACATCTTTGGGCTTGAAGGGTCTCCAGAAAGCATAAAGGAAAAAATTAGTAAACATTCTGAAAAAAGGAAAAAGAAGCATGGGAAGTAAAAAATAGGTACTAATAACCCCTAAAATAAAAAATGTTTTAATGTTTTTTAGGATCCATAAAATTTACCATTAGTTCTATTGGCAAGCGACTGCAATCGATCAAAAACCCAGAAAATAATAAAAAGTCTCTTCCTAATAAGAGAATGGATTTAGGTATAAGTGGATCAATTTTTCTAAATGAGAAAAGTAATTTAATGATTTGATAAAATTTCATTGTTCTTTCAAAAGTGGAGAAAAACCGGAACAAAATTAAAAAATTCTAAAATAGAGGTAGATGGTAGGTTAAAAATTTGAGGAGGGTAAAGGTACGAAGAGCGTATATCAGAATTTATTAGAGGAATTAAAAAATCTTGAATCTTTTGAGGAAGCCATTGGTATGGCGATCAGTAGGGAAAAAAGAGGCAAGGGAGTTCTACCTAAATAAGGCAAATATAATGTCCAACCAAAAGTTTAAGGAACTTTATGAGTATCTGGCAAATGAGGAATTGAAACACCTTGGCTACCTTGAAAAATATCGTGACACCAAAGAATTACCAGTCGTTAGTGTGAGAGTTCATAACGGTCAGTCTTTTACTCCTGAGTTCAATATAGATCAAGCAAAGGGGAATGAAATCACTTTTGGAGATACAGGTATTCTTCTTGCAGCTATGAGACATGAGAGAAAAAGCGAGTATTTCTATTCGGAACTGGGAAAAAGGACCAAAGACGATGTCCAAAGAAATTTTTTCGAAATGCTGGCAGTATATGAGAGAGGTCACTACGAGTTAATAGATAATTATCTTGAAGAAATAACTAGTTTTAGAATGCAGACCTAAAAAACTAATGACCTGTGAAAGTATTAGTGAAGAAAGAAAATAGGTGGAGTAGTTGAACTTCAAAGAGAGTTCACTATGTAGGAGCAATCGAATGGAATGATAGGAGCTTACGGATTTACCATCACCTTGTGAAACAATTCCGATTTCTGTCTTGTCGTCGGGGAAAAGGCTAACTGTGTAGATAACATGAAACTTATTTTTGTAGAACAGACAAATGAAAAAATTCTCATTGAAAAATTGAGCATCTGTAATATCTGCGAATCACTGAAAACATTAGCATCAAAATCTTACTGCATTTCCTAAATGCAGTTTTTAATACTATCTTCTTCGAATTAATAGATTACTCATGGAAATGACCAGGAATTATATCGGTAATGATATTTATCCATAAATATTTTATAGGTCAACAGAATAACATTCTTTCTTAAATTGAATAAAAACTAAAATTAATCTTTGATCTTATAATCCATGCCATACGACTCAAAAACGCATTTTTCATACATAACACTCAACAGGGAATGAAAGTTGTATATAATATTGGGGTTTATATATTTTTTATTCACCTGATTTTATCATTTTAATGGATTGTATAAGGCATAAGGGGGGCCTTAATAACTATTTTTTAACATCTTTAGTGGTAAGAATAATTTATAAATAAACATACTTAGTTAGTTGAATCCAAATAATTTGCTCAAATTCGAGTTAAAATATTTGTGAGGCAAAAAAATGGCCAGTTAATCGTTGAGTTGATTCTACCTTAGTATGAATCTTTTAGATATCATTATAAATTATTTTATGGCCAAGACTATTAAAATTCAGATAGAGTTGGACTTACGCATTTGAGACTCAATGAGCTTGTATGTCCTAGATCTGAATGGACAAAAGTAGCATCCTGCATCATTCCCGATTTTATATTCAAAACTAAGGCAATAGAATTGATTTTACAACTGTCTCCATATTTCTCTTTTTTGCAGTTATCAATAATTTTTTTCTAGAATTATCAGACTATGGTACTGTCTAATGTAAACTCCTATAAATACTTATACTGTTTATGCTATTATTTATTATTACTTGAAAATTAAATAATATTTCTTCATTAAATAATAAACATATATATATCCTGTGACTTTGCAAGACAGCAAGTAGAATTTATCCATTTAATAGCTCTCTTGTGCTATGAGTTCATAACATGTAGATATTTGTAGAACTTGCGTACTTAGTGAACAATATCTACAAAATAACTAGTCCAATTTCTTTAAATTATTCGATCACTATACCATTTAGGTTAAAGTCTATGTAAATATAATCAAATAAGATTTATTTTGCACAGTACTCTCAGGAAAAGGAATTGAAATACGTGATCAATAAACACAAATTGCATTCTACAGCCTTAATTTCAATAGCTATAGCTTTAATGCTGGTAAGCATCGCCGGAGCGACGCCATTTGCATATATTACAAATGGATTCAGTGACACTGTCTCGATAATTGACACAACCACATACACTGTTACAGCAACTGTATATGGATTAAATGGACCTTTTGGAGTGGCAGTCACACCTGATGTAACAAAAGCATATGTGGCGAACGGCATTGATGGAGTCATATCTATAATTGACACCGCTACAGAAAATATTACAGCCAATGTGACTGTAGGAGAAGTACCTGTAGAGTTGCGGTCAGTCCAGATGAGAAAAAAGTGCATTTGACAAACTTAAACAGCAACAATGTCTCTATAATTGACACCACAACTAACGCTGTTACATCCACTGTGGATGTAATAGACGAGCCTTATGGAGTTGCTGTCAATCCCAGATGGAATAAAGGTATACGTGGCAAACCAAGTTAATGGTACTGTTTCTGTAATTGACACCGCCAAAACACCGCTAAAGCCAATGTAATTGTATTACGCGGTCCTTTTGCCTTGGGGAATTTTATAGGTCAGAATCCAAAGATACCTACCATTACCTGGAATAATACTGCTGACATAATTTATGGTACACCATTGAGCAACGTTCATCTAGATATAACTGCTTCAAATGTATCTGGAGCTACAGTACCTGGAATCTTTGTCTACTCTCCATCCAATGGCACTATATTAAGTTAGGTTCACATCAGACATTGAAGACTACTTTCACGCCAAGTGATACTGTAAACAATACTACAGCATCAGCGAATGTTTCAATAAATATATGGGAAACAGTTGAAGCATATATTAAGAATTCCGGCAACGAAAATGTATCTGTAATTAGCACAGGCAAGAACAAAGTTATTGCTACGGTGCCTGTAGAGTTTATCCTACTGGAATTACAGTCAGCCCAGATGGAACAAAAGTATATGTGACAAACTCTTACAACTGCACTATTCCTTTCGACACTATATCTATAATTAACACATCCACAAACACTGTTGCAGCCACAGTGTCGGTAGGACATAGGCCTGCAGGAATTGCAGTCAACCCAACGGGGAACAAAGGTATATGTTGTGAATCAACAAGACAAAACGGTATCATTAATCGATACTTCAACTAACACAACAGAAGTATCAAATTCGAACTATCATAACCACAAGGCTAAGGTTTCTTCGTCTAAACATTCCAAGGCTAAATCTAGTAGTTCCAAAACTAAGGCCTCTTTGAGTAAACATAAACAAAAAAACCACTCCAAAAATCGTAAAACTTGAAAAAAATCACCTATTGTAACGCAGATAAAAATAGTTGGATTTCTACTCCCATTAAATGGAAGCAGTGACTGCAACAACAGAAACAATTAGAACTTACCGACCAGATCTTTAGGTATGTAGGTCATCAAACGGCTAACTCAAAAAAATAGTTTAATTTTCAGATAACTACCGATGGTAAACCAATGTGTCAATAACTTGCACGATAAATATTTACCTTTACTTACTACAATCCAACTATAATTCTTGCTATCAAGTTGATTTTGCTCTTAAAGCTCCAATTTTTGGAAATTGAAATAAACAAACATCTCAAATTTACCTAAGTTCTAACTTAAAACCTGTTCATTTCCTCAGTTTAATCGGAAATTTAGCATTGAGTTTTGTTACCTAAAAAAGAGAGTAAGATGAGAATATCAACCGGCTAATAGGGCATGGCTGAATTGAGAATTTGATATAAAATTATACAAACTACTAAGTCAAACCATCACATAAAAAAAGATGAGATGATACTTGGAAGAGTTGTGTCTACTACACCCTTAAGCAGTAGACCAACGTCTCCAATCTACTCTACTATGCTTTTGTTCTACTGTGGCTGTGACTTGTCAATCTTATTGATCTGTTCGTTCTGTGATACTGGTGAAACAATATATTATTATCTCCGAAGTTATTTTAAATTAATTATTTGAAAAATAGTTTCTAAACAAAAAATAATCTCGCATAAAATTTTTTGCAATCAAAAAACAAATAAATACTAAAAATTAGTTTTTATTATTTGTGAAGTCATCAGAATCGAACATTATATATTCCTTAAGAAATAAGCAGCAGGAAAGGATTTCATGACGTGGATTTCTGCGGACACTACGTTCTATTACAATTATTTCCTTGTTTTAACCTGTCCTGCTTGTTTCCTGTTGATCTGGCTTCGGTAGCCTGGTTCTTCTTAACCCTTGGCCTGGTCTCTCCAGCTTGCCTGGGAGCTTGGGAGCCTGCAAGCATGAGAGTAGATTTTAAACCTTGAAGGGATGATACAAAACGGTGATCAAATATGCAGAAACGATCAAAAAGATCCTTAAGACCCTAACTTGAAGGACAGAGTTTGTTGTATATACTGAAACTTGCGGACATGATGGAAGCGACGAGCTATACGACCTCTATGCAAGAGTATAAAAATGCTGCAAAACAAGCTGTAGAGCAGATTAAGGCTATTATCGACATTTGTGATATCTAAGGTCTTATTTTTTTGGCGTTGTTCGGGGCTTCTTTAAAGGCTATTCTAGAGGCTTTTATTACTAAGACTGTATAGTTTGTGCCCTATGCTTACTAGGGTCTGCAGCATGAATGCTTGAAATGGATTATCTTGGCGTGGAACTTAGAGTGTAGCTTTTTCCTAGCTATAATTGGTATAGATTTGAATTTTACAGAGACTTATGCACACTACCTTTTATTCTCATTCGAATATCCCGCAGCTTGCTGCGGGATTGAAACTTCCCCTGAACAGTTGTTAAATAACTGATTTATATCCTTAATCACCTTTTGCTGTCGATAGAATTAAGACATGCAAACCACTGTGCCTATAAAATTAGATATCACATGGTTTTTTGTATGAAATACCGTAAAAACCTTTTAAATGATGATGCAGTCAACTTTTTAAAACTTGTATGTTCTGAGATTGGTGAACGATATTCTTTTGAATTTGACGCGATTGGCTGCGATGGTTATCATTTACATCTTTTTTAGGGGCTGAGCCAAAGTATTCTCCTTCAAGAGTGATCCAGATTATTAAAAGCATAACAGCCAGAAAAATATTCAAAGAATACTCTGAAATTAAAAAACAGCTTTGGTGTGGATAACTATGGAGTGAAGGAGGACAATTAGACCAATCATATGGATCCTGTGAGTTAATTTCAATTGTTTTGTGATATGCTTCTATTGCTTCATCGAATTAGTGTATCGATTCCATTATCCTCTTTATGAAAAGTTGAGATTGCAACAAGATGATGATCTTTGGGAGAGAGATTTAACTTAAAATGAAATATGATATTCAATAAAAGAAAATTCAGCAGCGCAACTAATTTTATAGCAGAAGTAATGGTTTTATATTTAGCATTTAAGGTAAAAAATTTGCGATGAAGTAAAGAGATTATGGAATTGAAGGAAGCACATGAAAAATGTAAAAATCCTTATGAGAAAGAGAAACAATCTCCTGAAATCTGGATAAGCTTTGTTATTTCACTCACAGCAATTTTATTACGATTGCTCCCCCTATGAAAAGTATCCCATTATGGAATAAATAAAACCACCGAAAGAACAACTATTGAAAACAAGGATATTTCTACATTAGCACAAAAATTAGGTGGCATTGCTACCGTGACTGGGCTTTATTATACCTGGCGGTAGAGTAATAATCTGATAAGGAGCTAAAAGTTTTTCAACAAGATCAGATTACTGAACGTTTCACTCTCTATTGATCGGTTAGGAAATCCAAACTTGGAGATTAAGTTATATGGGATCTATACTCTAGAAAGAATCTCAACGTAATCAAACTTAGAGTATTGGCTAATTATGGAGATTCTAACGACTTATGTTAGGAAGAATTAGAATGTCAAGACAATTCCAAGTAAAATATTTCGCATATAGCCATGGATACTCAAGCTGACGAAAGTACAAAAAAGTGAGTTATAGAAGTAAGTAAGTTTTTTGATATTAAAGCAAGTATGACGATAATTGGCAGACGAGAGTATTCGTCTACTGCTGATAAAGAATATTTTTTAAATTTTCGCAGAATTTATCTACGAGAAGCTGATTTTGAGAGAGCTAGACTTAAAGTACCTAACCTTATAAAAGCTAAACTTGGAGGAGTTAACCTTGAAAGCTATATTATTTTTACTAATTAAAAAGTTGATCTATGAACCATTCGGGATCGAACTTTTTCAGATCTTCGTAGCTCTGCCCTATCCCAAAAAAGAGAATTGGCTTTTTTGTGATATAGGCAATGGAAATTCCAGCTCCACCTTTGGCATCGGCATCGATTTTTGTCAGAATAGCCCCATCTA
Organism: uncultured Methanosarcinaceae archaeon; assembly: GCA_963848985.1. Taxonomy (GTDB): domain Archaea; phylum Halobacteriota; class Methanosarcinia; order Methanosarcinales; family Methanosarcinaceae; genus Methanosarcina. The sequence continues at coordinate 61,896 of CAWKGG010000038.1, forward strand.
TTGGCACAATGTCATTGAACAGGGCAGCCCTTTCAACTGCATCATTTCCTGCGACTGCTTCATCTACAAAAATTATGAGGTCTGGAGTACTTATTCTGCAAATCTTTTCCATCTGTGCCATGAGGTTCAGGTTTGTATGCATACGGCCTGCAGTATCTGAAAGCACGAAATCTATTTTATGGGCTTTTGCGTATTTGACTGCATCATAAATAACAGCTGCTGGATCAGCTCCAGGCTGATGCTTAATCATTTTTACTCCCAGCCTGATAGCATGAATCTCAAGCTGGTCAATAGCACCTGCCCTGAAAGTATCTCCTGCAGCCAGAATTACGGAATGACCTGACTTAAGCAGCCTGTGAGTTAACTTTGCAATAGATGTTGTTTTTCCTGTCCCATTAATCCCAACAAAAACAATGTGTACAGGCTTATCTATATTCTCCACATACTCGTCAAAATCATAGGTATTAGCAGACACAATATCCAGGATGGCTTTTTTCAAGGCTTCCTCTACTATTTCTTCTGTATTGCTGCCAATACGTTTTGTGGTACCTGTGAGTTGATTTTTCACTGATTCCACAATCGCCTCGGAAACTGAGAGAGCAAGATCACTTTCTAGAAGACCCATTTCGAGTTCCCATAGAGGCTCTTCCAAATCCTTAATATCCAGATAGACTTCCCTATTAAAGACCAGAGCTTTTGCCTTCTGCGCAAACCCAACATTCGATACCTTTTTGAAAAAGGATTTTTTCTCCTTAGGTTTTTGATCTCCATACACTTTTTCTTTTTCAGCATCAACCTCTGCCGCTTTTTTTCTCTCTTAACTCTTTTTTGGTATTCGGCCTTTTTCTTATCTTGTTTGTCAACATTTATAGGCGTAGCCGTTACAGACTCTATATGCTCAATTTCGGGACTTTCCTCTCTCAGAGATGTTACGAAATCTGTCTCTTCTAAAACAGGCTCGAGTTCCCCTACAGGAACTTCTTCGTTTTCAGGTGCTTGTTCAGCTTCATATTCAATAGCTACTGCTTTCTTTTCAATAGTTTTGCTGAGCGCCTTTTTAAAACTCCCAAGTTTCTCTTTAAATTTGTTGAACACAGGATCCATCCAAGAGATATTCAATAAAAAATAAGATATTGTATCTCTAAAAACCTCTGATTTTCACTAGTCATTTAGATACCATTTATAAGCATAGGACGAAATTTAGGAATTTATCTAAACCTTCTATCATTTATTAAAGTGAAATTTTTCATTTTTCAGAAGATCTTTAGATAGCCCAATTTTTAGTTAGTTGTTTATGAAACATATTTTCGTTAGTCGTTTATGAAATGTATGTAGGTAATTTGTTGAAATTGGATGTTTCTCGAAATTCTCTTTAAGTTGAAATCTTTGATTTAACTTTTGACTGAACTAGATTTTTTAAGCCTGGCCAAGTTGTTGAATTTTTTCAGCCTCAACTTCTAGAGCCTGCATACCCTGTATGAATTTAGTCAGTGAAGCGCTCATCTGTTCGAGAATTTTCATAAGCTGCTCTTTTCGGCTGTTCAAGGTATCAATAGCTTCATCTACTGTTTTTTCCGCCCTAAAGCCTGCTCCGAGGTCTACAATGATCCTGTCTGCATTTTTCACTTCGGCATAAACAAATGAGCCAAAACCTACAGGAACCATTGTTTCGGCAATTTTACCTTCTGCTGAAGCCGCCTTCAGCTCGTATAAGGCTATGATTGTCTGGTCGCAGCTTGAAATCGAAGCCTGAATCATACTCATTTCCTGCCTCAAGGCTTCAGTTTCTCTCTGGAACTCCTGATACTTGGACGCAATATTTCTGGCATCTTCACTGATTTCGACCATATCCTCACTCCTCATAAATGCTTTCTATCTGGATCTGGCTTCTTTTAATGCAATGCTTGCTTCCAAAGACAGAATATACCTTATCTATTGCATTTTTCTCATTCTGACTTTCAACTTTCTTAGTGAAATTTTCCCAGTTACTTCCTGCTTTAAATTTGCCTTTGACAAAAAAATTCTTCATCTTGGTCACCACACTTGATGTAGCTTTATTTCGCAACAATTGAATGATTAGTGCTCACTTCATGAATCCGAGTGCTTCTTCGATTCTCCCAAGTTCAGGCCCTGTAGTCTCTGAACCTGCTAAATAGCCATTTGAATTGGCAAGTATACCTGAGCCTAGCATCTGAGTTCCAAAATTTGTAGTCCCTATACTCACTGGAAGATCGAAGATCTTTTCCAGAATTTCTCTTTCCGAAGATGTCACTCTCGGATGTACCAGGAGCCCTTTGTTGGTGACAACTCCTGCCATACCTACATTTTTTATCCCGGCAATTGTTCCTCTATAGACTTCGACATTAAGAGTTCTTGAAATAGCCTCAATAGCCTTATCTGACAGTTCTGGGTGAACAAGAGATGCTGAATCGTTTGCAAGCACAATGTTTCCGACTGCATTCAATTTATCTGGAAGAGTCTCTACTTTAACACCTGTTAGTTTTTGCAGCTCTCTTGTGTTGGTTCCGTATGAAAATAAAAACCCGTTTGAGTTTCCTCTAGAAAGAGCTCCTACTACAACACTCCCATTTACAAGAATTTCAACTACCCTTACATCCAGTGATTTCTCAATTCTAGCACAGATATCGAGCTTTGTCAGAGGGGGAACAATAGCAATACTGTCTGTGCAGGTTGCAAAGACCCCTATCATTGGGGTATCGTAGATATCAATCGTTCGAATCATACTTGTTAGTAATTCACTTTTTCTGGGATATTCTACTGGGAGAGTTCCGCCTGCACTTCCCCATCTGCGAATCTTACAGCTCTGACCCGGATGGAGAGGGGGGGCTTTTCACAACCTTTTTCCCAGAGACGTTCATTGATAGATCTGTCCAGCTTAACATGTACAGACTCAACCTTCATGTGCTTCATGATAAAAATCCTTACTTCAGTAACTGCCCTATTGGCTCTTTTCCAGGTAGGTACTTTTCTTACCGCCCTGAGTGGAATAGTATATATCTGTTCTTTCACCAAGTCTTCTGCCATTTTTTTGTTCACCGTCCTCGCTTATTTCACATCCAGGTTTCTCCTTCTCCAGTGCCTGCGTCTGGGATGGCTTACTACCTTCCGGTTAGTTTTCACAATAACCCACACTGGAACGCGTGTGTTCTGTTTGTGCGCCTTTGCCAGGCGCATCTTCTGTCCTTTCATGTTATGACTCAAGTGGATCACACCTGTTTATCTGTAAGTAATTTAGCTCTATAATCACTGGTTATATCCAATAATTAGATGACTGTGATCTTAATCCGTACATAATTACGGTTCTCCCCGCTGGATAAAAGTAGCTCTCAAACCATATCCTGTAAATTCTATGAAAGTCTCAGTTAATCTGCAAGGTTTGAATATAACTCGATTATCGTATAAATCTTTATTCCAGAATTTTTCATCTACCTGAAGACTTCCAAACTTTCAGATATCTTCTCAGGGCTGTCCTTTCCTGGAAAGCACATGAGATTGGAGGTGAGCAGGAAATAGTTCCCTTATTTTATCTTCACCGTGTCTCTGCCTGATTAACTCCCTAAGCTCGTTTTCGTAATCCGCTTTAGTAGCACTCTCACTTGGTCCTTCCTCGATCCTTAAGTAGCGTTCAGCGAGAATACTCACTGTCTTCCTGTTATATCCTCTCAGTGGACAGATGTACTGAATTTTCAGTCGGTCTTCAATACTTCTCAACTGTGAAATTGAAAGAACAGGAACTCTATCATCCCTTCTAGTTCCATCAGCAATGCATTTAACCTCCGGATCGGAGGCAAGTGTTTCTATAGCTTTTTCATGGATAAAATTAATAGCATTTTTAGGGAACCCGTCTTCTATTATTTTCTGATATGCCATTTCAAGAATCTCCTTTTCCAGAAAGAGAATCCTGTGAGGAAACTGCAATTCTTTTGCAGTTTTTGCTGCCAGCTCTCCATTGGGAAGCAAACCAAAACTACACGTAACAAGTTCGATCTCAAAAAACGGTTCCATCAAAAGGGCAGAAAGTGAACTGTCCTTGCCTCCGCTAAAGAGGATAGAGGTTCTCATTATTCTTAAATCCGATTTATGGACGTCTTACGCTTTTTTGGCTGCATCTTAATCAGGAGATTTTTAAGTTGTTCATCATCTATTTGAGACGGTAGGCGTCCAGTCTGAGCGAGAGAGATCAGCTGCATTTCAAGCTGCTCACCAAGAGTCGGTCTTGACATCTTCATAGTTGTAAGGCGTTCTCTGGCTTCAGGCGTCAGAATTTGCCTCAAGATCATCTGCTTCTGAGCTTCTATATCAGCTCTGGCCTGTTCCTGCTGGTATGCTGCCTGCATGTCAGAAGGCTGTTGCTGTGCATGCTGTTTCTGGATTTCTGCGAGCCGTCTCTTTCGAATTTCGTTGAGTTCGTCATCCATTGTAGACATGTAAAATCACCCAAAAAACCCGTTTTTCCGAAACAATCTGCATTAAGATAGATAATATATTTGGAAGGGAATGCTAAACATCGAAAGTCCCCTTCGGAAAAAACTTATCTCAGTATTTTGCAAGTTCCGGAATTTTATCAATGAGTTCATGTTTTAGTTCATTGGCTGCATTGTCAAGCATTGAACGTCCCTTTGCAGATACTGTTCTTCCGTCCTTTACCTTTTGAAGGTAACCCGCAGCCTCAAGCTGCTGCACTGCCTTTCTAACAATCGAACCGCTACCTTTTGCTTTGTGGCTCGGGCTTGATCCATTATCCTTCTTCCCTCCATATACGGAACGAAGCCTTTCAATCCCTACAGGTCCATCAGTATAAATTTTCCTAAGGATTGCAGCACATCTTATATACCACCAATTATCATTGTTCGGGGGAAGCTCCTTATGAATTCCGGTTTTCACATGCTCTGCCCACTTAGGGGGCACAATATTTTCGTTTTCCTCAAGAATGTCTGCAACCTTTTCAATAAGTTCCATTGAAGGGACATCAAATACTGTTGTCATAATCTCCTCCTTTTCCAAATTAAGTTATCTCGCAGCTCAGGGGCAACAAAGCCGATTTTCCCACGTAGCTTTCCATAAATAAGCTTTTTTCTCGAAACGATGTAAATGCTCCTACTTCGAGACATGCTTGCTGGTTTATTAAAGCTGGACTTCCTAGACTCTTATAATTTAGGCCTTCAGGCCAGATAATGCCGGTAAATATGATTTTAGCTTAAACTGGAAAGAGATTGATACTTTATCAGTTAGTGTGGATCAGTAATCATATATACATCAGATCAGGCGACATCTACTATGAAAAATCTTAAACTGACATCAAGTTATGCCAATAATCTGAAAAGCGATCCAATTGTATCTAATTGGCTGTTGTCGATTGATGCAAGTGCCAACACTGAGCGTAATTACCTTCAAGCTATAAAAGCGTTTTGTGAATTCACAGAAAAAACACCATATGAACTTATTATGGAAGCTGAACAGGAAGTAAAGTCAGGTTTGTTGATGAGACTGAGGCTCATTAAAACATATCTCATTAGTTTCAAGAAGTCTTTGCAAGATAAAGGTTTAGCTCCAATGACGGTAAAATCGTGCATGAATGGTGTCCAAAGTTTTTATCGTAGCTGCGATATTGAACTACCCATTTTAAGTAGAAACAAAGCTAAGTTGCTTGAAAAAAATAAAGATATTCCAACTAAGGAAGATTTACAGGAAGTCTTGAAAATTTGTGATCCATTAGAGAAGACCATTTTATTAGTTGGGGCTTCAAGCGGATTATCCCTCAATGAAATTCGTAATCTGAAAGTCAAAGACTTTAAAAAAGGTTACGATCCTGAAACAGAAGTAACAACTTTGAAGTTACGCAGGCAAAAGGTTGGATTTGATTTTATAACTTTTCTAAGTCCTGAAGCTTCAAGGGCAGTCCAGGATTATATCAATTATAGGGGTAGACCAACTAAATCACCAGATCCCAGAAAAGAAAAGTATCTTATTAAACAGTGAATTTATTCAGATAACAATTATTTGTGTATAGGCAGGAAGATTCACGATTCAGTCATTAACACAAAAAATTATTGATTAAGAAAATTCGAAGAGATTTCTTTTAAAAAGTTATACCAGACTCTATCAGAAAAGTCACAGAAAAATACGCCAAAGTCAGATTGGAATCTCATTAGATTGCATAATATCAGGAAATGGTTCAACAGTGCTATGTTAAATGGTGGTCTAATTCTTTTCACGTAGAATTCTTTATGAGGCACACGCTAGACGATATGAGTGCAGCATATTTTAGGGCTAATCCTGAGAAACTTCGAGAGCTTTATCTAAAGTACATCCCTTACCTCACAATACAAAAAGAGGCGGATATTTCCGAAAGCCCTGAATACCTGCGAATCAAGCAGGAGAACCAAACCTTGCAGGCAGAAACCGCGCGATATGTTGTGGAAAGATAGGAGCTGGAATAATTAAAGGCTGATATGCAAAAAATGAAGGAGGTACAGGATGGTACGGAATCCATTAAAACAGATTACATGCAGCTTGTAGATCTAGAAGAAATTAGAGAAATGAAAAATACGTTAAAACAAGAGCTTGAAGAATTTTCTAAGCTGAAGGATATTATGCTTAAAAATAGAAAATAACCTTCTCAAGCAAAATTTTTACTTATTTTTAACATTAGTATAAATGAAACTACTATAAATACCTAAATTGTTTACAGTCATTGTTTCTTATTATTTGAAAATTAAATAATATTTATTCAGCAAAATAATAACCATGTATTTATTCTGTGACTCTACAAGATAGCAAGTAAAATGTACCAATTCAATATCTCTCTGATTTGTGGATTTCTGTTTGACTTACGTAGCTGGTTACAGTCTGTTACGGTTTCTGATAACAAAACCATAGGATTGATTTCACTTTTATCTTCAGGTGAGGAATATATATCTAGCTATTTTCTCAGGCACGTGAATTCAGATGCAGGTCTGCAACCTTGTACGTGTAAATAAACCAAAGGATAGGGCACTGATAAGCTCAGATAATGCTCTAATTCATTGGCATAGGATTAAGCTGCCATCACAAAATCGTTTTTGGAGTCACTAAATTGGTTTCGTGAGCTTTGTGGGCGAAGGAGTTTTAGTGACCCGGTGAGTATGGAAGCAGTCGTATATAGATCATGAAAGATAATATGACGGTTCCCATGGATTTGTTGGCTGCAGCAAGTTCTTTTATGATTTTTCGCTAATTATAGCCTTTATATGTTAATTAATCTATTAAATTCGGTATTGTTTGGCAATTTCCTGATTTTCAAGCTCTTTTATGTTTGCAAATTTGGTACTAAATGTTGTCTCATTTCATGATTATAATGAGGCTGCCAAATGCTTCAGATGTTGATGCTCTACAATAGGTTCATAAACATAATCAAGACAGGATTAGTTATAGGCTCAAAGTGAAGTTTCCATCCCCTATCAATGGTTGCCACCCCAAAATGTATCAATAGAGTCTGTAAATATAGTAAAGAATAGGCAAGTGATAGGTTAGTGGTGGAGCCTCTAGGGTAAATGAATAGGGAAAATATAAAGGAAAGATTTTAAGCGAAGTACTTAATCTCTATATTCTGATTTTTGTAATATGTGCGGATTACAGAACGTTAAATCTTGCCTGGGATTTGAGATCTGGAATGGAATATAAAAAGAGATATCAAAACTTATTGGAGCCTGAAGAATGACCCTTGTCATCGCTTTTATAGGAGAAAAAGGTGCAGTAATGACCGGAGACCTGCGGGAGATAACATTTGAAGGAAATAAGCAGGATAGGGAGAAGCTCGAAAAAGAGCTTTACAATGGGGCAATAGTCACGGATGATGAACTCGCAAAAAAAGCTAGAGACTTCGGAGTTGGCATAATTGTCAAAGACTTCAAAAGCAAAATCTCGGAGAGAAACGGCATTTTGGTAGGGGAAGTATCTTCAGTTGAAGATGAGGTCGTCAAAAAAAGAAGGCTGTATGCCTCAGCTGGAAACTACGCGATTGCTGAGCTCAGAGATTCCGAGATAACCTTAACCTCAAATGCGAAAGGAAGTAACTTAATAGTTCTCGGAAATGACTTTACCAAACAGGTAGCAAGTAAATGCTTCAAGGAAAACTGGACTAAAAAAAATACTTTTCAGGATGCAGTAAAAATTCTCATCCTCTGTATGGAAACCGCAGCCATAAAAACTGCATCTGTGAGCAAGCAGTTCTTTTTAATTCAGACAACTTCAAAAGCTGATGTTTTGAAAGCTGTCGAAGATGATATGAAATAATCAAAGTGGGGTTGAAAACTCCATCAAAAGTATTTTCCAAGAAATAAGTCTGGAACCTGAGGAATTGCAAGTTATTGGGTAAATTTATTATAAGTTCTGCCAAGCTTTTGTGCGTATTCTATTCTTTTTTGAGTTCCTGAATGATTTTGTTGTAGTTTCTTCATCTGCAACATCAAGCTCCTTCCGGACAATACATAAAAAAGTATGCCTTGGTGGCGGTTTTGGTAATTCCGACTACAATTCTCCATCATAGATAACTTATCTAGAATTTGATTTCTAATTGTATCTATGTCCGTAATTGTTATCTCAACATTTACATCTTTATTTTCCGACATAACATTTGTTTTCCTATAAACTCGCCTTCCAAATTCTTCCGAAAAACGCCTTTCCAAAATCCTCATGCAAACCTGGCAATTTCCAACTACAGCTGCATCATTTAACCGCTCAAGAAGTTTCCTAGCTCCGTCTGCATTGCATTTTTGGATATGTTTGAAAAACTGATTGGATATTCCAGGTTTCTCTGTCTGCCCCCTTTTTAACCCTGAATTGAAACTTTAGTAGGTTACACCCACAGCTTCGCCAGCGAAAGAATAGGAAATTCCTAAAGCAATATTTTCACCGATCTTCTGTTGTATTTCAGGCGTGAGTTTTGAAGGACTTGACATGATAACACAATTTTTTATTTTCAATAGTTAATATTAATGAATCTTGTATTAAATGCTTCTTTAGTTCTATTATACACTAAGGCGGGGTTTTTACTAGATTAATTAAAAAGGAGCCGTTCCCAGGTTTTTAGGACGTTTTTTGACATAGGTTATTGATTACCAAAGGACTCTCAATAAAAATCTCATTAGTAGCCCCAAATTAAGTCATTTTTCGATCAAATTAAATCCCAATGATTTCACTACCATAACAGGATAAGTACCTTCGAGACATTTTCCATATATTTTTATTCTTTTAAAATGATAAAAATAACGTAATAAAATGTAGTTACTCAGATTTTGAGATAGGATTTCACATAAATTTCCTATTCTTTAGTCTAAGGTCGTGAAATAAGAATATACTCAAAAAAATTAAAAATGCTTAATAGCCACAGGTTTATTATGAGTATAGAGCAAAAATGACCGATTGTGGGGTGATTTAAGACATTTTCCTGAGTAGGCCAGGGGTATCACATTAGATTAATTATAAACATGTTAGAGGGATTGAGATTAAGTCCAGTAACTGGTAACCTTGCTGTGATTTCGACCGATATTATTCTTTTTTTGCGAGTCTGCGACGTCCTGCACCAGTTTCATCGGAACTAGGTGGGATCACCTGCAACAGTTGTTATAATCTGGGGGATATAAACATCCAGAAAGTACTTTCAAAATGAAGGTTTAGGAACTTAGCTTCAGATTTTATGTTATCCCCTACTATGGTATTATTTCCTAGCTCTGTCTTCAATACTTCAAGATCTTTAAGTCTATGAGTGATTAATGCTTTCTTC
>CAWKGG010000039.1:0-5018 GCA_963848985.1 uncultured Methanosarcinaceae archaeon
TTTGGGGTTTATGAAATCCTCTACAGTAATTCCAAAGAACCCTGAGAAAAGCGGAAAGATGAAGGTAAAATCATAAAAGTAATAGCAATAAATGTAAGTCCAAGAAAGAAATAGAATATATCAACCCTGTTACAGAAAAATCTTGACGGTGCAGCCTCAGAGGGCGCAGAGACAGAAATAATCCATCTTTATGATTTCAATTTTAAACTGCGCACATGTTTTTTGACTGTTGAACTAAGGAAGCCTATGAGAAGAAGGTCAGGTTCGTAAAGCGGCAGATAGTGATGAGTCACAAAAGGAAAAAGATGTGCTAAGTCAATAATATCAGTAAATCCTATACCACTAGCTTTTGATACATTTGATAAAAGCAGGATTCGGTCAAAACTGAGAATGTATAGGATAAGCAGACATTTTAGAAAGAAGTTTGGAGCTTGAAAAAAAAACGAATTTCATAAAACTAAAGCTCTCTAACTTTTTATAATAAGCTGATTTCACGGTACCCCAGGAAAGTAACCCGTATTCCAACTTCTCCAAAAGTTAAAAGTACTTTTATTTGTTTGTGCCTGTTATTCGAAGAATTTCATGTTCTTTTTGGACCAGAGCTGAATAAAGATAAAAGTTATCATTCAAATTTTGAACACATAAATAGCCTGATTTTAATTCAAAAACAATGAATTCTTGAAATTGCCAAATTATGTTGGTTGCTAAAGTCTATGTATTTTTTCAGCTTCGACAGGAATGATTGTTCAAGTATACATGATTGATGTTTTAATAAATAAGTTTCCAGTGTAAGGAATGTTTAAGGTTCATTCACTTGAAAAGATTTGCTCTAGCTAAATCACTTAAATTCAAACTGCACTGCAGATGTACACACCTGTAGAATTTGTTTGCAGATTTGCCCACTATTATTCATTGAAAGTTAGATTAATTTTTAAGCTACTGTCATATTGAGAAAATAGATTGCATTCTTGCGTGCATTTGCAGAAAGTAGGTTCTTCACTTGCCTACTTCTTTTCTACTTCTTTCTTAAGTCAAGAGAAAGAGAGTTGATACAAGAACTTTTTCCTGTTGAGGTGGATACGTCTTCAAAAACATTTCCGAGATGACTTCCACATCTGGAACAGACTACCTCGATCCTGTTCATGAAATGACTGTTGTCCTTCAAAAGTCGGACATTACCACTGGAAATCACTTCATAAAAACTTGGCCAGCCGGTCCCTGACTTAAATTTGTCATCTGAGGAAAAGAGCTCCTGCCAATAGGCAGCACATATATAAATCCCTTTTTACTTATTATAACATAATTTGCCGGAAAAAGGCATTTGGTACTTCTTTGCCTCAGTACATTATACTGTTCAGGAGTAAGAACCTTTTCCCATTCCTTTCAGACTTCTCAATTTTGTTTTGTGCCAGTCACAAAACCTCTTTACATATAAATTAATCATTTCCGAAATATTTTCCATCTTCGAAGTAAATCTTCAGAATTCCGGTAAATTAATTTAAACTATCAAATTACTTTTTCTGGGAAAAAAATGGAAAAATTAGGAAAATTTCAACAAAAATAATAGAAACTATCATAGTTAGGTTTTAGTTATCATTTATATAGGCCCTATTAATCATAACGTACATCCCACGCAAGAAATGAACTGTATCCTCTGTTTCCCTAATGATGGCCCCAAAATTGAGGAATTATCCTATGAACCCGTTTTTGATACTCCCGATATTCATCACCAAACTGTGATACAAGTCTCCTTTCCCAGTGCAGAGACCCTATATACAAATATATAGTGGCCAAAATGTATATGACAAGCAGATTGATGGTCATAAAGGGAGTGAGCCAAATTATGATCAATCCTGATAGCAAAAAGGGATCTCTTACCCATCGGTAAATGCCTCGAATATTTAGGGAACTTTCTTCAGGAGTATTTGCTGCAGATAGCTGTGAGAGTATCTTGAATCTATTCGGTGCATCCAGAAAAGCTCTAGGAGCAATGGTTGCAGCAATAAATTGTCCACCGATCATCAGCCAGTTCCATGGCGAAGGTATTATGTAGAGAAAAGGTCCTGGATTTTTGTAGAGCAGGTATGCGAGCGGCAATATAGTTAGCAATGCTATGAGGTTGAATACTGGTATATACAACAATTTTGCCTGGAACCCAAGATTCTAGTGACACAGCGTTTGAAAAAAGGCTTGCCATAAGACTGTGAATAGCCGCGAATGCCACCAGCAAAAAAACAAGGATAAGTCTAAACAAAACCAATTCCAATAATCTCCAATTTTCTATTTGAATAACTTGTACTTAGCATTTGTGACTTTACGAAACTGTCTAATTTTTTGGTGTGAATTCATTTTCTAAAACATAATCCTATTTATCTAATAACGGGCTATGCTATTTTGGGTCGTGTCTACGAGTTATTGATCAATTCCGAAAAAGAGAGTACATCTCCTGTATTTGATAAAATATTGAGAGATTCTTAGCTTACGATTTCTATTACTTATACCCACGACCCGATTTTCAATTGAACATAAATTCATTGGACTTTTGTGCAGGAATTACAGGTGGATATATGTGCATTCATAGACCAAAAACGATAGGTTTCAATTTTCATCGAATTCCATTTGGATTTTAGATTAGTTTAATATGTTTCAAAAACGATATCATGAGAAAGTGCCAAAACACGAAAATTTACTGTGAAACCTAAGTTATAAATCGGATTTTTTATTAAATACTCATTATGGCATTAAAAGACCAAATCTTTAGATTCATGGGAGGGGAGCATCTAGCTTCTGTTGCCACGATTTCAGATGGCAGGCCAGCAGTGAGGTTGATGGGTCTCTTAGGACTGGAGGACATGAGCCTAATTGGAGCAACTATGAAATATTCACTGAAAAGTGGAGCAGATCAAGAAGAATCCAGCTGCTGAACTCTCAATCTGGTCAGGAGAGAGAGATGACCCTTATATGGTGATCCATTGCAAGGCAGAGGTTCATGAAGAACTTGATACGAAAAAGAAGTTCTGGGATCCCAGGATGTTAACCTTTTTCCAGAATCCAGAAGACCCTAATTACGTGGTTTTGAAATTCGTTCCCGAAAGGATCGAGTTCTACCATGGGTATGATATAGTTCCGGAGATTTGGGAGAAGTAGTATTATTCTAGAGATCAGCGAAAGATACAGGTTTGAATTTTAAGCGATCGGAATAGATGGCGACCATATACATATTTTATTGGAGCGCCTAGATATTCACCTTCAAGGACAATGCAAATAATTAAACACCCTTCAGAATCGTCCCTCCTAAATCGTAGCCACAGGAGAGTCCCTCAATTCATATACAATGGGCGTTGTTTACGGGACATCTCTACTAACAACGAGCAGGCCGGCTATACATCGCTAAATGGATAGCATAAAGAGAAGACCTCACGATATAAAAACACACTAAGAAAGTTTCAATTACTTGTATCGAGCTTCCAAGCTCACAACAGAAAAGGTACGTCTACAGATAATGAAAAAAGGGATATGTTTTTAAATTAAAATTCTAATTTGAGAGCCTCAAAACAAGAAATGAAAACCAAGTATGGGGTGGTGGCGGCAGAGAGGTAGGAGTGCCGGTTTTGCGTGACTTATTGAGAATCTCCTTCGCAGCAAATTCATTTCCTCCTTATTGGCAAGCATAGGCACATCTGAAGCCATAATCATACTTTTTTCTTGTTAATTCCAAGCAATCTTCTAACTGGAAACTTTGCAATGTATGCATTAACGTCGAACTTACGTTTACTGCCCTCGTAACTCATGTATCTGATTTTCCCAAAGATTTCCCTTTCTTTCCAGGCACGATCATGAACCCCTCCTATACTCCAGGCAATTCCTGTATACCCATTAGGGTCTCTTCCGTCCAGTTCGTACTTATCGTTCAGGTAGATTGCGGTCTCGAGTGCTTTTTCGGGAGATTCGCTCCATTCGAGAATTTTCTTTGCCCAATACATCCGCAGATATCCATGCATTTTCCCTTTGCTAAGGAGCTCCAACTGGCTAGCGTTCCAGAGGGGATCGTATGTCTTACCAGCCTCTAATTCTTCCAGTGTGTATATATGGTCTCTTTGATCATGTCTGTGAGAATTAAGAGTTTCCTTTGCCCATGCTGGAAAACCAATAAATTTGTCGTAAAATGGATTATAATAGCAGAAATTATCGGCAAGCTCCTTACGCACAATCAGCTCATCGAGAAAGGACTCTTTTGATTTAATGTCAGATTTTGCTTTTTCCACCTCAAGTGCAACCCTTTGAGCCGAAATCTGTCCAAAGTGCAGATATGGAGACAGATTTGATATTGCATTCTTTATGGGGTCGTTTCGTTGAGTAAAGTAGGTGTCAAACTTATTATAAATAAAGTCAATCATGACTTCTCTGGCAGCTGTTTCTCCTGCTTCAAATAAATCCGGGGTCATGTAAGAGGTTAGTTTTTTCTTCAAGAAGTCCTCAGAAAGAAGATTTTCAATTGCATGTTTTTGAACTTTCGGGAATATTTCTATTTTTCCGGATTTAGAGGAAACTTCGGAAGTCGGGATTGGATTCAAGTTGGGGATACTCATTAAGGAAAAACGGAAGAAGCCTTCCAATCTTTGGGCGGAAAGTATGTGCAGCATATTCCTGTTTTTGAGAAACCTCCCAGCAGGGGACAATATTGTGGGCATCTACTTCATAGAAGGGAATTTCAATCCGAGACATAACATTTTCTGTCCACTCTCTCTTAATTTTAAGTGGGCTAAAATCAGTAACAAGTGTCCCTATTCCATATTCCTTGACAAATTCAGAAATTTTCAGTACAGGATCTCCCTGCAGGAAGAAAAAAGGTATTTTCTTTCCCGTAAGTGTACTGTCGACTTCATGCAGCCCTTTAAGCATGAACTCATAATGCCATCTTAAGGCTCCTAAAAACCTGTTCACCAGACAAAAGATCACGACAACTGGCACATCAGCTTCCAGTGCAATTCCCCTCGCAAAAAGCAAAGCCCAGTTAT
>CAWKGG010000040.1:0-72467 GCA_963848985.1 uncultured Methanosarcinaceae archaeon
TGAGGAGATATAGGTCTGAGAATCGGAATCACAAACCGTCCTGCGAGGCACTCGATGCCCTTTCTCACGGTCTCATCGCTTTCTCCAAGGCCGATTATAAAGTTTGAAGAGACTCGGTTTCTGCCGAAAATTTTGACTGCATTATCGAGTGCTTCTATGACTGAAGGGAGCGAGAGATCCGGACAAAAGCGGTGAAAAAGCTCAGGATCCGTAGTTTCAACATTGTATTTTATTCGCATGCCCCTGCAGAGTAAAGCTTTTCAGATGAATCTTTTGTGGGATAAACAGAAACACCTATTGGGATATCATACTCACGTGCAAGCTGTTTTATGATACCTACTGCCCTTTTGCTTCTTTCTTCGGCGAAACAGCTACACCGCTCGTCAGAGAAATTGCCTTCAGTTGGCCTGTACCATAAGCTTCCGCAACCATCTGTTGAACTTTTGTGCTGTTTTTTATCTTGCCGTTCAGTTTTGGTACAGGACAGAATTGGCAATCGTATACACACTTTTCAGATAGTGTAATGTAAGCTTGCTCAGGACAATGGCATAGCGGAAGTTCGAGCATACCCCTGGCAATCACATCTTGGCCTTTAGTAACTACCACATGTTCATTTTCTGGCAATAAACGGAATGGAGACAAATTATTAATTGAAAGTCTTACTCGTTGGTTTCCTACCCTGAGAAAAATAGAAGAGCCGCCTGCTCCAGGTCCGGCAGTAGCAGTGCTTTTACACTGATCAGGGAAAAGAGATTTGTCTACCTGAACACTTCCTATGCTTATCAGGTCTGCTTTAGTATTGGCATTAAGCTCTTTTTCCATATTGATTCACTTCGTGAAAGTCAAATATTGCAGTGTGTTTCTTAAGTACAATAGCTTGAATCACAAGTGTTGTTTATAAATTTGAACTGCACATAATTTACAATTGTGAACTCTAAAATAGTAACAATCGTGAATTTAAAAAGGTTTTGATAATATTCAATTTAAAAAGAAGGTGCATATTTAAGGCCGTAGATCAAGAAATTTATCTCAAATAAACAAAATTTTCAGGATTTTAGGTATTGTCTAGTGCATGTTGATCTTCGTTTTTGGACTTTACCTATTCATTTCTATCATTTGTTATTTTCAAGATATTATATTTTTAATGTTTTAAATTATGGTTATTCAGGTGCCTTCTTCGAGTTGGAAAAGGGATTAACTGAATTTATCACAAATTACTTGATCTACGAAAATGAGACAAGTTAATACAAAAGAGGAGTTTAACAGAAGAATATTCTTGAGAAGAGATCTTTTCGGTTGATTAGCTATGCAAGTATAACGATAAACTAGAGGTATCTCGCTGTTATATTAAAAAAAGATGAGAGTACATGAGGTTATATTATCAGCACCGTACTTTCATGCTAAATCAAAGTTTTGGATCTATATTACAGTTTGATCCAATTCACCCAAAAGAGAACTTTTAATTCATGCTGCAAGAACCTCATTTGCAGACCTTTTTATTTCGTAAAGCCTCTGACGTGAGTCAAGGAAATAAAAAAGTTCAATTAAAATCTCTTCTTCCTTTAGCCTGTTTAATGCATATCTGACTGTGCGTGAAGGAAGTATTGTTTCATGAATAATTTCTTTTTGTGTCATCTGCCCTTTTGCCTCAAGGGTTTTAAACACAAGCTTTGCCGACGGCGGCAGTCCTTCAAGTTTCTCGTAGCTAACATCATTCAAAGATTCATTTGCGACAAAAACGATCCCTCATAGAATCACCATTTACATTAAAAACTTAATAATATTTAAACTAGTTGGTTCGGATTAAGTAGTGTAGTACAAAAATACCAGAGAACAGCTCTAAAAAAGAACAGACAAACCGTTTATAGATCTTACTTGATTATATTTACACTTTCAAGTATATTGAGGGCAAAACTCCTGTAAATAACTGCTTTGCTTTCCCTCCCAGTATGGAAGACCGAAGAGTGTTATTTAGTTAATAATAATCAGGTCGAATGTCCCATCCATACACGAAACTGTGAAGTCATGGAAATTTTTCATATTATCTGGCATTTCTTCATAGATCGAACGGGATACATATATAGCGATATGCGGTTTTTTACCAGGATTTTTTTTAGTTCAAGGTAAAGATCCTTGAAAATTTCAATTAGAACTTTTAGGTTAATACGTTTGATTATTCTGATATGTCCCACTCCCTCCGAATCAATCATAGTTCGGTAGTTTTTGTTTTGTTCCAAATTTATTCACTTTATTTCCATCTTATTCAAAGAAATTCGATGAATCTCTTATTTTAAGAGTCATTTTATGGTCTATTTATAATCACAAGATTAAATTTTGAGTTTACAGAAACTCTCTTTATTTAATCCTATTATTTTATAGTCAATGGATTATTTTTCTATGCGGAGCAAAGTAAATTATCCATTCACAATTGTGAATTACTCTTGTATCTTAAATTATAAAAATGTTGTGTCTCCATATTGTAGCGCAGGAAAATACAGTTATAGTTTTAAATCTCAGGAATAAATGTAAGAATTTTTAAGGTTTAGTTCTCAAATTTTTAAAAAGAATGATAAAGTTTAGAGAATTTCTATAAATTTCTGATTCTCACGAGTCATTTATGGGGGATTCCGATAAACCTCGATTGTCGCGATTCATTTATGTGTCACTTATAAGCGTATGATATAATTTAGGGGTTTATCTAAATCCTCTCTAATTTATTTTCCTTTCGCTCTTGAGATTCTGCTGTATTTTTGTTAACAATCTTCCTTGAAAAAATGTCAGCAAGGGAATCAAGTTCATCTTCTGAAAGTATCTTGCGAAAGTAATGAATGATAACTGTCTTAATATAGGGTTTCATTTTTATGACGAGGGCGCTATAATCCATGAGTAAAGTATAGCACACAACATTATTTCTAGGCAAATTTTGCCCTAAATGGTAGGTATAAAATATTAACTAATTTTCTCAATATTTTTGAAAGCACAATGTTAATTGATTCTGCCAGGATGGCAGAAAGGCTAGCAATGGACTGTATATCTACTAATCTCAGTTCAATTCAGGGTCGTAACTTCTAGGCTTTTAGATGGATATCAGATTACTAAAAGCACTTGGAGTACTTTTGAATGAAGGAGTTAAAAGCGTTCAATATACGCCTTTAGTCAGCCGATCAGGTAAGCTGCTAGGCATTATCTACACTCACTTCAGCCAGAATCACACGCTTTCTGAGTATGAATTAATGTTAATTGACATTCTAGTTCGGCAGGCTGCAGATATTATTGGACACGTGCAAGAAGAACACACGCGCAGATACAACTGTATTCTTGAAGGAATCAACCGGATCTTCAGTATTTTGGTGCAGGAAAAAACCCACAGGTTAAATTTTTATTAACTAATATATTTTTTGAGACAGTGTGCTAATTTTTCTATAAAGTTACTAATCGGAAGAATTCATTGGGTAAAAAATCACATATCGAAAGAACAAAATTAAACCCTGCACATAAAAACCAGAGTTTGAATTTCCATCGATTTGTGACACTGTCGTTTGAATGTCTTTAATTTAAGTGTGCAAGGGGCATATTTTTGCTTATTACTTTTAGTTCCTTGATTGCGAAGAGCCTATCCGAAAAATATTGTGATATATGAACTATTACAATTGGCATATACAAAACAGGAGCAATATCAGTATATCAAGACACATTATTGACTTTTTGGACAGATCAATATAACTTATGTTGAATTTTAATATTTCTTTCGATCTTTATGAGCCAATCAAGTTTCTCAAGAGAAAGTTTTTGGTCAATATGGTATATTTCAGGTCTCTCCATGAGTATAAAAGATGATTTTGTAATTGCAAATAATTTATGTGAAGACTATAGATAAAACTCTCAAATTCAATTTATTCCCTACGAAAAATGGGAGTTAAGATGCTTATTTCCAGGTTATATATGTTGTAAAAGTATCCATTACAACTTTTTCAGATTTTCATGGCAATATTTGCCGCTATATACAGCTTTTTATTCAGTCCATTATTTTTTTGATGCTATGGAAACCGGGAAAGCCATGGCTAAAATAGTTTCATCCCAAAGCTCATTGCCCATTCCAGAAGTTGGTGGTATTCTTGAACAGAGGCAAAAGGGATTTTTTGTATTAAGGCTCAAAATTCCATTTGGGCAAGTACACTCTGATCAATTACCTCAAATTGCAAAAATTGCAGAAAAATACGGCAGAGGAGAATTTCATTTTACCACACGGCAGAGTTTAGAGATTCCCTGGATAGAGTCAGTTAACGTAGAGGAAGCAAAGAAAGCAATAGCTTCTATTGGCTTGACTCTTGGAGCATCGGGGCCTCGTCTTAGAGTGATAACGGCATGTCCTGGGAACAGGGTATGTAAGCGTGGCCAGAAAGATAGCCAGGGTTTCGCAAAAGAGATAGATGAAAAAGTATTTGGGACGGAACTACCGCACAAATTCAAGGTCGCTGTATCCGGATGCCCAAATGCCTGTACCAAACCTCGAGAGAATGACATTGGGTTCAGCGGGATGGCCGAGCCAGAAATTTTCCCGGAAGACTGCATAGGATGCGGTAAATGCCAGAAACTGTGCAAAGAGAAGGCAATTACGATAGAATGTGACTTCCCCTCTATAGATCTGGAAAAGTGTATGTCATGTGGCGACTGCATTAATGGATGCCCTACTGGCTCGCTTAAGGCAAAAAGGACAGGATATGCAGTGTACGCAGGCGGAAAAATGGGGCGGCATCCCCGGCTTGGCCAGCTCATCGCTAGTTTTGTGAGCGAAGAAGAAGGACTATTCATTGTCGAACGATCGCTTGACATATACCGACTTTATGGGGCTCCGAAGGAGCGGTTCGGAGATACAATTCAGCGTATTGGCTTTGATGCTTATGTTCGCGAGATACTGGGATCTCAATAGTAATTTTTTGGAATATTTGCGGCAAAAAATACCTTTGCCCTAACAAATAAACCCTATACTAAATATTTAGGTTGGTCCAAATATGATAAAGTTAACACAGATGGAGGCGGCTGAGGCTGCAAAACAATTAGAAAACACTACCCTGCAGGAAGTCCTGAAATGGAGTATTGAGAAATTCGGCTCAAGGCTGTCCCTTGCTTCAAGTTTCGGCCTTGAGGACGTAGTGCTGATCGACATGTTCACGAAGCTGGATCCAAAAGCGAGAGTCTTTACACTCGACACTGGAAGGCTTCACCAGGAAACTTATGACGTCATGGATAAAATCCGGGAGAAGTATGGTATTTCCCTTGAAGCCTACTTCCCTAAGAATGATGCAATTGAAGATCTAGAACGGAAGCACGGGCTGAATCTATTCTATAAGAGCCCAGAGCTCAGAATATTATGTTGCAATGTTCGCAAAGTCGAGCCTCTAAAGAGATCTCTTTCAACGGTAGATGCCTGGATTACTGGTCTAAGGAGAGAGCAGAACCCAACAAGAGCTGCAATTGCCCGGGTTGAGATAGATGCTGGAAACGGTGGTATTGTGAAGATAAACCCACTTGCCGAATGGACTCAGGATCAAGTATGGGATTACATCAAGGAAAATGAAGTCCCATTTAACACATTGTTTAATGCAGGATTTACAAGCATAGGCTGTGCACCCTGTACCAGGCCCACCAAGCCGGACGAGGATCCCAGAGCAGGCAGATGGTGGTGGGAGACAGGCGCAGCAAAGGAATGTGGACTACACTGCAATGCTAAAAAACAATAAAGGTACGATATTATGGTTTCAAAACCCTATGGCAGTAAACTGATCAACCGTATCCTGAGCGAAAGCGAGAGGACAAAGACATTTAAAGATATTAACGAGCGCCCGCAAATTCATATCGACAAGTCAACGGCATTCGATGTTGACAAGATCGCAATAGGAGCTTTCAGCCCTCTTGAAGGGTTCATGGGCAAGGATGACTTTGAATTTGTTGTATATGAAGAAAGTCTGAATAACGGACTTCCCTGGACTATTCCAGTGACACTCACCCCTGATTCGAAATATGTAGAAGATCTCAAAGAGGGCGATGCGCCAGTGCTCATATACAATGGCAAGCCTCTGGCGATTCTTCACCTCGATGAAAAATTCAGCTTTGACAAGAACGAGTATGCAAAGAATGTCTTCAAGACAACTGATCTTACTCATCCAGATGTTAAAAAACTGAACGCTACAGGAGATATTGCTTTGGCAGGCAAGATAAGCCTGATAGAGAGATTCACTTCACCTGGTGAGCTGACGCCGCAGGAGACAAGGAATGAATTTGAGAAAAGAGGATGGGAAACCATTACAGCTTTCCAGACAAGAAATCCACCTCATGTTGCACATGAGTATATCCAGAGGTGTGCACTCGAGCTTGTGGACGGGCTTCTGATCCACCCTGTCGTAGGTGATCTTAAGGCTGATGATTTTCCGCCCGACGCGCTGCTCGAGAGTTACGGACATCTGGTTGAGAATTATTACCCAAGTAATCGGGTACTGCTCTCTCCGCTATCCATTGCAATGCGCTATGCCGGCCCGAAAGCTGCAATCTTCTTGGCCATTATAAGGAAGAATTACGGGTGCACTCACTTCATTGTCGGCAGGGATATGGCAGGCGTGGGCAAATACTACGACCCTCACGGAGCACATAAGCTTTTCAAGAAATTCAATCTTGGCATTAAACCAATGGCGTTCAAAGAGTCATACCCTTGCAAACTCTGTGGCAGCATGGTTACAGAGAAAACATGCAGACATGGTCCGGATAGTAGCTTGAGAGTCAGTATGACCCAGATCAGGAAGATGCTGGTTGACGATGCCCGTCCTCCTGAAGAGATCATGCGCCCGGATATTGCTGATCTTCTTATGAAGTATAAGCCAAGTCTGAATGATGCAAGTAAATGAATATTTATCCGGGAGCACTTTCTCCCCTTTTACCTCTAAGAGCGTGTCTTAAAATTAAACTCGATTTCACAATTGGGATAGAATTCATGCACTTGAATCGAAGAATAGCATTAACTCTCTACAGGTTTAAATTTTTATTGGAGCCATAACGTCTATTGAACTTGATTTTAGATATCAGGTGCGAGAATCCTATTTGATAAAGTGTTATTCTTAAGTTAATATGTACCTGAATTTACGAAATATTTACGATCTGAACTTAGAGTTATCATTACCCATTATCCGATTGTAGAAATGGTTTGAATTTTAAGACACCCTCTAAGTCCTAAATTAAAGAATAAAAAATAAGAGTGGTTAACTCGGTGCCAGGATGCCTTGATTTTCAAAACGTCAAGCAGCTAAGACAATAGTGGATACTATAGACATTTGGATCTTTGCTTTCATAAAATCAATGCCTTTTGGACCGCTATTATCTTGAATAGGTGCGTGAAAATATGAAAAAGATACTGATAATTTCGACTCTTGCAATCTTATTAGTCGGTGCAGTACTGTCAGGGTGTGTGGGTAACAAAAATAGTAATCAACCCGCTGAGACGCCAAATGCCTCAGGCACGCCTGTAGCCTCAGAAAAGGAAAAAATTGAGGGAACTATCAAGTTGTCGGGTGCATTTGCTCTCTACCCAATGGCAGTCATGTGGGCCGATGAGTATACTAAGCTCAATCCGAAAGTCAGGATAGATGTCTCAGCAGGTGGCGCAGGTAAAGGTATGACCGATGTGTTGGGAGGGTTAGTAGATATCGGCATGTTATCCAGAGATATCAACAGTTCTGAAGTAGATAAAGGAGCTTATGCGATAGCTGTAACCGAGGATGCCGTGGTGCCGGTAATCAACAAAAACAACCCTGTTTACGATGACATTGTGAAGAAAGGTATCAACAAAACCACACTCGCGAACATATATCTTAATGGTACGGTGAAAACATGGGGCGGAGTAGTTGGAAGGCCTGAGATTAAGGATGAGATACACGTATACACGAGAAGCGACTCTGCAGGCGCTGCTGACACATGGGCTAAATATCTAGGTGATAAAAAACAGGATTCTCTCAAAGGTATCGGTGTCAATGCGGACCCGGGTGTGCTCACGGCAGTCCAGAAAGACTTGCTGGGTATAGGTTACAACAACTTCAACTATGCCTTTGACAACAAAACAGGACAGTCGGTATCGGGAGTTTATGTTGTATCTTTCGACGTGAACAATAACGGAATCGTCGATCCGACCGAGGACATAAGCACGAAGGAGAAGACAATCGCTGCCATAAAAGCTAAGACATTCCCGCATCCGCCCGCCAGGGTAGAGTTCTTCGTTACGAAGGGGAAACCGAGCGGTGTTACTGCTGATTTTATCAGATGGGTCTTACTGACGGTCAGAAATATGTGGGCAGCGCAGGGTATGTCGAGTTACCTAAAGAGACGCTCGATACTGAGTTGAAAAAGGTCGAATAAAAAGTGCTTTAAAAGGCAATAATTGCCGGAATATTAGCCTTTTTAGTATAAGTCAAGAATGAATAAGTATGAGCATTAGCGTGAAAAAACGTAAGGACTATATCGTTGGAAATTTGATGGAATCCGTCGCCGTCCTGCCAGGACTGCTTTTAGTCATAATAGCCCTTGCATTATTTCTTCGATCAATGCCCATACTTTTCGATATACCAATGAACGGCCTCATTCTAGGAACAACATGGCTCCCTACAGAGGGAAAGTTTGGATTCATGGTGCCAATAACTGGTACTCTAATCGTGACGCTGATTGCTATGATCATAGCAATACCAATCAGCATTTTGAGTGCCATATACCTTGCAGAATACGCTAGCGGGAAAGTGAGATCAATGTTCCTTCCATTGATCGACCTGCTCTCGAGCATTCCACCCGTGGTTTATGGAGCATGGGGAGTACTCGTTATTGTTCCTATGATATCCGAGGTTTCATCGATAATAGGAAAGTATAACTTACCATTCCTGACGTCAACTGGATATTCTGCAGGCTATTGTGTCCTCTCCGGGGGAATTGTGCTTGCTATCATGGTCTTCCCCTTAATAATCTCCATCACAGAGCAGATATTCAGGGCAGTACCATCCGATGTAAAAGAGGCATCGTTTTCCGTAGGTGCGACCCGCTGGCAGACGATAAAGCACGTAGAGACAAGAATCGTGTTTTCAGGCATAATTGCAGCAGTAATACTTGGATTCTCCCGAGCGTTAGGAGAGACAATGGCTGTACTAATGGTAGTTGGTAATGTGCTGAAGGTCCCAGGGTCGATCTTTGATCCGGCTTATCCTCTAACCGCGCTGATCGCGAATAACTATGGGGAGATGATGTCCATTCCGCTGTACGATTCGGCGATGCTGCTAGCAGCGCTCATACTGATGCTGGTCGTCCTGTTCTTTACTATCATGGCCAGATTGACATTGATACGTATTGAGAGGAGGCTGGCAGATGAATAAAAAACTGGAAGAGAAGCTATTCAAGTCACTCATGGTACTATCGCTAGCTATAGTCGTGGGCAGCTTCTTCGCAGTACTTGTCGTAATTGTATGGAAAGGCCTGCCTGGACTGACGCTTTCAATGATCACACAGACGCCGAAAGGAGGTTTTTATCTTGGTGGGGAAGGAGGAATACTGAACGCTATTGTCGGCTCCTTGTACCTTGGAATCGCCAGCACAGCAATTGCCACGGTTATCAGTATTCCGACAGCGCTGGCGCTACAGAAGGAATATCTAGGCAAGACTAGAGCTGCCTTTTATATCCGACTTGCGCTGGATGTGCTTTGGGGAATTCCATCGATCGTTTACGGTGCATTTGGGTTCATAATTATGATGTACATTGGCTTGCGTGTATCGTTACTGGGCGGTATCATTATACTAACAATACTACAGCTACCTGTCATGATCAGAGCTATGGAAGAAGTGATCGTTATGGTTCCAGAAGAACTGAAAGAGGTTTCATATACATTAGGTGCTAACCGTACAGATACGACCTTCAAAGTCGTAGTCAGGCAGGCGCTTCCAGGCTTAATGATTGCTGTCCTCCTGGCTTTCAGCCGTGGGATTGGTGATGCAGCCTCGGTCCTATTTACTGCAGGCTATACCGACCGTCTGCCAGAATCCCTTTTTGAACCGGTAGCTTCACTGCCACTAGCAGTGTTCTTTCAGCTCGGAATGCCGTACCCTGAGGTTCAAGCCCGGGCTTATACAAGCGCTCTGATACTATTATTGATTGTATTAGCATTAAGCATCGCATCTAGATACCTAGCAAAAAGATTCAGAAAAAATATACTGAGGTAATTATATGAAGAGTAACATCAGGATTGAAAATATTAGCGCATTTTACGGAGATTGTCAGGTGTTAAAGAATATAACACTTGACATTCCTGAGAAACAGGTAACAGCTATTATAGGCCCCAGTGGCTGCGGTAAAAGTACGATGCTAAAGTGCTTCAACAGGTTGATAGATCTTGTAGAAGGGACAACTTACAATGGAAATATTTTCGTTCGGGGCATGAATCTGCTTAGCAAGAACATCGACGTCAACGATGTAAGGCGCAAAGTAGGACTGCTCCCGCAGAAGCCTACTTCTCTTCCCATGTCCATATATGATAATGTAGCTTATGGGCTGAGGGTACACGGCACGAAGGATAAAAAAATTATTGACGTGAAAGTAGAGCATTATCTCCGTGTTGCAGGTCTCTGGGATGAGGTTAAAGATCGTTTGAAGTACCCAGGATCAAAGCTTTCGATCGGACAGCAGCAAAGGCTCTGCCTTGCAAGGGGACTTGCAGTGGAGCCAGATATCATTTTATGTGACGAGCCTACATCCGCACTTGACCCGATATCAGCCCAGCATATCGAACAGCAACTGATCAAGCTAAAGGAAGAGTATACGATAGTGATCGTTACACATAATATTCACCAGGCAATGAGAATAGCAGACTATGTTGCTTATCTATACCTCGGAGAGCTGGTTGAGCATGGCCCTGCAAAAGAAATATTCGTAAACCCAAAAGATGAGAGGACGAGGGCTTATATAGGTGGTACGTATCTTAGCTATCCCAAAACCGATAAGGAGATCATATTAAAGGATAAGCGTTGTCCGACACACCCGGGTAAAAGGCAAGTATCTGCAGGCGCAATAGCATAAAAAAATATGTGATACTTGAGAAGAACCTTACCCTAGTTCTCACAGGCCTTCGACTAGAGCCTTTTCAAAGATCACGAAAACAAAAGTTCACATTTCATATAGAGTCTGAATACAAGTTCAGAGTTAACGTCAAATCTCGATTATCCTTACAGATAACGAAAAACTATATGCTCTAGTATTCGAGATGCATTCTACAGAATTCCTCGAATAATTCGTGCAGAATAGGATATCTGTAATAGATGGTCTGTAACAGATAGTTATTAAAATGATCGTTATTCAAGAACTAATCAACTTTTTTGGGTTAAATGTATTTTTTGTATCTCCTCGACAAGAATTCAGTAGAATAAAGCCTTATTTTTTATTTAAATATAGTAAAAATGCTAATTTTCTATTTTAAAACATTTTATCCCACAATGTGACACCTAATCCAGAATAATCAATCCAGATTCAGAGAATAGGGAGAATAAATACTTCAACCCACATTCTGCAGATGCACCTAGATCTATTTATTTGCCTATTAGTCCCATATTACCACTCAATGTATGGACTTAATCTTAAACTATTGCCATAAGGAGATAATTGATGGTATTTTTGTGTACATCTGCAGAATGTGGGTTCAACTTTTGTAAAAGACATTTATGGAAAAGTGTTGAATATTTACCTGCGTGAGTCTTAGGAACTCTGAATGCAGCCAGATAGCCTTAACCTTTTATCCTTAGGATATCAAAAGGGACAATGAACATGCAAAATTCCTCTGAATACCTTTTATATATGTAAGGGAAGATTTATTATACTTTTCAATATCATATCCCACATTTCGCAGATGTACATAAATGTAGAATTTATTTGCCGAAATGCCCAATATTGTCTTCAATCATGAAATAAATTCTTAAACTATTGCCTTATTGAGAAATTAGGTAGCATTTTTGTGTATATCTGCGGGAAATGGTTTCTATTTAGACTTTAATTAGAGCTTCCACTTTTAGCTAATTTCCTTAATTTCTTCTTTTGTCTCCTTTCATTGCCACATTTTCTTTAGCCACTCACTTATCTCCTGAAAACATTAATTTTCCTTTTAAAAAGATATACTGTCCGTTATAGGATATTAATTTAATAATATAATACAAAAAGGAAGTATTATTTACATTTTAGGAAAATTATTTAATACGAAAAACCTACTTTTCTTTGATAGCAATGGGAAGATTCAAACTGAAGTGTCTGAAGTGCGGAAGAGAATATGGTCAGCAATACAGGCTCACCTGTGAGAACGACGACTCCCTTTTACGGGCGGATTACTACGAAAAAAAGCTGGAGTTAAGAAATCAGCCTGGAATAGGAAGGTTTCATTCTTGGCTTCCGATCCAGGAAGAACTTTCTACGGATGCCGGACCCATTACTTACAAAAGTGAAGCTTTTGCCAGGGAACTCGGGATTCCTAACCTCTACATAGGGTTCAGCGGATACTGGCCTGAAAGAGGAGCTTTTGTCAAAACCTGCAGTTTTAAAGAACTCGAAGCCTACCCTATTATGCAGTACCTCAGAGAAAATGGTGCAAAAGCCATAGTCCTTGCCTCTGCCGGAAATACCGGTCGTGCAGCTGCCCATGCTTCAGCTTTGACAGGAACGGATGTCTACATAGTAGTTCCATATTCAGGAATTTCAAGTCTATGGCTGCCAGAAAAACCAACTGAATCTATTCATTTTATCAGTATGAGTCCCGGAAACGATTACACTGATGCTATCAACCTTGCAGGAAGGATTGCAAAATTGCCTGGAATGGTTTCTGAAGGCGGGGCGAGAAATGTCGCCAGAAGAGATGGAATGGGCACTGTGATGTTGGATGCAGCTGTAACCATAGGAAAGATGCCTGACCATTATTTCCAAGCTGTTGGAAGCGGTACAGGAGGAATTTCAGCATGGGAAACTTCATTACGCCTAAGAGCCGATGGAAGGTTCGGGCAAAAACTCCCTAAACTTCAGCTTGCCCAGAATCTTCCTTTTGTTCCCATGTACAACGCCTGGAAGGAAAGAAGAAGGGAAATTATTCCCGAGCATGACATGGAAGATGCAAAAAAACAAGTAGATGAGACTTACGCGACGGTCCTTACCAATCGGACTCCTCCATATGGAGTTACAGGTGGTCTGTATGATGCACTTGTAGATACTGATGGGGTAATGTACGCAATTACCAAAGAAGAAGCTCTTGAGGCTAAAGCCCTTTTCGAATCCCTGGAAGGGATTGATGTGCTACCCCCTTCCGCAGTTGCGACAGCTGCTCTCTTAAAAGCTCTAGAAGTCGGAAATGTTGGGAAACACGAGACTATTCTCCTTAATCTTGCAGGCGGAGGATACGAACGCCTAAAAAAAGACTTCACACTTTACCAAATCAAGCCTGTAGCTACCGCCAGAAACCCTGATGTCCCTCTAGAAGAACTGAATATCTGAGTGTTGAGCATTCTAGAATAAAGGACTATAAAATAATGGATAGATCACGAAGAAATTAATGGCTCTTCGCTGTTTCATGTGGGTAACTCAAATTTAAGTTTACTTAATTTTAGATGGATCATATTAATGGAATAGAATACGTTTTTAAAGTCTCTAATGTAATCAATCTGGCTGTATCCTTAAAATTTAACTGGACTTTTGCAACAATGAAATAAGAATCATGTGTTTTAAAATAAGGACGGATATCCATAAGAGTTTCATAGATTAAGTTAATATTCAATGGATTAGCTTGCAGGAGCTTATCTTGTAGCGCACTTTTCCGCAGTTATCCATATCTATCGAAAAAGATTGCTTTGGCAAATGAGTTCATGAAACCTGTCCAATCGCCCGATAATTATTTCTGATTACATTCCGTGGTACAAAGTGAGCAATCGGCTTTAAGATATGGACAGTGGTAGCGTCCATCCATGTACTAAAAAGCTTAGCGTATATTTTCGTTAAAATGTTGGCTGGACCCTAATTAGGAAAGTTAATCTTTCTCATAACTGGGAAAATGATACACAAAGGTAAGAATGATAGTATCAAACAGTACTTCTTCCCTGCTTTTAACACAAGCCACTTCATTTGAACTGGACGAACAAACTCTTCACTCAGATATAGTATTGGTTATTCAGCTAAAGAAATGCTGGGGAAGCACATATCTATCCTAGAGCCATCCATATTAGTTGAAGAAACAGAAGAATTAATTGAGCTGCTTAAACAGGGAGATCGAATCCATAATTATGAGACTTTACGGCTAAGAAAAGATGGTACGATAATAAATATTTCACTAACTCTTTCTCCGATTTTTGATACCTATGAAAAACTAGTTGCTATCTCAGTTATTTCCAGAGATATAACCAAAAGTAAAAGATCAGACGAAAAACTTTGGAAAAACGAACAAATGTACTGGGTTGTCACAGAGCAGACAGATCAAGTGATATATGAATCTGATTTAAGAACAGGTAAATGTAACTGGACAGGTGCCATAGAAGAAGTTAAAGGATATAGTTTTGAGAAATTAAAGGAATCTGGGGAATACTTTTGGAGCCAGAATATCCATCGCGCAGATACAAATCACATGGACAAAAAATCGCAGGATATGAGAATTTCCGAAGGCAGATCTAACGAAAAATCAAGCTTGATAAGAAAATATAGAACTTGCATTTATATGGGAAACAGTGGGATTTGCCTCACAGATCATGAAAAACGTCCATATGGGGCCATCGGAATACTGAAAGATATTACAAGTATCATATTCGCTGATAGAAAAGATCAAGTAATGCATGTCCAAAATGAAGTTGTTAATAATGAAGAAAATATCAATTTTAGAATGAAAGGAACGTTACAAGACATTGATGAACATAAAATAGAAAGTAACTAAATTGTGAAACTCTATTGAAAATATTCTAATATCATCGCATTGTGGTCTGCACATCGAATATTATATTTAGTCGAAAATTGATTATCCTCCGGATACCGGAAAGAAAAGTACAATTTCATCTCCTTCTGAAAGTGTAATTGATTCGATATCTTCTTTATAAATTCGTGTACCGTTCATCATCAAAACTAAATTGCTGTGCAGTTCTCCTTCCCTGGAAAAAAGTTGATCTTCGGATTCACCGGCTTTTTGGCGAAGTGAATTGAGGAGGTTTCTCATTGAGGTGCCATCTGGATATTCAAGAAAACTGTCCGCTCCGAGAATGTCCTTAATCTGAGCAAAGGTTTTTATTCGAATCTTCATAGCGCATCACTATTAGTATCACATTTGTTTTTATCACATATATTCTGTGATGATTCCTACATTTTCATTTCTGGGACAAAACGTTTTTTACCAATAATGTCTTTTCAGTGTATTCACAATTGTGAATGATGCTAAAAAATATAAAGTTTGTGGAACTTGCAAACAGAACTGTGAAAATCAAAAGGTTGGTATTCATTCATGGAAAATGAAAATATACAAGATGCATTGCTCAAAGAGCTTTCAGGATTTGATTGGTTACTCATTTCATATTCTGGGGGTATAGACAGTACTTTACTTGCATTATTTGCGCAAAAGGCACTCCATGAGAGAGCCAAATGTGTACTTTTTGACGCGCCTATAGTCCCAAGAAGAGCAGTTAATGATGCAGTGGAAATAGCATGCAAATTCGGTTTATCTTATAGCATATTGCCTTTTTCCATAATGGAAAATGAAGAATTCAGGAAAAACAACCCCAATCGCTGTTACATTTGCAAAAAACAATCTGCAAGGATTTTACGGGAACAAGCTGAAAAGCTTGGAATTTCAAATATAGCAGATGGAATCAATGCTTCAGATCTTAATGAATACCGTCCTGGGCTTCAAGCAAGTGATGAAGAAAACATCATTCATCCCTTTCTTTCTCTAGGAATTCAAAAAGCTGAAATAAGACAAATAGCTCAGGAATGTGGTTTTAATTTCTGGAGCAAACCGTCATCTTCATGCCTAGCATCACGAATTCCATACGGTGAAAACATCACGCTCGAGAAGCTGAAAATGGTAGAAAACGCGGAGAATATACTGCAAGATCTGTGTTTTTCCAATTTGCGTGTACGTATGCATGGTAAAATTGCACGAATTGAGTTGATACCTGAAGAATTCGAGAAAGCAGTAAACATTCGACATCGAATCGTTGAGTTATTGCAAGACTGTGGCTTTTCCTATGTTACTCTCGATCTTAAGGGATATAGAAGCGGTAGTATGGATGAAGTGCTATGAAAATTGAAAATTGTATCGCTGATTTCCAGATACTTCAATATCTCCATCATGTGGATAATGCCGTAACAAGTCTTATTCCTGGCTCAGCAATAAATTCAACGAATGAATACAATCGACAACATCGTGCTAATGTGAAGTTTCAATCTTTTACACTGAAAGAGGCACATACCTATCTATAGGGCTTTTTGGATGGATGGCAATATTTGTATAAATAAAAGGTATCTATTGAGTCAAAGCTCTTGATAAGGTAATAGGCTTTGTCTTAAAACATTAAGTAGACTTTTCCCAGATATTGTTACCTGTTGATGAAGACTTTCCTCTGAAATGGTAAAAAGATGTCGGATAGCCAATATTCCTATTATTGCCTCCAAAGGTGCAACCACTAATCTCATCATAAGTATGGGAGACAATCAGATCTTGTTATTGTTGACTTTGTCCCAGGTCAAAAATGGAACATCTACACAAACACTAAAAGGGGTGAGAATAAGGAATGTATTAGATCATGCCATCCTGAACATTCTGCTTGATAGAAATTGGACTCTTTTAGAGCGGTTTCATAATTTTCGTTGGTGTTAACTCGTGATTTAGAATAAGTTTTTTAAGCATCATATGAATCTTTCTGCCATGGATCTGTCTGATTTCCATAGCGAAATCAGGACAGCACCTCCCACAGATTCTATTACGAATTTCGATAAACCACTGATTTTCACAAGTAATTTATAAGATATTCATAAGCATGTAATGAAATTAAGAAATTCATCGGAATCTTCCAAAATTCTCTATTTATTCCAGTCTGGCACGAATACACTTAACTGACATTTTCAGGTTGACTGTTGATCTCGTGTTTGTTCTTTGAATCGATCCCAGTTCCAGGGTTCATCAAGAATATTGACACTAACTTTTTCTATTCCGCCAACGTTCAGAACTTTTCGCTTTACTTGATCCTTGAGGTATTCTGCCATAGGGCAAATATTAGTTGTCAATACAAGGTTTACGTCTACATTTGCTCCATCCACAATTACCTCTTTGACCATACCCATCTTGACAATATCTATCCCGACTTCTGGATCGATTACTTGTTTCAGCTGGGAATAAATTTGTTCATCTTTTTTAGGAACAGTTTTTTGTAAAAATGTCCTGTGCAACGGTGCATATTTTTGTGCATGAGTCTGTTCTTCTAGCCTGCTTAACCTGTCAAGCATCTGGCTTACTAAAGAAAGCATGGGATCGGGTAACTTATTGTGATCCAGTTGCCCTGCAGATATAGCTGGCTGTGGCTCTGCAATTCTGGCAGGGACCCCCACAACAGTAGCTTCGGGTGGAACTGATCGAATTACAACCGAGCCAGCACCTACTTTAGCCCCTCTTCCAATAGTAATTGGTCCAAGTACAATAGAACCTGAACCAAGAACGACGTCTTTCTCAACAGTAGGATGGCGTTTTATCCTCTCAAGGGCTGTCCCTCCAAGTACAACTCCCATGTATATGAGAACGTCATCACCTACTTCAGCAGTTTCACCAATTACTACTCCAGATCCATGATCAATAAATACCCTCTTTCCAAGTTTTGCTCCAGGATGGATCTCAATTCCTGTAAGTGTCCTGGAGATATGGGATAGCAAACGAGCAGAAAAAAAGAAATGTTTTTCCCAGAGAAAGTGAGATAACCGATGAATCCAGACAGCATGCAGTCCTGGATAACAGCAAAGTACTTCCAGAGTAGACCTTGCTGCAGGATCTTTTTCAAAAACTGTCCTTATATCTTCCCTGATTCCCATTTGGAACCTCCTAATATCAATTTCAAATAGATCAATCAAATAGATCGGTACTCAGATAACGCTCTCCGGTATCCGGTAAGATTACAACAATCATTTTTCCGCTCATTTTTTCCCTGGAGGCAACTTGCAATGCCGCATATGTAGCTGCACCTGAAGATATGCCTGCAAGGATGCCTTCGTCCCTTGCTAATCTTTTGGCAGTAATAGTGGCATTGTCTCCAGTCACCTTAATTATCTCATCAACCAGGTCAAGCTGGAGTACATCAGGAATGAACCCTGCACCGATACCTTGGATTCTATGGGGTCCAGGATTTCCTCCACTGATAACTGGAGACTCTGCAGGTTCGACTGCAATCACCTTGAAAGTAGGTTTCCTTTTTTTGATGATGCTGGCAACACCTGTAATGGTTCCCCCTGTTCCCACGCCTGCTACAATAGCATCCACCTTTCCGTCAGTATCTTTCCATATTTCCTCGGCAGTCGTCCTGCGGTGGATTTCCGGGTTTTCAGGGTTCCGGAATTGCTGAGGTATAAAGTAAAGCATAGGATCTTCTGCAGCCATTTGTTCTGCTCTACTGACTGCCCCTTTCATCCCTTCGCTTCCGGGTGTAAGGACGAGATCTGCTCCCAGGGCCTTCAGTAGTTTTCTCCTTTCGATAGTCATTGTCTCAGGCATGACCAGTATCAGCTTATAGCCACGAGCAGCACATACTCCTGCAAGTGCTATACCAGTATTACCGCTAGTTGGTTCAACTATGATAGTGCCAGCTTTGATCTTCCCGTCACGTTCTGCTCCTTCGATCATTGCCAATCCAATTCTATCCTTTACACTTCCCAGTGGGTTAAAAGACTCCACTTTGACTACCACATCAGCATGCAGACCTTTTGTCATATGGTTTAACCGAACAAGCGGTGTGTTACCTATTGTCCATGTTATATCGGAGTATATTCTTCCCATACAATTACCTTCTCCTACGGTTTCCTCTAGATTAATGTAATTTAATTCATTCCAAAATATATCCAAAATTGCGATTAATACATATTTTTTCACTTAAAACTTTTCTCAAGAATAATTACAGAGGATTTCAATAAATCTCTAATTTACACGAGTCATCTGTATATAATTTGTATACTATTCATATACAATTTATAGGGCTATGACAAAATTTAGGGATTTATCGAAATCCTCGACATCTTATTTTAAGCATTACAACTTGCCTTAAATTTTGCAATTATTAGCTAGTCATTATATAACAGCATAAAGCGATTTACAGAAAATTCACAATTGTGAATTAGCTTATGTTGGATATATAGTTATCGAGGTGCTTCTGTACCTAAGAGTATAAAATTGGTGAAAATACTGAATTCTCTCATTTTTTTACCGATGTGCTTGCAAGCTCGATTATTCCATATTATATCGGAATATGCTTGTTCACAAGTGCAACCCTCGATCAATTACAAAAAATACAATAAGACTTGCATAGTGTATTGAAAAAAGTATCATACGGCTTAAACTCACTGTGATCGATGACTCAAATATAAGGAATAACATCTTATTTGGATTCGATTAAGGCTCCAAAAATCAAAAAGTGTTACTTTTTATAGTATATATCTCAGAATTCTGTTAAAAAATCACTATATTTTGTATTCGAAGCCATGCATAAAATTCGTTAACCTATGATAAATGGAGTTTATGGCTTTTTTTGCAGGCATTATAAGTAATCGTAAATATCTCCATTTTCTAGAAATTGTCAGGTTTTGACTGACGCCAGAACTTAGCTCAGGTGTAGTTTACTCACAAAAAATTGTAGTTTATTCACATTGAGATTTATAAGTCAATGTCGCAAACTTTCGTTCCTATATAGATAACACCTTAAGAAGAAACACACTTTCTCTTCAGAATATAGATATTAAGTATTTTTCAGGAAAATTTTGCCTTGAAACGAAAGTTTAAATAATGGCAATGAGTTTGGTATTATGCCTATTCACAATTGTGAACTTCCCTATCGAAACTATTCCATAAGTCACTTGTGAACTAGAAGGTTCTTAGCTCCTTGGATATTCTGTAGTAATCTATCCAGAAACGAAAACGCCTTGAGTTGGATTCAGTACAAATTACAAATAGAGGTCTTTAAATAATGAAGTCGCCTGAGATCCCCCATAATCGTCATGACCATTCTCATGAGGATGAACTCGGTCATCACAACAATCATTGTGTGGGAGACTTCACCGATTATGCTAGAGCTGTAGCTGAATATAAAAAAAGTTTTCCGACAAAGAAAGATGTATTGGAGAACACGCCTGATCCCGCGGTTAAAGAGATGCTATTGCAGATGGGAAAAGTCGGTTGTGAAACTCCTTTTGATCGTTTTGATCAGTAGAAGCCACATTGTAGCTTCGGTATGGCGGGTATATGCTGCCGCAATTGTAATATAGGACTTTGCAGGATCACCAAGAAAAGCTCTAGAGGGGTATGCGGAGCGGATGCAGACCTTATTGTCGCCAGAAATCTGTTAAGATGGGTTGCTGCGGGAGTGGCTGCCCACGGTGCTAGAGGGCGAGAAATAATACTTGCCTTAAAAGCTTCCTCTGAGGGCAGCCTAAAATTACCGATTATAGGCGAAGAAAAATTAAGAAAATCTGCAAAATATCCGAAACCGCTTCCCTGAAATACCATTAAAAGACTATAAAAAGTCTTTGGGCATCATCATCACAGAGCACCTATTTGACACAAGATCGCGTATTGCTCCAAGTTTTAGGGATATGTTGTCCTTGTCAGATTCCTTTTTTGAGATGTGCTTAACAACTGATTTCGAAGTTTTAACTGAGAAAGCAAATAAAATGTACAAGTATGGTGCAGGCTCTGTGCTAGCTAAGAGAGCTGAAGAATGCATTCTTGCTGTTTACTTTGAGTGCATAAAAAGGCTTTAGAGAACAGATGATTTTTTACATATCGACTTTACTTTGTATATAAGTGACTTGCCGATATTAGAGAATTTCAAGAAAGCAAAAATCTTCTTCCCCTGGGTGAAAATAACAAGAGCACGGTTTCTGGAAATTTTAGAAGAAATGCCGATAATGGAATGGGGAGAAATATCTCCTAACGAATTGAATCACCGAATTTTGGAAGAACTAGCTACAAAATATCTTCTGAAATATTTCATGAACTAGAAAAAGATCGGCCCGAAGAGTTTCAGAAAACTTCAGAAGAAATATTAACAGAAGTTCAAAACGCAATATTTACTAAAATTGTGACGAAGGGATCGGAAGAAACGTGCGAAAACATTCTAGAACTGAAATATTACCAAGAGATGACTCGTGTGTGGGGCCCGTATACCCTTCTTAAGTATGCTTTTTATAGCGATATCAAAAAAGGCACCGTTCCCTCCAAAGAGATAAGTTACGTGCAGCGTTTAAAAGCTAAGAGCTGTGTGTTCACTGATAGCAATGAAGTGGAACCAATGTCTATAACTCAGAGAGTTAATGGAAACTTTTATACCTACTTTAAAAATATGGCATTGATTTTTGACAATTTCTACTAATTTCAATTTCATCATTTATTCCCACAATAAACTTTAAAACATTCCAGGGATTCAGAGACAAGCACAGGCAATTCATCGAAAAAAGTAAATAAATTAATGTAATAAAGTATAGGCGCGAAAATAGCTGCATATAGTTCCAATTGGATCACACTCTACTGAAAATATATCATAAATCTGAGTTCGTGATCCAATCAACTCAAAATATTTTTATTATATTTCACTAGATTTATAGGCTCATCTTTACTCCTTCAGACTACTGCTCTTGGCTCGTGCACTTTAGGTGCCCATTATGTTTTCCCAGAATAATATCTTCGATGCACAGATTTTGCTATAAAAACTATGTATAAATAGGCCTGTAGAGAAAGACTTGAAGACGATTAAAAGAGCATGACGTACTAAATAAGCGAGATTATTTAAGATAAGCTATATAGTCAAATAATTCTCAGATAAACCACTGTCTACAAATGATTTAATCAATGTTTTCCCGAAGAATCTTGCGCCCAGGTAAAAGTTTTTTCTTTTTATAAGCTCTTTATTAGAATTCACATTTATGCCTTCTCCTTAAACGCAGTTATTAAGCTGCTTAAATAAGGCATCATTATATATCCGATTATGGAATCTTATTGACGAATTATTTTATTGCTCCATAAACGGAAAAACCATAATATTTCCAAAATACGTTTATCTGTCTAAAGCCTATATCTTTGAGATATTGAATCTCGTCCGTCAGTACCGACTCGTTGGCATGTTTTTTTGCTTTTTCTATAACTTCGGTTTTTATGAACTCATCGGAATAAGATCTTCGCATGTACTCTATCCATTTTTCCACGCATACTTCCTGATAGTGTTTATTTCTCGACACATTAACCTCCCCGCTAATGAAAAAACCATCAGGAACAAGCACGTAGTACACCTTTTTGAAGACAGACTTCCGCATTTCGTCATTAGTAAGGTACATAAGTGATAGAAAACTTATAATAGCATCATATTTTCCGGTTATACTATATTTAGTATAGTCTGCTAATTCAAATTTGATATTTGGGATGTCGTAAATTTCTTTTTAGCTAAATTCAACATATCTTGTGATATATCGATACATTTTAGTTGGGCATTCGGGAACTTTCTTACGATATTGCCAGTTGCCATACCAGTACCACAGCCAAGTTCAACAATTCTGATGGGTTTATATGAAGGAAAAGGGATACTGTTAATCAAGGCATCAAGCATTTCTCCGTGATTAGGGACAACCTTGATTATATAATCATTGTAAAAGGTTGACCTCTTTGCAAAGTCTTTTTTGATTGTGTTTATCCTTTCCTCATATTCAATTGTGTTTTCATCATCACTATTCATTTTTGCACTTCACTAAATCCCCCATGAGCTGTTGCTCATGCATGAAGTATTTTAGGTACACTACTGCATAAAATCTTTTTTTAATATGGTAATTTTATTCATTTTAATGTTCATTTATTTTCATTATAATTTGCATTATACATAAATTATAATCTTTGCTTTATATAGTTTAATATAGGCAATGAAATATTATTTATGGCCTTCGATACAACTGTTTTTAATAACAATTATTAATTTCCTAGGTTCCATCCATAATAAAAAAATTGCTACTTTACTACTCTTGGAGCTGATATGATCATAGATCATTTGGAGCTCCTGGAACACTTGGTAATAATTGACATAGACAGCTATCATACTTATATTGCAAGAAACTTTGTAAAAAAAGACTTTATGTAGCATGTACTGTATAACTTTATTAATTTAATTTAGATCCTAAGTATCAATCAAATATATTTCAGACAAAATGTGGAGTTTATAAAATGAAAAAACAAGCATTTGAAAGAAAAAAAAATACATTAGCTATTTTGGTAGTACTTCTTGTAGTAATTTCAATGACATCTGCTGTAGTAAGCGCGGCACCACATCACGATAGACATCATAAAGGTGGGCATCACGGTAGACATGGTGGACACGGTGGGCATCATTTCCACAATTTGCATGACCATAGGCATCACGGCCATCATGATCACTACTATGGTGGAGTTTACTACGGGGACTATGAATGGGTATATAATCCTGCGACCCTTGTGTGGGATTGGACCTACATGCCTGGTGTTGTACTAGAACAACCAGTCGTTGAACAACCAGTTGTAGAAGAACAACCAGTTGTAGTAGAACAACCAGTTGTTGAACAACCAGTTGAAGTAGTCACGACCCCGGAAGTTGTTGACTATGGAACATACCCTATTGGGGGCTATGAACAATCTTATAATGGAGACTACGGACAATCTTATAATGGGGGATATGAACAATCTCACAATGGGTCCCATGAACAACCTCACAGTGGGTTCCACGAACAATCTCACAATAGGTTCCCGAATCAATCTCATAATGGGTTCCCTAACCAATCTCACAATGATTTCCGCCATGAACACAGATGAGCAGCAAAAAGTTGAATTGATATAATTTATAAGAAAACTAAAAAAACGACACAAACTGGTAATTATTCAGGTAGCTTTTACAAGGCTACAATTTTTCTTTTTTTCAAAAAACAGAGTTTATCGTTTTTACTGATGCACAGTTTTTGTCTGAAAATCTATGCGTATTTTTGATATATGCTTTCTGTGACTTCTGATCTACTAGATTTTAAAATACATAACTTCGTAAAAATATATATAGCTACTAATTAAATAAGTTAAAATACGATCAACTACATTTAAAAAATGATTAAAAATTTAGAAAGTTAGACTGAGCATAACATACAAATGTTTTAGTGAATATTTTGAAGTGAAAATGATTTAGATCTTAAAGACGATTACAATTTTGTCAATAGTATGTTTTTCAATTTAACTGCGTAAGTCCTAGTAAAATTAAATTTATATCGAACTTAACAAAAAGAAGTGAACTAGATGCTAAAACAATCACCCCGTAGAACTAAAAAAATACTATATATTTTGCTGGCAATACTTTCTGTTGTATCATTAACCGCTGTGTCAGCTAGTGCTTTCGCCGATCGATATCACAGTCATTGGGGTCACAGTGGCTGGGGTCCTGGATGGGATAGCTATCTTGGTATAGGTTATGGCTCTCCATACTTTGGATATCCTTATGCAGCTGCATATGTAACTCCAGTACCAGTTTCTGTTCCTGCAGTTCAAGAAGTCCCTGTACCTGCTGCGTATGTAGCTCCAATACCAGTTTCTGTTCCTGCAGTTCAAGAAATCCCTATTCTTGCTGTTACTTCTACGCCGGTTTCATCTAAAGCAGTCAGTGCAAAAGCCACAGTCGTTAAAAATCAGAAAGAAGCAACTTCTGAAGCAATAGGCTCCAAACAAGTTATGGTTAAGAAGAAAATAACAGCTATTGTAACTACGAAAGATGTGAAGAATAAAATATTAAAGCAACACCACAACTCAGTCAATCAACATTCGAGCCCAAAAGTACAGATTGGCCCACATACCAAATCAGTAGTACATCATAAACTACATTTGGGAGATGCGATAGCCAATCAACGTGAATATGTGCCGGACCCAAACAACAATGTTATCTATGTAATTGATACTGCTACAAATAATGTAATAGACACTATAGCTGTAGGAAATTATCCACAGGCAATTACAGTAAGCTTCGATGGGACAAAAGTATACGTAGCAAACACTAACGACAGCACTATCTCTGTAATTGACACAACTACAGATAGTGTTATAGCAACTATATCTGTAGGAAATAATCCGCAAGCAGTTGCAGTCAGCCCAGATGGAACAAGAGTATACGTAGCAAACTCTAATGACAACACTGTATCAGTAATTAATACAACTTCAAATACTGTTATAACCTCAGTATCTGTAGGAAATTACCCACAGGATGTTGTAGTCAGCTCAGATGGAACAAGAGTATACGTAGCAAATACTAACGACAACACTGTTTCTGTAATTGATACTGGTACAAATAATGTAATAGACACTATAACAGTAGGAAATTATCCACAAGCAGTTGATGTCAGCCCAGATGGGACAAGAGTATACGTAGCAAACACTAACGACAGCACTATCTCTGTAATTGACACAACTACAGATAGTATTATAGCAACTATATCTGTAGGAAATAGTCCGCAAGATGTTGCAGTCACCCCAGATGGAACAAGAGTATACGTAGCAAACACAAACGATAATACTGTCTCTGTAATTGACACTGCTACAAATAATATAATAGATACAGTATCTGTAGGAAGCGGGCCTTATCAAGTTGTAGTTACGACCGATGGAAAAACTGTCCAGGTACTGAACACAGATGGATCAACTTCTTGGATTGACACCGCTACAGACAATGTCACATAAATATGGTAAGAATAAATTAAAGATTTGGCACATTCAGATGGTTAGTCGATTTCATTCAAGAAAAAAATGCTTATTAGTGAAAATTTCAGTGCCATAAAGTTAAACACTTGCCTACTTGCAGGCAACTTTTAAGTTACACTTTTTTTATAATTATTTTTTATAAATATAATATAAGGTATTAATGAGTTTAGTAAAATATATATCTATATCTATTTCAGAGGATATATACATGAAAAAAAAATCACGATATAAATAAAGATGTAAACATAATTAAAAATTTAGTAATTTTTACTGAACTTTTGGTTCTGTTCTCGGTAATAGGTTCATCAATAGCAGTGGGGCATGCAGGATTTTCAGAAGAAAACAAATCAACACCCATATATCTAGATAATAAATTTATTAGCAAGGATGTCACAAACCAAACTAAATTTTCTCCGAAAATTGGACTCGCACCAGAAAATCCTAAATTTACCGAATACAAAAATAAAAAACCTATTTACAAAAACATAAAGTCCTCAAGTGGACATAAAGGTGGTTTCTCACCTTCACCTGTGGACCTTAGTCATCTCAAACATCCTTCAGTAGAAGATTTATATGCTAAATCAAGCACATTTCTTCCAACTTCTTATGACCTTCGGACTTTGAACAGGGTAACCCCTGTGGAAGACCAGGGGCAAGCAGGTGTATGCTGGACATTTGCAACTTACGGATCTCTTGAATCATATTTAATGCCAAAAAAAGCTGGAGCTTTTCAGAAAATAATATGAAAAACCTGCTCTCTTCTGCAAATAGCCCGAATGTGTTTGATCGTGGTCCCAATGACGGGGGAGATTCTGTGGAATCAACTGCTTATTTGGCGCGCTGGGATGGACCTGTGAACACTATTGATGACCCCTATAGTGATTCATCAAGCTTTTCGTCCAATGAACTCGGTATTCATGCACATAAACACGTACAAAATGTAACTTTTCTTCCGAATAGAAATGGTCCTACGGACAACCTTGCTATAAAAAAAGCAATTATGAATTATGGGGGAGTAACTACTGCTCTGTATTTTGATCCCACTGATGCTTCTAATTATAACCAAAACACATACAGTTATTACTATAGTGGAACGACGGCTTCTGACCACGCAGTGACTATTGTGGGATGGAATGACACATATAGTGCAAACAATTTCTCTACGACTCCACCAGGAGACGGAGCGTTTATCATAAAAAATAGTTGGGGCACAACTGCAGCGGATTGGGGTAATGTAAACAATGATAATGGATATTTCTATGTTTCTTATTATGATTCC
Organism: uncultured Methanosarcinaceae archaeon; assembly: GCA_963848985.1. GTDB lineage: Archaea > Halobacteriota > Methanosarcinia > Methanosarcinales > Methanosarcinaceae > Methanosarcina. The sequence goes on from CAWKGG010000040.1 coordinate 27,286, forward strand.
AATGTAGGATACGATATGAATACAGTCTTTACGGCTGAAAATCCTAATAATTATAAAAACATCTACCAATATGATCCACTTGGATGGACCCAGCAAATTAAAACATCTCAGATTAACCCGACAATTGGCTGGGGTGCAAACGTCTTTACCGCAAAATCTAATGAAGTACTCAAAGCAGTAAGTTTCTATACTACAGATTTAAACTGCAATTATGCAATTAGTATATACACTAATACAGGGTCCAAACCCATTAGTCAAGCTGCACCTGTTCTTACTCAAAGTGAAACAATTTTAAATGCAGGCTATCATACAATTCCCCTAAATGCTGGAGTCCAGCTCAAAGCAGGTCAAAACTTCTCCGTAGTAATTAAGCTTACAAATCCGACTTATCAATACCCAATAGCTGTAGAAATGCCAATCAGCGACTATAGTAGCCAAGCAATAGCAAGTCCTGGAGAGAGTTTTGTAAGTGCTGATGGAAATACCTGGACCGATATAACAACAGAGCCAGGTTACTCGAATACTAATGTATGCATCAAGGCATTTACTAATCCAGAAAGTAGTTCTGTCAATGGTCTGACTAGAGCGAATAATACCAACGTAACAAGTGGTAATGTTTCACCTTATGGTTCACTTTACAGATCTCTCGACAAACGCCGTCAGCCAGGTATGGAGCTTTGAAGTGGAGTTACTTCAACTGAGCTTAATCCATTCATACTTACCTTGCAGTAGGAGTCTATATACCTCAAAATACTCCTACAATTACCTGGAGTAACACTGCTGAAATATTCTATGGAATACATTGATTGACATGCAGCTGGATGCATCTGCTTCAGTATCTGGTAATTTTGTTTATATTCCATCGGCAGGAACTCTATTGATTATAGGTCCACAGTTGTTGAACGTTTTATTTATCCCAACAGATCTTTTACATTATAATATAACATCAAAGACTGTTCCAATAAATGTAACTGCTCAAGGTGGGAATCTGTACCCTTACTTTGGTAACTTGTATCCTTACTCGGGTCACTAAGGGGAAAATGGCTATTTGTGGAGCTATCATCACCGATAGACCTAATAAAAGCAATTACTGACTCGAAAATCTATGCATAAATGAAATCAATTTTTTTGTAATGAAAGAATGGAACGGAGAACAGTCATTTTTACAGAACTTTCAGTACACTGCTGACTTTGGTAGTGTTGAAAGTTTGCTCTAAATTGAAAATCATATTTTGCATATAGAACCTAATTAGATTCTCGCAAGCCCATAATCTGCGGGTTATGCTAGTGTGGAAAACTCTTTTAATTTATTCCAATGACTGTTTATAGTATCTTATCGATTGCTGTTTAAATAGTTACAAAAAGTCTAAGGATAAATAGTATACCTAAAGAAACAGCAGTTATAATACTCAGGCGATGAGCAATAAGGTATCGAGTTCGTCGGCCTAAAGTGACCCTTAGTACAAGGTCATTGAATTCATCAAGTTTTTTCTTTTCATCCTCGGATTTAAGGAGCCTAACTGTATGGGCTCCGATTATATCAACACATGACAAACACAAGACCATCGCAATTGATAGAAAAATTAATAACAGAAGTATGAAATTCGTGACTTCTTTTTTGTCCGAAATAGAACTACCTTGTATTTCTGATAATTGAAACACCAATGTAGCTATTGATATCGAAATACAGGTCAGAAGCGATTGTGCTTTAACGTCAATGGAATTTAATGCGTACATCGCTTCCCAGTGTACAGTAGTGTTTTGACCTCTGAGATTTGACTGTAAATTAAAGTAGTCCTTCTCTTTTGTTATAGATGTTACCGGGAAACATGCATCTCTAATGCCAGCGATTAAACATGTTAATTTACTTATAAAGCTTCGATATAACGATATCAAGTTTCTACCATTCATTGAGACAGCCAAAACTTTAAACATCATTTAGATATAATAATTTGTTTAATCCACGATGCAGAGTCAATAGTTGTGCTTATAAAACTTGTGTATTCATTTTGATACACAGTTTTTGTGAGAAAACCTGTGTATTTTTATCATCTTAGCCAAAAATTGAGAGCATGTTTGTTCAAATTAGTTTAAAACACATCTATTTTATTATGACCTATGCATCAAGATAAGCAAAATGAGACTATCTGATTAAATTAGCTCCCAGCTTGATATTGGAAAAAAGGAACTAGAAGCCTTTTTGCTAAAGTGGGAAATGGAGACACACCTAAAATGACATGAATGACCATGCAAAATGAAATTGAAAGAATATGGCAAGAGAAGAAAAAGACAATCATATTTGTTACACATGATATCGAAGAAGCAGCATTTTTGGCGGATAGCATTGTTGTCATGACAGATGGCCCAGGAAATGTGAAAAAAATCATTGATGTCCCTTAACCAGGAAAAGGGATAGGACAAGCGCTGGTTTTTTAGCGATACGCGATGAAGTATTTAGAGAATTTGAACTAAAATCCAGGGATAAAATAGAGCACTTTTTGCAGCAATACCAGTCCAAAATCCCAATTCAGTATCAGGTTTCTGATGTGCTCTTTTCTCAGACTTGATCAAAGGCTCACTATCCGTATCTATTTCATCGCTTTTTTGATTTGTTGTTTGCTTCTGCTGCTGTAAATATTACAGTCGCAATTCAAGCTGAGGCAAAGGTTATTGGTAACAATACCCTGTGGATCCCTGACTGGGTTTCTTGCAGTACCTTCGGTATATAGGAGAGATAAATGCATTAGTTTTGAGCGCTTTTAACCTGGAGAAGGCCATTTATATTGCAACCGTGGGTGCCATATCTTCTGTAATCGATTCTACAAGGATAGCTACCTATATCACAGGTGGTCTCGGGCTTGAGCCTGCCATTATACCAGGTTTTTTGATCTACATACCCGCATATTTTGTTGTGGCAATGATCTGGAAAAATAATTGGAAAAAGACCCCACGAAAAATTCGAAATTTTATGGCGCTTTTTATATTTTCATTTGGCCTGAAGCTGGTACTGTTCCAATAGCTCGATAGCTCCTTTGATCTATGGTTTTTGTGTATTCTTCATGGTCTTTGTGCTTTTGGGTTGGATTAATAGTGGACAGATAACATAAATAAGACGATGAAGAAAAAAACATGATTTTGGAACTTTTTGAATAGATTTTATAAATTATTGCAAATAATTCGGCTATGTAGAAAGTCTCTAAGTTGAATTTTTACATTTTATTTTTATAGATATTATGGTATAATGTAACTCCTTATTTCTTCCCACAAAAACGAAGAAACATTCAATAATGAAATCAAATAAATACATTAAATTTGTCGATACCAGTCTTCAAACTGTTCAGTCTTCGAGACTGAACCTTTATTCCTGCAAATATTTAGATCTGTTTATACTCAGCATCAGCTTCTAGTTCTATTTTTTTTAAGGAATTTATATACACAGACTATCGTAATTTTATAAAACTTATTGATCTCATGAACGATGTCAAAGAAAAACTTGATCTTGATAAGATTCTTCATTTCAATAATCTTCAAAAGTTTATATCTATAGTTTCGTCTTATCTATTTAACCTCATTTTGTCAAGAATTCTAAAGCTGTTTTACTCATATGGAGAGAATGTCTCCATTACCGAGATTGATAAAACAGGATTTACGAGTTCCTAAGCAAGTCATTATTATTTCCGTAGAACAGGGAAGCTGCGAAGAAGCTTTCTGAAAACTTCAATATCATTAGATAAAAAAAGAAGGTAATATTCGGATGGAAAATAAGTCAACAAACAGATCCTGAAATCAACATGCAAATGCTTTGATAGGGCAATCAAATGGAATTAGAAAATCTGAAAGTTGTGTGATGGATAAAGTGTATGATTCAGAAAAAATTCATTTTTTTATTAGAGAAGAAATCAGAGCAGACTCAATTACACCTTTAAAGGGAAAGAAAGAGAACGAAAATTCGGGGGGAATACCGAAAACAGGTTCTCTGGCCTTTGACAACGTGAAATATAATTAAAGGAATATAGCTGAGACAACATTCTCTGTTGTCAAAAGGAAGTTTGAGAAGTACTTAAGGCAGGAAAGTTCCGTAATCATGTAAAATAAGTGAAATATTAAACTTATAGTATACAACCTAAACAAAAAGATCGTAGAAATAATTTCATTAAATTAAGGATTTCTACAGAGCCCAAAATAAATATGTTCCAATTCAAGTAGCAAGCTGCAGGGTGTTCAACCGGAATAAGCTTTTATTTTTCAATTTTCACTGCTTTATTACCTAAATCTTCGAGACCAAAATTGCTTTTGCAGTTACTTTCAATTCCTCTTGCATTTACGCAGATCTTACATATACTTGCCACAAAGTCGTCGACCTTGTTGTCGATCAAGTCCTGAGCAAGCTTTTCGATCAATTTCTTCGTTTCTCCCTTAAATTCGATCCTGTACCCTCTTTTTCCCAAAATATACTGGGAAACCGCTGACGGCGCAATCCCCAATAACTTTGCAGAAGTTGCCTGTGACTGTCCTTTATTTACAAGTTCTATTGCAAGACTGGCTCTGATTGCAGGAATAAGATCCCATACAGCCTTCTGACATGGAGTTTCCATAGTAACCATCACACTTAATAAATCACAATTGTGAATAGTATGTTGCGTATTCATATATATTACTTTCAGTGTAAAAAATAATAGTGCTGGGATTGAACTACGAATTGATGATTTCTATAACAAACAGCTAGTTTTTAAAAATTTGTCGAATTTATCCGAATGTATTACACGATAAAAATTAAATAGTGACAGTCTTTATGGTTATTAACAATTGTGAAGGTGTAGGTGTGACAGTTGAGAACATGAAAATTTACATGGATAACTCTGCTACAACTCCTGTAAGAAAAGAAGTTGTAGAAAATATGATCCTCTACATGACAGAAAACTTCGGAAACCCTTCTTCAATTCATGATCTGGGGAAAACCTCAAAACATGCACTCGAAGATGCAAGAAAAAAGGTTGCAAAAGCTATCGGTGCTGAAGAATATGAAGTTTATTTTACATCAGGAGGTACCGAATCAAATAATTGGGCAATAAAAGGGATAGCCTTTGCAAACAGGAATAGAGAAAAACATATCATCACCTCCTCGATAGAACATCATTCAGTTCTGCACGCATGTGAATGGATAGAAGGACAGGAATTTGAGGTAACATATCTCCCTGTAGATAAATATGGGATGGTATCTCCTGAGGAACTTAAGAGCGCAATTAAGGATGGTACGATACTCATTTCCATAATGTTCGCAAATAATGAAATTGGGACGATTCAACCTGTAGAAGAAATCGGAAAAATAGCAAGAGAAAACAGAATCTATTTCCATACTGATGCGGTTCAGGCAGTAGGGCACATCCCTATAGATGTCAAAAAAATGAATATTGACCTTCTATCCCTTTCAGGACATAAATTCCAAGGACCCAAGGGATGCGGGGCACTCTACATAAAAACAGGAACAAAAATAGAAACACTGATTCATGGTGGGGATCAGGAAAGAAAAAGAAGGGCTGGAACCGAAAATGTCCCAGCTATTGTAGGTCTTGGGAAGGCTATAGAGCTTGCAACAGGCGAGATTGAAGAATCAAATAAAATCCTGTTTGAGATGAGAGAGAGCTTGATTAGAGGCCTTATTACGATTCCAAAAACCCATCTCAATGGTCATCCTACACAAAGGCTTGCAAACAACATAAATGTAACTTTTGAATACATAGAAGGAGAATCCCTTCTGCTTATGTTAAATGCGAAAGGAATTTTTGCATCTGCAGGAAGCGCTTGTAACTCTTCTTCTCTCGAAACCTCGCATGTTCTTACAGCTTGTGGAGTCAAGCCTGAAATAATTCGCGGTTCTTTGAGATTGAGTCTTGGAATGATGAATACCCAAAAAGATGTGGACAAGGTACTTGAGATTCTTCCTGAAATAGTGCAGAAGCTAAGAAATATGTCACCATTGACGCCTCAGGAATATAGGACTCTTTAAGAAAATAAATTAGTTAATCAAAATAAAGTGGGAAATTACTCAGAAATTTTGAGTCAGAAGAAGTTTTTTTAATAATTTGAAAATTGAAGAATATTGATAGAGGATGGCTCATGGATTACAGCGCTAAAGTGATGGACCATTTTTTAAATCCCAGAAATATGGGGAGCATTGAGAACAGCGATGGGATAGGAGAGGTTGGAAACGCAAAATGTGGAGATGTAATGAAGATATTCCTCAAAATAGAAGGAGATCGGATTACAGAAGTGAAGTTCCAGACCTTTGGATGCGGGGCTGCAATTGCATCAAGCAGTATGGCAACCGAACTAATCAAAGGAAAAACTTTGGAAGAAGCTTGGAAACTTTCAAATAAAGCAGTTGTAGAAGCACTTGATGGGCTCCCTTCAATAAAAGTGCACTGTTCAATGCTTGCAGAAGAAGCAATCCATGAGGCTATTAACTACCATCTCATAAAAAAAGGACTTGAGCCCTGGATAGACTAATTTATTCTGACTATTCAGCCTACAAGAAATCAATTGATTGATATTGATTTTTGCGTAGCCGAAAGTTGCTATTACTATCTATGCAAAAAAATATGATTGAAAGCCAACAATTGATGCAAATTATTTCAGAAAAATATGGCGATTTACTCTTAAATAAGATGGCTAATGCTATTGTTTTGCCAATTAAGGATAGTTTCTCTTTATTTTAAAAATATCACGGATCAAAATATCGGAGAAGAATTATGGAAAAAAATGTAACTGGAAAATATATTCGGCAGATAATGCTTTTTGGAGTAGAAGGCCAGGAAAAATTACGCAAGGCAAGTGTATTTGTTGCTGGGACAGGAGGATTAGGTTCTCCAATCTCAACTTACCTTGCTGTTGCAGGTGTCGGGAAAATAATAATTGCAGATTTTGATATAGTAGATTCCAGTAATCTGAATAGACAGTTTCTCCACCATGAGCGAGACATTGGAAGAAATAAGGTAGAATCTGCAGAGGAAAAACTGACTTCTCTGAATCCGGAAATAAAAGTGGATACGATCAAGGAAAAAATAACCGATGAAAATGTAAGCTCAATAGTTCCTCTTTGTGACCTGATCATAGACGCGCTTGACAATTTTGATACAAGGTATGTTTTGAATAAGCTTGCAGTTGAACGAAAAATACCCCTTATTCACGGTGCAATCTCAGGTTACAGGGGCCAAGTGACAACAGTAATTCCAGGAAAAACACCATGTCTCTGCTGTATATTCCCTAGCTCTTTCAAAAAAGAAGTATTTCCGGTACTAGGAACAACCCCAGGAGTAATTGGTGCAATTCAGGCAAATGAAGCGATTAAATATATAACTGGACAGGGAAAGCTTCTGGAAAATCGTCTTTTGTTATGGGACGGTTTTTCATGCTCCTTTAGCGAATTGAATGTTAATAAAACAGAGAATTGCTCAGTATGCGGAATTAATGGAAGAAGATGAAAATTAAAAATGGATTTCTGCATTTTTACTCCTCAGTTTAAGGAACAAGATTATTTTGGAAAACTGGAAAATTGTAGAAGAAATACAAAACTTAGCAAAGAAACGAATACAATAATCTTTGCACATTTTTACGCACATGAGAAAGTTCAAAATGTTGTGAATTTTGTTGCAGGTTTTCTTTCCCCTATAAAGTAGCAGTGAGTTTAAAAGCTGGGATTACAGTTTTTGCAGGCGTTCATTTAATGACAGACTAGACACCAATTATTTCTCTTGGAAAAATAATTATTTTACCGATTCCAAATTTAGGCTGCTAGTGACATAATAATCACTGCGGAATCTCTTAATATGTGAGAACGAAAAAATCATAAAGCAGTCTTCATATGCTATATAAGTAACTCAGTCATAGTAAAAGCAGAATCCGGTATCTATACAAGTCTGCAAATTCAATAAATGTAGTAAATTTTACTGTAAACTTGTAGAGTATTTTCATTCCAGATCAAAATTTGGGAAAATTTGTATCCCTCCACACCAACAAAAAGCTTCCCAACACAAATTTTTTGCATATCTTGAGTGCAAGCCTGAGGTTCTGAAACTTGCAGATCCTATTCTTAGCATCTGGAATTATACTAAATATAAACAGATCAGGTTCTATGGAATTTATAATCGAAACAGAAAGAGAAATAGTTATAAATCTGTAAAGAAAATTCTCTAATAAAAAAAGATGTCCTGCTTCAGAGAAGGCTTTTTGCTATAATCTGAAGAAAATGACTATTTGATCTAAATTTGAAGGATGCTTGTCGAATTATCTTTTTAATTTCTCACTACTAATTTTCACAAAGTGCAATCATCCGTACTCTCCTTTTCCGCGTATTAAGAAATAAATATTTATACTAGTATCACAAATGCGATAATGTTGTCACAATTGTGAATGTATGTGATAACCGAATGTATACCAGAATGGCAGAGTAACTATGCTCTCGGCACAACTCAGGAATTAAGTGAGTTAGATTCCGCTTCATACTCGAAAGAAAGCTGAAAAAGGGATAGAATAGAAGGATGGTATAAGATATCAGGATACAAGGAACGTTGGAAACCCTATGTAGTCTTGAATATATATAATATATCTTCAGAGGAACTTTGCCCTGGGTCTGAATGATACTGAAAACATAAAGTTCAATCTAGAACATGAACTTTCAGAGGTATGAATATGGAAATTTCGGTCAAGGTTCCCTCCTTTAAAAATTTCTTTTCGGAAAAAAAAGGCCAAAATTTAGGAATAGTTCGTTCAATGAACTACAAAGTCCCTGGAATTTTAAGCCTGGAGAGCGGGAAAACTCTTTCCAATGTCAGTATAGAATATGAGATTTATGGAAAGATGAATGCTGATAAGAGCAATGTTATCCTAATCTGCCACGCCTTAACAGGTGATGCCCATGCTGCAGGGTTTCATAAGGGAGATCAAAAGCCAGGCTGGTGGAACATAGTAATTGGCCCAAACAAAGGATTTGATACAGAGAAATACTGCGTCATCTGTTCAAACATACTGGGAGGCTGTAAGGGATCTACAGGTCCCTCTTCCATAGATCCTGAAACAGGGAAGCCTTATGGGATCTCATTTCCTGTAATTACTATAGCAGATATTGTGAACACCCAGAAGAAACTGATCGAATATCTAGGAATAAGACAACTTTATGCAGTTGCAGGTGGCTCAATGGGTGGGATGCAGGTGCTTCAATGGACAGTGAGCTATCCATAATATGGTAAAAAAGGCTATCGCAATAGCTACCACTGCATCCTCAACCCCACAACAAATTGCATTTGGAGCAATTGGAAGGAAAGCAATAACTGATGACCCTAAATGGGATGGAGGGAATTATTACGGGAAAGAAATACCTGTACAAGGACTCGCACTTGCACGCATGGTAGGCCATATAACATACCTAAGCGATGCTTCGATGCAAAAGAAGTTTGGAAGAGTTCAGCAGGATGAAGAAGGTATAGATCGCTCACCAAATTTTCAGGTAGAAAGCTATCTGAATCATCAGGGAGATACCTTTACAAAGCGTTTTGACGCTAATTCGTATCTCTATATTACAAAATGCGTGGATTTCTTTGACCTTTCAAAGAATGGGTCCCTCATAGAAGGCTTTGCTGGAGTTACTGCAAAGTACCTTGTAATTTCCATAACTTCAGATTGGCTTTATCCTCCGTATCAAGCCCAAGAAATCGTATCTGCTCTTACAGCAAATGGAGTTGATGCAAAATACGAAGAAATCAGGTCTCAATATGGACATGATGCCTTCTTGCTTGAAGAAGGACAGATGAATTACCTAATAAGGAGTTTTCTATCACAGATTCTTGTAAAGGACATCATGAATCAGAATTTCTATTCAGTTTTCAGAGATGAAACAATAGAAAACGCATCAATACTCATGGTAAAAAAGAAAGTAAACCATCTACCTGTCGTATCAGAAGATGGAAAACTTGAAGGTATTGTCACTTCCTGGGATATTACAAAAGCAGTTGCCTGTAAAATAAATGAATTGAATGAGATAATTACACGTGATGTCAGATATGTGCATGGAGACGATAAAATTGAGACTGCATCGTCAATAATGGAAAACTACTCAATTTCCGCACTTCCAGTCATCGACTTAGAAAACCGCATAATAGGTATGGTTACAAGTGATAGCATAAGTGCTCTTATCGGAAAGTTCAGTTAACTTGGAAGGAGGACTCAAAATTAGAATTATTTTTGTCCACGTTGATTATGTACGGTACTATATCAAAACGAAAACAAAAGTAGCAGAGTCAATAGCTGTAAAAAAAGATTATATGGAAGAATGTGTCGTTCTTTTCTGCTGTGCTGAGAAAATCGATGAGGACAATCCACATAATGTTATTGAAAATGCCACTCTAGAAGTTATCAGGCGCCTCGAAATGATAAAGACAAAAAAGGTTATGATTTATCCGTATGCCCATTTTACAAACGATTTAAGCAACCCGGAAACTGCAATTGAAATTTTAACTGGCCTTGAGCATTCTTTAAAAGAGCGAGATATTGAAGTGAAAAGAGCTGCTTTTGGTTGGTATAAGGAGCTAGAAATGAGGAGTAAAGGGCATCCTCTATCGAATCTTTCAATAACCGTTTCCCCTGATCGAAAGCAAAAATCAGATACCTTTTGTCCACTACACCCTAATCAAGTTGAAATTCAGGATCAATACGTATCTCATTCTTGCAGATAAACACTTCAGAGTTGAAATGTTGTGATGCATCGTAGCATCCCATAATAATTAAAAGAACTGAATGTCGTTGAGCATAATTTAGGCAACATACTATTGAATGAAAATAATTATTTCAATGGAGTAAGTACGATGGAAAAAGCATATTGTAGGACATGTAATACAGATGCAGAGGTCCATACGATGGCAGAAATATGCCATGAGCATAGCATAGATAAAATCAAAAATAAAAGAAAAAGCCCGATTCTTGCAGCGTTATTATCTTGCATAATTCCAGGGCTCGGCCAGGTATATGCAGGTGATATATTTCGAGGACTTGCAATAATTGCTGCAATGGGGTTTAGTTTATGCTTGATGGCGCTTATTATTGGTTTTTTCACATTTTTTGGTATCTGGATATTTGCAGTAGCTGATGCATACAATATGGTAAGAAAACAACATGATGGATAAGGTTGCATCTTTGAGTCACTTATCAAACTAGATTCTGAAATTCTGAAGTAAGTTCTATCTTTTTATGATAGGGTAATTTTATTTTAAATCCTGTTTGAAAAAGGTATTAGAAAAGCTTCAACTCATTTTCTGTAGATGTATAAATAATACAACCTATTTTCTCAACACGACAACAATTTGAAAATTAATCTAACATTCATAGATAATAGCTGGCAAGTAGGCAAACAAATTTTACAAATATGTACATCTGCAGAATGTCAGATTAAAACAACTATTTGGGAATATTAATGAGGATTTCATAAATCCTGATTTTTATGAGTTATTTATATACAATTTCTAAGCATATGACAAAATCTAGGGTTTATCGGAATCCTCATTTGTTTATGCCTGTTATTCGAGGAATTATATATTCACTCTGGAATTGGGTCCTGAAAGGAGGTTAATGTTTTATGATACAACAAATAAAAAACGAAATATTAAATGGATTTCAAATTAATAAAGAAGATGCGATGCAATTGATTAATGCTGATTTGGAGAAACTGAGCACAGCTTCCAACGAATTGCGTCAGCATTTCTGTGGCAATGCCTTTGACATTTGTACAATTATCAATGGAAAAAATGGGAAATGTTCGGAGAACTGTAAATTTTGTGCACAATCAGCTCATTATAAGGTTTCTATAGAGGAATATCCTCTTTTGGATTGTAAAAGCTTATTAAAAGAAGCAATTTGCAACCATGAAAAAGGTATTTTGCGATATTCTGTGGTAACATCAGGGAAGAAACTGGCGGATGATGAACTAGAAAGTGTTTGCAACAGTTACAGTAAAATCAGAAAAAATTGTGATATTTCTTTATGCGCATCCCATGGGTTATTGTCTCTAGAACAGTTATTCAAACTAAAGAATGTAGGTATACGACGATATCATAACAATTTGGAAACTTCACGCAAAAATTTTCCTAACATCTGCACAACTCATACCTATGACGATAAAATAAATACTATAAAAGCAGCACAAAAAGCAGGACTTGAAGTATGCAGCGGCGGCATTATAGGACTTGGTGAAACAATAGAAGATCGCATTGATATGGCTTTGGATATTCGAGGATTGGGTATCAAATCGGTTCCTGTAAATATTTTGAGTCCAATCCCCGAAACTCCCTATGAGAAACTTCCTGTGCTGACAGCTGATGAAGTGCGCAAAACAGTGGCAATCTTTCGCTTTATCTTACCCGATGCTGCTATTCGGTTGGCAGGGGGCAGAGATCTTATAGCAGATAAAGGCAGGTTATTATTTCTTTCAGGTGCTAATGCCGCTATATCCGGAGATATGCTGACTACTTCCGGAATCAACATTAGTGATGATATGGGAATGATTAAAGAGCTTAAATTTGAGGTGAAGATGCTGTGAGTAAAGCGTTATTTCTAACTGCCACAAGTGCAGATGTTGAGAAAACATTTACAGCAGCACTGATTGTGAAAAAGCTCTGCGGAAATGGATTGAATGCAGGATATTATAAGACGGTTTTGAACGGCGCAGAAAATACAATAGGAAAGCTTGGTGTGAATGATGCAAAGTATATCTGCGAAGTTTAGGGGATTACTGAAAACCCTCAAAGCTGATCTTCCTTCATTAAGTACTTGATGTTTTATGGATAAGTCAGGTGTTTTTTAGACAAATTATGGAGGCAAAACCGTTTACTTAATTAGCATTTTCGGATGCTGCAGATCAATCTTGAGCATATTCTTTTATAATTTAAGTAATGAGGATAACTCAGTATGGCACCAATGGATATGGTAATATTTTTCCTGGAGATCTCTGTGATGCTTTTCATAGCACTTTTGTGCGGTCATGTAATGAGTAGTCTTCGTTTTCCTGCGGTCCTGGGCGAGCTTTTTGGCGGTATCATTCTCGGTCCGACGGTCTTTGGATGGCTTAGTCCAAGTACTTATCGATGGTTATTTCCAGCATCTGGTGCTATTTTTGAAGGCAGAGATGCACTAATCCAAATTTGCATTCTTTTCTTTTTATTCATTGCAGGTTTGCAAATGAACCTGAAGCTCGTTAGGAATAGCGGCATTCACATAGCATTGGCTAGTGCGATGGGTATATTGTTACCGTTTACACTTGGTTTCGGTGTGATCGTCCTATTTCCTAATATGTTGGGGGGAGTATTTTAAGGGCGAAACATTTTTTTTTGCGATGTTCATGGGAACAGCGTTGTCAATATCAGCTCTGCCGGTTATTACTAGAACTCTCATGGACCTAGACTTGCTGAATACAGATATTGGGATGATAATTATCGGGGCAGCAACAATCAATGATCTGATAGGGTGGTCGTTATTTGCTTTTATTCTGAGCAATTTTTCGCCTAATAGTATCATTAATATTTCTCCTTACATGACTTTCATTCTAGTGCTTTTGCTGTTTGTTTTCATGCTCACGATAGGTCGGGTTTTGGCTCAGATAGCTCTTATATGGCTCAAGTCACATAGCCCTGGCCAGGTGCCTTCCTTGGAATAACGACAATCTTTATACTGTTGACTTCAGCTTTTGCGGAAGCTATCGGTATACATGCCGTTTTTGGCGCTTTTTTGGTAGGTCTTGCATTCTCCCAGAACCTGGAAAAACAGGATGAAGCTCATGAGATAGTCTATCAGTTCGTCATGTATTTTTTTGCCCCACTCTACTTTGTTTCAATTGGTCTACAGGCTAATTTCGTAGCATCTTTTGACCCGGTCCTTGTGGTGGTAGTTCTTTTAGTTGCGTGTATAGGCAAGGTGCTCGGTGTGATGCTTGGCTTACGTGTAAGCAAGATGCCATGGAGGCAGTCTGCAGTAATAGGTTTTGCTTTGAATTCAAGGGGAGCAATGGAGATGATATTAGCTACTGTTGCCAGGGATGTGGGACTTATCAATGATAGCTTGTTTGTGGCTTTGGTTATCATGGCACTGGTTACGTCCATTCTCAGCGGCTCGACAATGAATAAATTAAATGCTTTTGATCTTTCTATGGCTGAAACACTGTAAAATTTCTCGATAATATATGCATATTTTTTATTTCTGGTTTTAGTTTGTTTTGATTTTGGACTATCAAGGACCTCTAAGACCAGAAATGACAGCATTCTTGCACCCAAAATGGTTGCTGTCATGGTCAGTGGGACTATAATATTTTTTTTGCATTTAATCTGCATTATTGGTAGAAAATTGTACATTTCTCTAAACTATAGAATAGTAAAGTTATCAAAAATGTATACAAAAATTATAAAATTTTCATTTTTGCAGTGGAACTGCAGTAAGAATCAAATACTGTAACCATTGTGTTTAATCAAAAAAGAAGATTAAAAGGTATAAAAGCAGATTTTACTTCTAATTATGCACGCTGCCAACTAGACATCAGGTCACTTAGATATTTGAGGCATTTTTTGCCGTAAAATGTGGGCTTTAATATTAGCAATGAGTATTGTGTATTGTTAGCTCACAATTGGGGCTCAGAATTGCGACTGGGATGAAATAATTTTTGTGCATTAGATTCTGTATCCACTTTTGTTAGCTCACATTGGGACTCAGCATCGCGATCGAGGATGAAAGGAATGCTACGCAATGGATTCTGGATCCACTTCATCCTGATATGATTCTGAGCTATGGCTTAAAAGTTTTCTCACGTGGCTCAAAAGTTATCTCCCTGACCTCTTTGTGCATACAAAATCACTAGAATGGAAGAAAATATTTGGAAGAAACTTTTGTATTTAAACAGAAAACTTTTGAATCGATCCCAAAATAAATCTCTTGTTTAGTTGAAAATTCTGAAATCAATAGATGTATTAAAAAAGATAGATATATTAAAAAATTCAAAGGCCAGGCTCTTGAATATATTTTTTAATTGAGGTAATCGCATTCAATCGCATCATTCTTGAGTCCATGAGCCTAAAAAGGAATTTCAAATATAAAGGAGGTTCAAGTCTAAGTAGATAATAGCAAATTGAAGCTTCATGATTGTAAAGCATATTTTGCCAGTCACAAATGTGGCTTAATTCATAGAATATGGAAATATAGATTGTACATGGTATCTAAATAAACTAATGCTGTTCTTACCGACGACAACTTATTAAATATTCGCAGATTAAATTTAAACAAAAATAATATTATTTGAAGTAATCTAATTTATCAGCCCATTTTCCACAGAAGTCCATTATCAGCCCATTTTCCACAGAAGTCCACAATAATTTTTCTCAATATAGTAATAGATTAAAAACTCATACCACTATAAATAAAAAAGATTGGAAGAATTAGCAAATAGATAATGATTGTGGATAATTGGATGTTCTTAGCACACGCTTCATTACTCCTTTCATGTTTGTTAGCAAAACAAAATTTGGAAATCTCTGCAATGTAATTGAATGTCTATGAAAACTCTGCGGAACATGGGGTATTAATCAATGTCTTAAAACTATAAATGAACGTTGAGAATTAATGCTAAGATGGCGGAAAGGCTACGCAATGGACTGCAGATCCATTTTATCCCGGTTCGATTCCGGGTCTTAGCTTAGAGGTTTTCTCTGGATATAAATATACAGAAAGCATCGAGATGCTTTTGTTTTTGTAGACTATCCAAAATTACTATAATAAACCTCTAAAAAGTCGAACCAAAATTGGAAAACTACCAAATCAAGAAAAGAGGGAACTTAAAGAAGTGGCTGAAGATAAGGAAAAACCGATAAGGTTGTTTCGCAAGCGAAAAAAGGGAAACCGGAACAAACAGGAACGAGGTAGATAAAATCAGATTCAATAAATAAGTGATGGATTATATAAATTTACTTCTGTTGTCATCTATTAACTAATTTTTTGCATAACTTTGGATACCAAACAAAGTATTTCCCGACTTGAATGTTAGATTTTTAGCATAAAAAATAACACTTTTTGACTTTTTGTTCCTGAACCAAATCTAAATGGATTAGTCCTACATATCTCGATATTTATGAGCAGCGTTGCTTAGTGGCATTGCGTATTATTTACATTGGCAATATGTATTGGTTGTCATTAAATTCAGAAGTTGACTCTTTATTGTTCTCCTGGTAAAGCTATGATTGCAGCATCAGCCTGATCTTTAATAAATATAACATTGTATAGAGCGGGATAATATACTCTAAATAAGCTTTCCAGGCATGCTCCTGTTCAAAAAAACTCTTTTACTTAATGTCTATAAAATCGCTGATTTTGTTGTTGCCTACGCTGTCTGTATGTGTTATCAATGACATCTTTTCGAAGTTTATAACCTTAAGAGAAATTTGATAAACCCTTAAATTTCGTCATATGCTTATAAATCGCTTCTAAATGATTCGTGAAAATCAGAGGTTTATCGAAATGCTCTTAAGCAAAAAAGAAGCAAAACTAAAATTGAAATTTTCTTTGCTGATGTTTTCTAATAAGGATTCCTGAAATATATGCTTTCGGATTTTTTTCAATAACGATTTCTAATCTAGTATTTCCAGATTGATATCTATCCATCTTGATTTATGGACAAGAGAACCCATCGATATAACATCTACCCCTGTTTTGGCATAAACTTCAAGGTTTGCCTGAGAAATCCTTCCAGATGCTTCAACAATTACTGAATCTCTAAGCCCTTTTTCCTTGAGTAGGTCGAGAGTTTCCAGAACTTTTTCAGGTTGCATGTTATCCAACATGATAATGTCAGCTCCGAGTTTTGCAGCAAGTAAAGCATCTTCTGCAGACTCAACCTCAACTTCTATTTTACGAGTGAAGCTGGTTTTTCGGGATGCTTTAATTGCAGCTTCAAGTCCCATCAGTTTTAAGTGGTTGTCTTTAATCATGATCAAGTCTGAAAGGTTAAACCTGTGAGGATCTCCTCCACCTGCAATTACAGCCAACTTTTCAAATTTTCTTAAGCCTGGTGTGGTTTTTCTAGTACATGCCACCCTTGTGGTATCAGAATGCTTCCTTACTATATCCATGCAAGCTCGAGTAAGAGTTGCAATCCCGCTAAGATGTCCAAGGAAATTCAATGTAAGCCTCTCTGCCCTAAGAATTGACACTGTTCCCCCATTTAGCTTGAAAATTATATCTCCCTTTTTGAGACTCTCCCCATCTTGAAGGGTTGTTTCAGCCTGAATTCCAAGATAGCAGAAAATTGATTCAGCTTCTTTAATCCCGGCAACAATACAATCCTCTTTTGTAGAAATAATAGCTTCTGAAGATTTGTTAGGCACAATAGTGCACGAGATGTCATCGTACCCCAAATCTTCTTCGAGAAAGTTTTCAACATCTTTGATAAGCATGAACATTACCCAGCTACTTTATGCTACTTAAATTCATAAAGTATATGGTGCCTTTCTGATATTTTTAATGTTAATGTGAGTTCAAATAAAGGGTAGGAAAAACTTTATGGATCAAATTGCTTCAGCCGCCCCACCCTAAAGAATAGGTTATTCTTCAAGCCCCCAGCTAGGTTTGTAGAGACTCAGAAATCCTTATTTCTTTTTTGTCCACTTTCCTTTAATCTAGATGATTTAAACTCTACTCTCAGCTATCTCTGAGATTCTTTGCTATGATGTTATTATTGTATCAGTCATATCTCCAAAGGATCGATATAATTTACTATTTGACTATAGGACTCCCATCAAAGTGTAGTTATTCCAATTAAGGATAAAATTTAAAAAGTATGTAAGAACGACCTCCCTCCAAGTATTTAACTACCTCTTATAGAGATTTGCTTGGATGGATTCCAGGAATAAGTGAACATTATCATCTACAAACTTCCATATCATGAACTTTGCAGCTCTGCTTGCAAATAGTGGCAAACTTAGACATTAAATCCGTTTTGATTTTATTGTTGCAGAATATATTGTATTGGTACTTAGGTATCAACACCATGTGGTAGATTATTTGATCATAATCATGGCAAAAGCTGTTAAATTCCAATGAGTATTTCACCTATGACAATTGTACCAAAAACAAATTAACTTTACAAAGAAACGACGATTTGGAGGTTTGAACTAAAATAAAAAGAGTTGAAGGTTCACCTAATTTCAAATCTAAAGGACAGTGTATTCTTGATCCTCTGCACTCCGAAGTAATAAAAAGATGAAAATGCTCAGCAACAGAAGATTTAAGGAGGGGGAAAATAATACAAGTCTCCCACCTCTAAATTGGAGAGTTTTTAGTATTTTCTGGGATCACAAAAATTCATCATCATTTACTACATCCTGAGACCGCAATAAATCAAAACCCCAGAAAAAAATCTCCGTAATTATGAAACTTAGTATTAAAAAATAATGGTCAAAAATGGTGATTATTTATAAGGAGTTTGAAATGCTGAAAATTGGAATTATCGGTTGTGGATTTATTGGTGGCCATATTTGCAGGGCTATTGATAAAGGGGCGGTTGATGTGGAGCTTCATGCTCTTTTCGACTCTTCTGAGACTAAAGCTCTTGAACTTGTAGCTTCCCTGAAAAGATACAGTCCAGCATATATGAAGATTGAAGAACTGTTATGCAGTGTAGATCTTGTCATAGAAAGTGCCTCTCAAGATGCTGTAAGGTCCATAGTGCCACATGCACTTGAAGCAGGACGTGACGTGATGGTCCTTAGTGTAGGTGCTTTGGTGGACGAGGAACTCAGGAAACGAATTTTTAAACTTGCAAAACAGAATAACTGCAAGCTATATTTCCCCTCAGGCGCTGTTGTTGGTATCGATGGGATAAATTCCGCTTCAGCAGCTGGGATCTCATCAATTACCCTGACCACCAGAAAACCTCCTTCAGGTTTATCAGGGGCTCCATATATCGCAAATATGGGAATTGAACTTGAAAAGATCGAAAAAGAAACCTTAATTTTTGAAGGCTCTGCCTCGTATGCCGTCAAAGCCTTTCCGACAAATGTAAACGTGGCAGCAACAATAAGCCTTGCAGGTATAGGATTTGAGCGGACTAAAGTGAGAGTAGTTGCCGACCCTACCCTAGCCAGAAACGTGCATGAAATTACTGTAGAGGGAGAATTCGGCAAGTTTTTCACAAGAGTCGAAAATCTCCCTTCTCCGGAAAACCCTAAAACCAGCTATCTTGCAGCTCTCTCTGCGGTCTCCACCCTAAAAAAAATTTTGAACCCAGTTAAGGTTGGAACCTGAAATGTTGAAGTCTTTGAAATTAACTGGGCTCTCAATCTCACATCCTTAGTCAAAAATTGGGGTTTATGGAAATACTCTTTAATTTATAATGTATTAAATAATTGTGTAATATTTAAGCAGATACCTATTAAAAATAGTAACTAATTATAAAAAAGATTATTTTAGGAAACATCTAACAAAAACTGAAACTTAATTTCATTCCCAGTCAAAAATTGTTTTTACTAAGTACTAGTTTTTTAGTTACTCTTTGATATCTATTGTAATAATAATTACTTAATACATACATAGAACCATTTAAAATTACTTTATTCGCAAATTGTTCAGCTCCGTAATTTATGCATTTATTACCCTCAAAAAAGACGACGGTAATACACACTTGGGATCCTCTTGTTAGTCTCTTTCGTGTCACATTGACAACTTTGTCATCTAGTGCATGTACAATAATACCGCTTGCATTAAATTCAAAACAGTACTTGTTGCAAATTTCAAGCCAGATTATGCTCTAAATATGTGATGATGTAATAATCTCAAAAAATTATAAGATACTTCATACAAAAAAATCATGTTATATTTCAGTTTATATATGCTATTTTTGCATGAAGTAGTTCCATTTTGTAATGCAAAGGTAGCTTAAAATATAAATCAGTTGGTTAATAATGATTGTCAAGGAGTTACATCCCCGCAGCAAGTAACTGGGTATTCGACTGAAATAATTAATAACTCCTGGATACTATCAAAAATAATAGTACCTTAAAAATGTTATACCTTAAAAAGTGGCATAATATATCGTTGTTAATGTCACAGATTTTGTTGTGAAGTCAAGATTAATTTTGAGAGGATTTCAGAAACCTATGATTTTTACAAGTTGTTTATATATAATTTATAAGCACATGTCGAAAGACTGGGGTTCATCGAAATCTTCTTTATGTACTTTATGCAATTTGGTTCTTCAGATATGTAATTTCCTTTCTTATAACTTCTTGAGAGTTGTAATTTTGTAGGAAAACTCTATACACTGTTATATTTTTGCAGTTTAAACATAGAGTTCAGAGGGATCCTTCGGGAATTCCTTTTTTCCAAGTTTTGCAAGGACATTTTCGAAATCCTTACACGTCACTATCTCTCTGTCTTCAATAATTGCCTGGTGTAAAGCTGATTTCAAGACCTTTTCTACAATATCCCTGCCTGAAAGTCCTTTCGTTTTTTTTGCAAGGGCCTGGAAATTACAATTTTCTACTTGCAAGGGGAATGTCTTCATATTTGATTCGAATATTCGAAGAGCTTCCTCTTCTCCTGGGAGAACAAATTCGATCTCTTCTTCGAACCTGCTTCTTACAGCAGAGTCAAGTGAGTAAATTCTGTTTGTGGAGCAAATTGTACATACCCCTTCACGTTCCATAATGCCATCCATCTCTGTCAGAAGCGCGTTTACGATTTCACTTACATCCCCTCTTAATTCCTGGAATTTTCTGTCCAGAGCTATAGCATCAAGTTCATCTATGAATATTATACAGGGAGCCATCTCTTCTGCCCGGTCATAAAGCTGATGAATATGGCGGGCTCCATCTCCTACATATTCTCCAATAAGTTGGGTAGCTTTGACAGGGATGATGAGCACATCGGTCTTATTTGCAAGGGCTTTTGCAAGCATAGTTTTTCCGGTTCCTGAGGGCCCAAAAAAAAGGATGTTTCTTGGAGCCCATTTCCCAAAACGCTCGGGATCTTCCAGGAATCTTTCTATCAGCCTACACTTCTGCTTTGCAAGTTCCTGTCCAATTACGTCTTCAAATTTAATGCTATCCTTTATCTCTAACGTAGAAGGAAAACCATTTTTTTCTTCAGTTACAATAATCGATGTTGAATTTCCTATTATTGATTCTGCAGGTTCCACTTCTATAATTCGGTAAGCAAAATCTGGAAACATTCGTCTGTCAAAAAGATAATCTCCCTTGCGAGCAATGTGTCCATTCCACTGTTCTCGAGCATAAAACTCAAAAACATCCCTATTTTCAATTACAGGATATTCTTCCATCATGCCGCTTAAGGGATAACCTTCAGGCTTAAGGATCAGAAGCTCAGAGGTATATTTTTCAAAGGTGGGATTACTTTCACGGATTTTATTTGCGTTCACTCTTTGTGAGACAGGTCGCACTTTGTTATCAACTCGGATGCTTTTCTATATGTCTATAGTAATCCGAAAAGCTAATAAAATTAACCCTATTAACCAATTTGGCCATTCGACTGCAGAAGCTCTATCTTATCTTAGATCTACACAAAGTTAATTCTAAAAAATTCACATTGAGGCATTCTAAGGTACTTATTCATTGATCTGTTTTCAGGACTCCTAATTAGATTAAACTATATGTAGATATATATGGATTCAAAACTAACCTTTTTTATATATATACCTATATATATTCTGTTTATTTACTCAGTTCCAAAATCCATTGATGAAATAAGTGTAACACTATCGAAGGTCGTCTTCTATTATCTGGTGGTGTTATTCCCAGAATACTTTTAAATTTCATCGCAAATTTTTTTGTCCCTTCCTGGTGTAGCAAGAGCATATGCTTTAATGCATAAATTGCAAGCGTTTATTACACTGAAAACTTATCATGAAAATATCAACCATATAATGATGGATAAACTTATAGAGAGTTTGATGCATACAAGTTCAATAATTCGCTAAATTTTCTTCTCCACTTTTTACCCTATTAATTTACATAAATCGCTTCACTACTATCTTAACCCTTGTCTTTTCAGCGAATAATTGTTTTTTTGTATCAAAACCTGTGTATTTTCTAATTTTTCAGCCAAGATTATTGGACATTTTTACATTGATCCAAAGAAAAATGCATAGATGTTATATGATAACTGTATATCATAAAGTCAAAATGTTGCTGTCAGATTGGATTAGACTCCAGCTTGATATTGAAACAAAAAAGACAAATTTTGAATTTGAGAATTTGCAGGTGGTGGCTCAAAGTTTTGAAAGTAAATATTTGCATTTAACAGGACTTGTGTTGTTGAACTGGTAAATTAATAGCATTGGACCTTTAGCTATCTAAACTGTAAATATACATCAGTTTTTATTGAGCTTGATTTTGTACCTCAACCGCATAAGTCCTAAAGATAATAAATAAATTGTTTTCACCGTAAAAAATATTTATTTGAATTTTACAGCTAAATTGAGCAATTATCCAAAATGATTTCATTTTTCAGTTGCTCTGGTACGCTCTTCTTCGGTCATGTTAGCAAGGCGCTCAACTTCCTTTATATCGAGACTGAGACCCTTAGCTACCCGGCTTCCATAGTCTGGATCAGCTTTGAAGAATAGGGCTGTCTGCCTGAGATGTATACGTTTCTGGGCAGATGAGAGATGGAAAACAATCTTTCCTATTAGGTTTTCATGGTCCTGATCTGTCATGACATCATGGTACCGATTGCCTGGCTGTATAAAGTCATCTTTTGGGTATCTGTAAGGCGTACGGGCTGCAAGTCATGATACTTCAAATGGTGGTTCCAGAAAAGCAGGATCTGGAACAGGACCACCAAAACTATTTGGCCAGTAATTGGGTCCGCTGCCATCATTGGCATTAACACGCATGACCCCATCATGCTGGTAATTATTTTCAGGCGAATGCTTTGGCGCATCCCCAGGGATCAGGTGATAATTGGGACCGAAAATGTGAATATGAGTGTCGTGATAAGAAAAAAGCCTTGCTTACAGCATCTTATCTGGAGAAATGCTAATGCCTGGCACAGGAAAAATAGTTTATCTAAACCGATCAAATTAATCCGATGACAGATGCTTGGTACAGTAAAGGAACTTTATTTAATTAGATTAAATAAATACGAATTGAGGTTGACTGGTTACTGAATTTTCATTATGTCACAACTATTTAGCTTTTGAACATGGCATATCTTTTTTAAAAAAGCTACGTATATTCGCACAATTCGGTCACAATGTTCGGTGACGTTGGCTGAGAAATGAGAAAAAGAATAGGTTTATACACAAAAAAACTATGCATAGGTATCTTCTTTTACTTGGTCGATATTTCAATATTACATTTCCAGTAATTCATTTAAAGTATCATGTGCTTCTTCATAGACATTACTCGCAGGATTAGGTTCGTTTGGGTTGGCATAATTTTCTTTTTGGTTACCTGCCTAATATGGGGTGTTATAACTGCCGCCGGGGCCATAACCCACGCCACGGCCCCCTTTGCCTTGCGCACTCGCTGCCACTGCTGTCAAAGACAACACAAAAAGGACTGCCAGCGAAATAGCCAGTACCTTTTTCATTCTACTGAATGACTGTTTCAACATTTTGTATAACCCCTACGCTTCCATAGCTACGTCTTTACCATCATCTGTCTTCATAGCTACTACTTTTTTCATAGCTATTTCTTTACCATTTCCCGTTTTCTGCACTTACTACTGCAGCGGTCACGGACATTAAAAAACAAATTACTAACAAAACACTAAGTGTCTTTTTCATTTGTCTGAACTCTCTTCTATCTATTTTTATTTATTTTAATAAATATATATATCTACAGGCATTGAACCAAAACTTAACTGTGCTGCTAGTTAGAAGGCAAGTACCTTATTTTCTGAACAGTAATCATTAATAATGATGTTTCTAAATTTATGATTATCAAAGTCATTAAATAATAAAGCTCGGAAAGTTAACAATTGAATTCATAAGTTTAAAGCGCATTTCTGCATTAAAATGAAGTAAATTAAGATATCAACTCCCCATCAATAAAAATTCAAGAATGTAATTAACAACAGAATTCCTGTAATAACAGTCCAGTACAGTACCATCATGTATATGTTGTTATTTGTATCAATAAAAGGGATACGCCGATTTGACGCAAATGCTATTGAATTTTATAGATACAAACTAGCTACTACATGTTTATGTCCCAATGGGGCATATGTGTCTCCTATATGGGATGTCTCATACATTTCCAATCCCAATAACAAACATTCTTATCCTGAGTTATGCTATGAGATCTGGAAGAAGACCCTGAAAAAGTATGAGCATGATAAACTGCAAATGATCCTGCTAAAAGGAGTATTACCATTAAAAATCTCACTGCTCCAGATACTGAAATATTCAACTCTGATTCAATCAAGTTTGAAATCGGGGGCAAAGATACAAAAGCTGCCAAAAACTAAAATACTGCTGAAAATATTCCTGCTCTGTAATCATCCCCAACGCGATTACTATAAAGAGCAATCCAAATATGCAACTGAGTATCCCACTTAATGTTATTTTGAATGGTTCTTTTTGATCCATTCATATACCCCAATTCAAATTTTTCTTTTAATATAAAAAAATTAACTTTTATATCAATATATGATATTTTATCTTATTTTTTGCAAAGTTAATAATTGATTACTTATTATATCTCCTATTGATCTGATCTGTAAATGATACTTTGAGTATTATCCGGAAACAAATAAATAGAAGAACTAAAAGATGCTGTGGAATATCGAGCAAATGCAGTTTGTGTGTTGTATATAAAAAACGTCAGAGTTCAAAAAAGATGCAATAAATATATTTATAAAGTAGAAGATTCAATACTATTTTGCATACTGGTAACTATAATTCTTGAAGTAAATTAGATACTGTTGATGTGTTCGTCTTCAACAGTAACTTCCTCTCCAATTAATGATAAACTTTGATTTCCATAAAGGTTAACTTGTTTAAAGCTGGGACCCATACCACATAGTCCATTATATTATAAATGAGCATGATTGAATATCTTTTTACTAGGTATACTATTTTTGTCTCAATATCTCCACCTTTAACAATTTCTATATCCTGATAGCCTAATGAACTATCAAATGTCTTTGAACTTATACTCACACTTAAGCCCATCAGCAATCAAATTCTAACAACTTAAATTTGTCGTTATTTTTTGATAACAATCATTTAATAGATCTAGAGTTACAATTAAATATTTATAACCCAGTGAAACTGCTTTTGGACAATTTATTGGTACTCGTCAATTAACTACTACGCCTGGTCAAATACCTGCTCCAATGTCAAAGCAAAAAAGATCAAAAAACGTTGAAAAATAATATTTGCTTAGAACTATTAAAAGTATGTATATAGTCAATATTGAAATATCAATAAATTTACGGGGAACTGATTAAAATTTTTCATAGGTTACCAATAGAGAGTATTAGTAGGGATTTCTCAAAATCTTCAAGAATCTCGCAACTATCTTAGCCTACCCAAAATCAGTTGATTGATATCTATTTTGATTCAATAAATACTTTTGATTACTAATGATGAAAAATGAAAAAAACATAATCAATAGCCGATATTTATATAAAACAAGTCAATCTAAATTTGCGAATTGAATTCTTCTGAAAATGGATATTGGTAGTGTTTTTTTTGACTGAATAATAAAGGATCTAAAGGGAAAAATAGTAGGCTTTTCAAGAAGAATAAAAGGATACATAATTAGATGAGGTTTTATTGCATTTATTTTTAATTCTTTCAGAGTCAAGAGGATTAAGCAAAAAAAGAAAAAATGAAGTTTTAGAGATGAACACGAATGCAAAGGAAAGAGGAATTATTCAAAGTAAATGGACCTCAGCAGAGTTGTTAAATTACAAATTTATCCGAATTTTACTATTTAATGAGTAGCATCAAATTTAATTATCGGAGATATTATACTTCAGCTATAAAATTTACAAATTTGATAAAATCAACTTTAAGATAGTTTTATTCTTAAAATGGGGATCTCAAAATGAATCTATCTATAATCTTAGGCACAAGACCCGAAATTATTAAAATGTCTCCTCTGATAAGAGAATGTGAAAAAAGGAACCTTGATTATTTTGTTTTGCATACCGGCCAACATTATTCCTTTGAGATGGATAAGGCTTTCTTCGATGATCTTGAACTGCCGAAACCAGCTTATAATCTCGAGATAGGCTCTGGAAGTCATGCAGAGCAAACAGGTAAAATTATGGTAGGTATAGAAAAAGTCATTCTTGATGAAAAGCCAGATGTGGTGTTAGTTCAGGGCGATACAAATACTGTACTTGCTGGTTCTCTTGCTGCTTCCAAAGTGAACATAAAAGTTGGACATGTGGAAGCAGGCCTAAGAAGTTATGACAGAAGCATGCCAGAAGAAATAAATCGAGTTGTTGCGGACCATGTTTCGAATATTCTCTTTGCTCCTACCGAGCTCTCAAAGCAAAATTTGCTGAAAGAAGGAATTGAAGAAAACAAAATATTTGTAACTGGTAATACAATTGTTGACGCTGTTTTTCAAAATTTAGAGATTTCTAATAATAAAGGAAATGTTTTGAATGATTTGAAATTGAAATCAAAAGAATACTTCCTTCTCACATCCCATAGGGCTGAAAACGTCGATAATAGGGAACAGATGAGTAAACTATTGAAAGGTATTTCCATGATTCAAAAAGAATACTCTATGCCTGTGGTATTTCCTGTACATCCGCGTACTGAGAAAAGGATTCAAGAGTTTGGTTTTTCATTGGAAGATATCATGTCTATAAGGCCAGTGAGTTTTCTGGAATTCCTTCAGCTTGAAGCTAATGCCAGACTTGTATTTACTGATTCTGGTGGTGTTCAGGAAGAAACCTGCATTCTTGGAACACCCTGCATAACACTTAGAGATAATACGGAAAGACCTGAAACACTTGAAGTAGGATCGAACATACTGGCAGGGGTTGAATCGAATCGCATCATGCAATCAGCTGTCAAAATGATAAATGGAAAAAAGAGTTGGAACAATCCCTTTGGAGATGGAAAGGCTGCAGAGAAAATTATTGATACGCTGATAATCGAATAATAAGCCTCGTTTGAGGACTTAAATGTATATATTGCAGTTTCCCTAATATTTTCTGGGCTGCCCTTTGGAGAAGCATCAACGGTTATTTATAAGATTCCATGAAACTTGGAGAATTTAATTTGTTGAACCAATAGGTATTACAGTTCTCGTTACAGGTTAGGCGATTTTTGGACCAGCGTTATACTTATTTAATAGTATATATCATGCTATATATTCTATAATTTTGATGGGCGAATTGAGACAAAAAATCGAAGTTAACTGATATTTTCTATCCAAATTCCGGTTGCAAACTCTATCCACTTCCCACATATGTATTCAAAAATATCATATATTTTTCTCAATATAATTATGTCTTAAGAAATAATCTGACTTTTAATTAATCCGATATTCTCATATGTAAACAAGAGGATTTCGATAAACTTCTTATTTTCACGAGTACTATATATACATTTATAATCATAATGACGAAATTTAGGAGTTTATCTACATTTTAAAAAATGTAGAATGCTGATTTTGTGGAATTCCTGAAAAAAAATGTAGAAGGTAACAGCATATGTTAAATAAATAACAAGGGGGTTCTAAAAAATATTATCCGCGAATGAGTTAAAGTGTTCAATGATCGAACAAATACCTTTTAAAATAATCTTCACAGAGACTAATTAATTGTCCATTTAAACCTTAAAATAGCTATGAAAGGAATGGGAATCTAAAGCGTTGCTGATTTACTGAAAGTTTGATAATTTACAGAGAATTTCGATAACCTTTCCAATACTCAAGTGCCTGGAATTTCTCCAATACTCTTTCTTATGGATCATATTATGATCTCGGCAGTATTATTAAAATTATTTAAGTATAGTGGGTTATCTGAGTTATGTTCCTGGGGTAAGATTGTCTTGATTATGGATGAAAAATCAAGGGAATCTAATTCCTAAAGGAGCATGAGAGACAACTTTTTTTGAATTCTATACTTCCAAAGAAAAGAACTTTAGGAACATCATATGATTCATGAAAAAGGAAGCATTTGTGGAGTTGAAGGCGCTACTTGACATGGTATAAATACACTTTTGGTAGTATTCTGGAGTCTTCGGTCAAATCCGAAAAGCTAGAGTGCCTTAATTTTTTGGAATATTGTCAAGAGAGTCTTGAGGTTATGATTTACCACAATTTCTAAACATGAACAAAAATTAAAAACTAGGTAAAAAATAAATAAAATTGCAACTTACCGGAAATACAGTTTACACTGCCGGTAAATTATTATAATTTAAGAGATGGACGAAATATTTCTGAACAATATTTGTCGAAGATATGATCTTCAACCTGCTCACAGATTTTAGTATAATTTTTCGATTTTGGGTCGTGTTTGTTCATTGTTTTTTTGACTTCAGCGTTCATTTTATCAAGAGTTTTCTGATCGAAACCTTCTGTATTATCCATAGTAAACATAAAAATCATGCTCTGTAGCTACCTTATCTCGTACTTAAGATCCTTAATTGATTAATCTAAATATTGCAGACATAATTCAATTGTACAAATTTAAATTGCAAATTGTATATAAATTTGGAAATTTATTTTATTTGTTCGTTAGAAGTTTTTAATTATACTCAAAAATTATTTTGTTTCAATAATTGAATGTTTTTATTAATTATTTTATATATTTTTTATGTTACGCCAGATCTTTCTGAACACTATAAGGACCCAGAATCTCAAAAATCTAATCTTTTAATTTTTCTGAAGTTTTTCGTTTTGAGCAATTGAAAATTCAAGCATACTTCGAACGCTAAATCACTTATTTGTTTACTCATATAAGTATTTTAACTTCTGTCAGTAGTTCCGATCCCGTAGTAAGTTATACAAATCAAAAGATATATATAAACTCTTTTAAGGTAATGAAGTCGCTGATTATAACACAAAAATTATTTCACTTTTTCTACATATACATTCAATTTACTTATGCATCCTTTATATTATATAGTATTGTTGATATAATAACTTTACCTTATAAAGTAAATTATAAATATCAAAAAGTTCTTAATTTTTTATTTCATGCTGCAACATTTTCTAATTATTCTTTTGAAACAGTAATCAGTGATTCAGGCTCAAAAATACCACAAATAAAAATTTCCTCCGATGATATCATCTTTTAATTATATCAATTACAATTCGATTGAAAAAATTCATTTTTCATATGAGGAAATAAACTGGTGTAATGGTACCACCTCTGATGTAATTAGAAGCCATGTTGATAATCAGGGGAATTAGAAAGGGAAAAAGCATATAAGCAAATTAAAATATTTCATTTAGACTAATTTATATATATCCGAATCTGTGGCTTGAACATACCCATCTGCTTGTAGTGGGGTGTAAAACCGTGATTTTGATTTGCAGCCAGAAATTTTATCAATTTTCCCAAATATATTAGGTTTAAGTTTGTTGGATCAGATAGAAAAGTAAAGCTGTAGGACCAGTTCTATTATGCCTGAAATGCAGCTAGAACCTACTTTCGAAGGCCAATACATAATTAAAGTCGTTGATGCGATTATTTTAAAGAAGAAATGGTGATTTAATGAATCTTGAACAGATATTAAAAGACACTTTTAGAGGGGAAACCACTGAGGTTGGATGGTATTTTGCAATGTCAAAAATTGCTGAGAGTGAAGGACTTGCAGATATTGCAGTATACCTCCGCCAGATAGCTATGGATGAGGCCTGGCATGCTACAGAAGTAGCTGAGATTCTTGGACTTGTTAAAGAAAAAACCCTTGATAATCTGGAAATGATGCTATCTGGAGAAAGCAAGGCTGAATTTGAGAAAGCTGAAGCTGCAAAAATAGCTAGAAAGGAAGGCAACATAAGAGCTGCTCTTTTTTTTGAAAGAGCTTCTTTGGATGAAGCCAGACATAAAGCAGGTCTTAATGGTTTTTTAGAAAGGCTTAAAAAGCAACAGTAAAAAACTAAAAGATATCTTCTGATCCACTTTTTTTATTTTGAAATCAGTTATCCAGTTTATGAGATCGGAGTGTGGAGTTTAAAAAAAGATTCCCTACGTCGATAGGGTCTCACTTGAATCCTTCTTATTAGTAACAAATGGATATATTTGTATACTTTGTACATATTGTTTATACTTAATTATAGGCCTAACAAATAAATCTCGACTAAATAAAAGCCAATATGAAGCTTTGGAAAAAAACTCTGCTGAGCCTCTACAAATATATCTAATACAGGGTTGTACAAACAAAGTTAATACTTTTTCTAAACTGACTATTTTTTTGTTAAGTATCTTCCAAACTATCGGAGATTTTGATAAGCTAAAAATTTTGTCATATGCTTATAAATTGTATATACAGTACTCGTGAAAAATAGTGGCTTCTCGAAATCCTTTATAGTCAACTCAACGATTTACTCCTTTTTCCAAGGTGTTAACTACGGTTATCGTTGTATATGTATGAATATTTTCTTAGTCGACTGTAATTACAATCAATTCAAAATTAGAAAATAATACGAAATTTGTAACCATTCAGGTTATAGTTGACTTAGTTCCTTGAGCGCCGATAGAAATAATAAGCAATAACTTAATAAGCAATAACTTTAGGATTTGAAGCACAAATAGCAAGAATTTCTTCATGTTTTATCAGCAATAAAAATAAATTCATTTTACATCCAATTTTTTTCCCGAGGTAAAATTGTGTAGTAGCATATAAGGCTACCTGAATAGTTAAAGAAGATTTATTAGTATAAATTTATAAAGATAACCTCTTTTTTGCTTTCTTAACGTTCTTAGTGATTCAGGATAATTTAGAATGTTGCATCCTAGATTGATGATGAGAAGGCTAAGATGATTTAAAGCGCCTTTATATTAAAATAGGAAAATCATAATATGGAGAAAAGTGGATTAAAATGTATGGGCTGATATTAAATAGGATTACGGGGTAGATGGAGAAGGGAGTTGTTACCATATCCATTGAGTCATTGAGCAGGAGCTTTTGCGAGCTAGGGAGGCGAAGTTTATGTCACACTATCATTCGTTGTTCATCGATTAAGGAATTTTCTGATCTTTCTGTTGTAGATTTGGCATGAGAGTACGTGGGAAACTGGTTCATTACTTACTATCATGTTAAATTAGTTTTGAGGCGGAATTATTTCAGAATAAAATTGTGATTTTTTAAATGGTAACAAAATTCGTATTATGTGTAAAGTATTTTGATAAACCCGTAAATGTTGTCATGTATTTATAACTGGTATATAACTGATTCTTGAAAATCAGATGTTTATCAAAATTCTCTGTACTTCTATTGTGAGAGAACTATAACCATCTCTCATCTACAAATAAGGTTTGTTACCCCTTAAAGAATGGGTTTTTTGGGGGCCTAATAATTTTGGTATTTTTCCTACTATGTACTTATTTAATGTTAACAGGCGAAAAGTATATACTTGTTAACAATTGTATATTTAAAGATCAAAAGGCAATATTCTAAGAATATTGCCTTTTGATCTTTAAAGTGATTCTCTCATGTTTTCGATTCTGATGCCTTTTTTATCTGACCAAAGAAATACTTGTTTCGGTAAAATCGCAGGAAATGGTACCAAGAATCGTGATCAGAAAACTTATGCGTTTTACTCAAATAGAATCTAAATATCAACCCTATAGATTTCAGAAACTTTTGATTAACCCCCACCCATCCATTAAGTATACTATTTATTTTGATTCGATTTTAAGAGGTTCATCCATGAGTGTCAAAATTACTGAAACAGTCCTTCGGGATGCGCACCAGTCTCTCCTGGCAACTAGAATGCGAACAAGGGACATGCTCGAAGTGGTTGAACAATTAGACAAAATTGGTTATTTCTCACTTGAAATGTGGGGAGGCGCTACCTTTGATAGTTGTATCCGTTATCTGAATGAAGATCCCTGGCAACGCCTAAGGGGCATAAAGAAGAGGATGAAAAATACCTATGCACAGATGCTTTTAAGGGGTCAGAATCTTGTTGGATATAGGCACTATTCGGATGATGTAGTCGAGAAATTCGTTACGAAGTCTTATGAAAATGGAATCGATGTTTTTCGGATTTTTGATGCTGTCAACGATATCCGAAATATGGAACTTTCTATCAAAGTGGCAAAAAAACTTGGTGCTCATGTGCAGGGTACGGTTTGCTATACCATAAGTCCAGTGCATACGGTTGAAAAGTATGTAGAACTTGCGACACAACTTGAAGAACTTGAGTGCAATTCCCTTTGTATCAAAGATATGGCAGGTTTGCTTTCCCCCAATGAAGCCACTAACATAATCATTGCAATGAAAAAAAAAATCTCCATCCCTATTTCTCTGCACTGCCACTGCACCTCTGGAATGGCTCCGATGAGCTATATGGCAGCCTGCGGCGCAGGAGTGGATATTCTGGATACAGCACTTTCCCCTCTTGCCTGGGGGACTTCTCAGCCTGCCACTGAGACTGTTATAGCGGCCCTTAAAGGTACACCTTATGATACTGGTCTGGATCTGGAGCTTTTCAAGGAAGTTGTTGCATATTTCAAAAATTTAAAAGAAAAATATAGGGGAATTCTTGATCCTATCTCCGAACAGATTGATACCAATGTCCTTATCTATCAGATACCTGGAGGAATGCTCTCAAATTTGGTATCTCAATTAAAGGAGCAGAATGCTCTTGACAAATACGAGGCTGTTTTAGCTGAAATGCCCAGAGTTAGAGAGGAACTCGGGTATCCACCTCTTGTTACTCCCACGAGCCAAATAGTGGGTACACAGGCAGTGCTTAATGTGCTCATGGGTGAACGCTACAAAGTTATTCCAAAAGAAGTGAAGGATTATGTCCGAGGGCTTTATGGAAGATCCCCTGCTCCATTAAGGCCTGAGATCATAGGGAAGATTATCGGAGACGAAGAACCCATTAACTGCCGTCCTGCAGACCTCCTGAAGCCTGAATATAATAAGAAAAAAAAAGAAGCTGAAAACATGGGTATCGCAAAATCCGAGGAAGATATTCTTACCTACATTCTCTATCCAGCTATCGCTCCCAAGTTCATAAAAGGAGAAGTCGAAGAAGAATCTCTCACTATGGTTACCCATGCGACTGCAGTTCAGCATGAGTATACAATCCCAAACCATTTCAAGGTTGAAGTGGACGAAGATGTCTATGTAGTAAAGGTTGAGCCTCTAGACAGTGGAGTTTCCATATCAGAATTGTCTCCCAAAAAAACGATTGCTCAATCCGTTGAAGGCGCTGTGAGAAGCTCAATGCAGGGTATGGTTCTTTCTATTAAGGTCAAAGTTGAGGACGTTGTTGTGGAAGGTGATACAATCGCTGTCATCGAAGCTATGAAGATGGAGAACTCTATTCATGCTCCTCACTCAGGTATCGTTAAAGAAATCTTTGTTTCAGAAGGGGACACTGTATCTCCTGATGATATTATACTGTCAATTCGATAAATAACCTGTGGAAGGTACTATGTTCAAAAAAGTACTCGTTGCAAACCGCGGTGAGATTGCAATTAGGGTTATGCGCGCTTGTCGGGAGCTTGGAATTTCTACTGTAGCTGTCTACTCTGAAGCCGACAAAAATGCACTTTTTGCCAAATATGCAGATGAGGCCTACTTGATAGGTCCGGCTCCTTCCAGCCAAAGCTACTTGAATATGGAAGCTATTCTTGCAGTTTCAAAAAATACGGGATCTGATGCAATACATCCAGGCTATGGTTTCCTTTCAGAAAATCCTTCATTCGCAAAGTGTTGTGAAGAGGAAGGACTTATTTTCATAGGCCCTCCGAGCCATGTGATTGCTGAGATGGGAAACAAGATAAGGGCCAGGCATCTTATGATGAAAGCCGGTGTATCTGTTGTACCTGGGACGAAAGATGCAGTAGATGATGTGGACGAGGCTAAGGTATTTGCAGAAAACATTGGATACCCGGTTATAATTAAAGCATCTGCAGGAGGTGGAGGAATCGGAATGAAAGTAGCTCATTGCAGGGAAGAATTGGTGACTACTTTCGGTTCTACAAGGCAGATGGCTGGTTCGGCTTTTGGGGACTCTTCGGTTTTTATTGAAAAATATTTAGAGGAACCCAGGCATATAGAAATTCAGATACTGGCCGACTCATATGGAAATACGATTTACCTCTCTGATAGGGAATGTTCTATTCAGAGAAGACATCAGAAGCTTATCGAAGAAGCTCCTTCTCCTATCATGACCCCTGAACTCAGGGTACAAATGGGTGAAGCCGCAGTAAAAGTAGCTAAGGCAATTGGCTATGTAAATGCAGGGACTGTAGAGTTTCTTTATTCAAGGGGTGATTTCTATTTTCTTGAGGTCAATACACGTTTGCAGGTTGAACATGGGATTACTGAAATGGTTACTGGTATTGATATTGTAAGGGAACAGCTCCGAATTGCGTGGGGAGAGAAGATTGATTTTTTACAGGAAGATATTTGTATTAATGGGCATGCTATTGAATGCAGGATCAACGCTGAAGATCCATTAAATGACTTCGCTCCTTCTCCTGGAAAGATTCGAGGATACCGATCTGCAGGTGGCCCGGGCGTCAGAGTTGATAGTGGAGTACATACCGGTTATACAATTTCTCCTTATTACGATTCAATGATCTCTAAGCTATGTGTCTGGGAAAGGACAAGAGATTTAGCGATTGCCAGGATGGAAAGAGCTCTGTATGAGTATGTAGTTGTGGGAGTAAAGACTAATATCCCATTCCATAAAGCTGTCATGCGCAACCCAGATTTTCGCAGTGGTGATATTACAACTGCTTTTATTGAAGATCATCAAATTTTGGAATCTGTTGAAGAGATTGTCAAATCAGAAGCTGAAAAGGGTGATACTCTAGCTTCGGCAATTGAAGCAAAAGACAAAAAGGTTGCAGCTATTACAGCTGCGGTGTATGCCTATGTCAGCATGGCCCAGAAAATGCAGCGTTAAAAAGTCTCCCTTCCGAAAAACATGAACCAGGTTTTTTGCTTAACACCATATGTTTTATGATCTTGATATGGGAAACTAAACTAAAGAAATAAATACTGTGGATCTTATAGATATTTATATGGGGTGCATTGATGGGAGATAAAAGATCTCAAATTATCAAGGAACTTAAAGATGCACAGAAAAGCCCTGTTTCTGGAGAAGAACTGGGGCTCAAGCTAGGGATTTCCAGGACAATGGTCTGGAAATATATCAAGGCCCTCAAGACTGATGGTTATGAGATAGGATCATCCCCAAAAAGAGGTTATGTCCTTAAATCCGTACCTCAATTCCTGTACCCGGAAGAGATCCAGATGGGGCTCAAAGCAACTCTTCTAGGGCAGAAGATTCATTATTTCGAGGAGGTGAATTCTACAAATAGTGTTGCAAAGGAAATAGCGGCTTCGGAAGAGGAAGGCACGCTTGTAATCTCTGAAATACAGAAGGGAGGCAGAGGCCGCATGGGCAGGGAATGGATCTCTCCACACGGCGGTATATGGATGTCTGTGATCCTCAAACCAGGAATTCCTATCAGACATGCTTCAAGACTTACTCTAGTTGCCGGGCTTGCTGTCGCAAATGCTATTCGTGATTTAGGTCTTGACGCACGCATCAAATGGCCAAATGATGTACGCATCAATGGGAAGAAAGTATGTGGAATCCTTACCGAGGCAAATGCTGAGATGGATAGAGTGGACTATGTAGTGTTGGGGATAGGGATTAATGTGAATATGGACTTAAAAGATATTCCAGAGTCTTTACGTTCGGGTTCGACAACTCTGAAAGTTGAGCTTGGAAGACATATAAACAGAGTTTCGTTCCTTCAGAACTTTCTCTTCGAGCTTGAGCAGCAGTACATATATTTCAAGACCCGGCCGTTTTCACATATCCTTAATGACTGGCTTGCTCTTTCAGATACCATTGGAAGGGATGTTAAGGTCATAACGCCTTCACGAATTATAGAAGGTAAAGCTGTAGGGATAACTCCTGACGGATCTCTTGTAATAAGAAAAGCAGACGATACCAGGGAAGAAATTATTGCAGGCAGATGCATTTATGCTCGCCCCAAGTAAACCCGAAAGGAAAGAAGATGAGATAATAAATATTCTCCCTTTATTTTCCTTTTTCCTTATTATATCTATATTCTTTTCAGTTATCTTTTACTCTATGTCACCTGCCTTAGCTACCGGTTATGGGAAGAAGCTCTATAATGTTCTGATCAACGGAGATAAAATTTATGTGAAATCTGGAAGCTATCATACTTTTTTGCAGGATTATCAGCTTTATGTGAAAGGAACAGATACTGAAGGGAAAAGGGTATGGCTTGAGCTTCGTAGAAAAGGTACTCTGCTTAAGAATGAAATTGTCACTGAAGGATCTCAATTTATATATTCAAGTGACTCTCTAGAAATTCTTAATCTAACGGTAAGCACCGTATACGCAGGTGCAGACGGGGTCTTGGTCAAGTTCTCACCTGTGTATCAATACCTAGATCCTAAGCTTCCTATTCCACAAACACTTGATGGGTCTCTACACAATTCTTCGGACAATAAACCTTCCGAATCACAGGGCTTAGAAACTCAAGTTGAAGGTTTTGATATGCCTCTTTTTCTCCTGGGGCTGGGTTTTGTACTTCTGATTATGGGTTTTTTTGCTGGAAAGGGGTCGAGAAAATAAATGTCCTCTATTAACAGCAATCCCTTTTTTACTTCTAACTTAATTTCTACAGTATCCACTAATTTTTGATGAAATCAAGCTTATTTTCAGCTAAAATTTATTTGATAATTTTTATGAGTATAATATCATTTTATATATACTTTAAAACAGTCTAGATTTTTGTCACAATTATAAGAACTATTCGACATGAACAAAGCATTATCTATTGTTATCTTTTCTAAACTTCAATGAGCAAATTTCGGTGGACTAATTCTATTTAACTTTAGGATATGATCATGATTTTTATTTATCCATCAGTAAGTGATCAGAAGTATCTGTTGCATCAAAATAGATATTTTATTAACTTACTTTTAGTAGGTTTAATAGTTATCAATTGAGTTATTAATATCGTCTAAATTAGCAAAAATATACATTTTGATATCATTTCTCATGAAGTTTATTGTAGGTATAACGTTAATTAAGTTTTTTTTGATGAAGTTAGTGGATCTATATCTAATCTCCTTGAATTCGTATCTAATCATCTCTATGAATAATCTAGCAATAAAGACTAAGAGAATAGCTCAATAAATGCTACTTATCGGCTCCTACTCTCTCTAACTTAATTTGATTTTTTGTTCAACAAGTTGAATACTTTCTCAAAAAAAGATTTTTTTCTATATATTTTCAATCCCCTTAAAAGTGTAAGATTCTTTAATCTAGAGACAAAAAATTAGCTAGCCTATAAAATATCACATCTCCTATTTTATGTAGTCACTGATAACTATTTATATTCATTTACAACTTTTCCTTAAAAATTAACAAATAAAAAATTCATCTGTAAATCTTAATTCATTCTCATCCAGGTGCTTTTCAAAAATTTCTCAATTTTTCTGTTGGATTTAGCTACAATTACAAATTCAAGCTTTTTCTCATACATTTTTGAGATAACTTCCAAGTTAAAAAATTCTCTATCAACGTATATAAGGTTCCAATTTTTCTCCCATTATTTCAATCCTATAAAATAATTATTTTGTAAGGGTTGAATATTCTTTGCTTACTAATTTATGTGGATAAAATCAATTATTATTTTAGGGTTCCAAATTCGATCTGTGATTGTATATATTATATTTTTGAAAGACCCGAAAAATTATTTTTTACCATGTAATTTGAAGAGGATACAATAATTACTTAAATTTCTGTTCGCATGATTCTACTCTGTTCATTGTATTTCCACTCCAATCAAATATTTTTTCCCATTTCATATGCCTGCTTCATTTCTTTGCTTCCTTTGATGTCTCCCATATTCCAGGCACCAGTTCCACAAATAATACCCTTTTCTTTTGCTCCGCTCAGGCAGGAGGTAAATCCTCTGAATCCTTCCAGAGTCCTTTCTATTGCCTGCTTTCTGCTGTCAGCGGCAGTCGCAATGAAATACATCTCCTTATTGCTTATTGTGAGATATCTCGAATAGGTTCTGTCAATCAAGGTTTTCATCTGTCCGTTCATGGTGTAAAAATAAACAGGTGTTGCCATAACAATAACGTCGGCAGCTATTATTTTATCCAGGATTTCAGCCATGTCATCCTTCTGAACACAGTTGCCTCCATTACCTTGACAGTCATCACATGCCAGGCAATAATTAATCTCTTTATCTCTTAAGAAAATTTTCTCAACCTGATTCACTGATTCTTTTGCCCCAAGCATAAACTGGTCGCATAAGAGGTCTGAATTTCCGCCTCTCCTGGGACTTGCAGATAACACTAATACTTTTTTGCTCATCTTATGATCCTCCACATCCTTAGTCGTGTTTTGATGTCAAAAAAAACTTTTTATTCTGTCATTTCGAGTTCATGCAGCCACTCGGATACCTCATTCTGCGCATTTTTTACGTTTTCTGCTCCGGACTCCAAGACCATCCAGCATAGTTGACTGCGGGCAAAGCTTGGTGATATCGTAGAGCTTCGTCCTAGACGGCTCCCCTATTGTGTGCAAAACGGTACGATGATTTTTCCGGAAAAATGGTATTCCGACAAAAAGTTTGCAATCAGCCTGGCTATCGTACCACGCCAATTAGGATAGCCAATGAAAACCACATCATACGACTAGATATTTTCAATTTTAGTTTTCAGCGTAGGTTTATAACCTGATTCTTGCTCCTGTTTTGCTTGTTTCACAACTTTATTGTAATCGCTGGGATACGGATCTATGGTCACAATTTCAAAGATATCGCTGCAGATGCTTTCGCGTATTTGATTAGCAATTACGCGCATGTTGCCGGAATGTGAAAACTAATCCACATTTTTTTTTGCGTTTCCGCGGGGCGTGGCTGAATGTACAAATACTTTTTTACTCATTGAAATTATCCTCCAGAATCGGAGTTATCATAACTTATCAAAATAATATGTTGCCTCCCGCATCTTGCCGCGGATGTCCACATGGAACAGGCAGTTCTTTTCGCAGACACCGCATTCAATACAGGCCTTTGCGTTTTTGCTTAATTTTCTCAGTTTTATCCGCTTTTGAAGGTCCAGGATCTGGATGAATAAAAGTAGCGTTCTGAATTATTCTCAGTTTTATTTTCCAACCAAGGCAATAAAATTGAATTTGAAAACTGTTCCTATATTTATTCTTCTTTACAGTTATCAATAATTCTCTTGCCGAATGATCAGACTGTGGTGCTGCTTGTATGTACTAAGGAAAACCAAGAAATTACCTAAAAAAAATCAATCAATACATTATTTTTCAAGTTCAAAATCTGAAAAACTAAGCCATTGCTTTAAAGAAATAATTTAAAAAATAATGATTACTTCAGCTCAGGTATGCCTCGAAAAACTTTTCTGTTTAAATATATAGCTTAAAAATGATACGAAAAGGTTTCTAATAAATTAAGGGATCAATTTCAGCAAGTTTGTCCCCAACTGATTTAATCCTTATGTATTTTTTCTCCAAAAGTGAAACAAGTAAAAGTCTTAATGAATAAAAATTATTGTTCAGAATTTAAGCTATCCAATAATCAAATTCAAAGGTGTTTTATCTAAATTCTCTTAAGTCTCTAGTATAACGAAAGTTCGCGTTTTCATGCACTTATATAGATCTTATCTAAATAGCCTAATGAGATAAAAACAAAAGAAGTAGAACATTGCACCAAGTACATTTTGGAAATAAAATAAACCAAACGATATAAGGCAATCAAAAACTAAGAACTTTTTTTATTCTACTAATGCGCAACATATTTCTAGATGAGATTTTATTAGTAGAAATAATCATTGATCCTTAGCCTTATTATATTATTGTTCATATGCTTGGTTTATGTTTATGAGTTTGAAGTATGATAAGCCCTTCTATTAATCAGGTGGAATTAAGCATGCTTGAAGTGTACTGTGATTCTTCTTATTATGAGAATGATGACTCATATATTGGCTGTGCGGTGCTTTTAAACGGCAGGGAGCTCCACCAATCCACCACTAAAGTCCAGAATTGCCTTGGAAGCAATCTTAATTGCGAACTTGAAGCCCTTGATTTCGCAGTCATCCTGGCTAAAATTTTTTCTGGGAATGACAAGGAGATCATTATCTATAATGACTCCACGGAGGCTGTAAAGTTTTTTCAGGCTAAAAAGGGAAGAAGTTGAAAAGGAGTTTTTGGGATCCAGTGTCAGCTTTGAATACATACCCAGAGAAAAAGTAAATCAGGTAATTGCTGACAGCCTTTCTAAAAAGTTTCCTATCTTTTATCTGAATGTTCCTACCTTTAAAGTTGAATCTTTTTCACGGCGCGAAGATATTCTATCAGATATTGCCAGAAACGGACGTAGCATTTTTTATCTCGAAAAAGATGAGGAATTGTCTACGAAAAAAAAGATATGTTACAGGCTAGTAATCCGTACCATGGACAAAATCCTATCAGATGAGCTACTTTATATTGTAAAAAAGGGGGGCTTAGGCGCTCAGATAAAAGTTGGAGAGGAGATAAGGAAAAATCTGTCTGATCCAAAGGTCATTTCTGTACTGAAAGCAAAGGGGATAAGGCTTGAAGATTCTTATTTCCTGCTAACAGATGAAAGCTGGGGTCTGCGAGGTACCGATAA
Organism: uncultured Methanosarcinaceae archaeon; assembly: GCA_963848985.1. GTDB lineage: Archaea > Halobacteriota > Methanosarcinia > Methanosarcinales > Methanosarcinaceae > Methanosarcina. Next base: position 68,176 of record CAWKGG010000040.1, read on the forward strand.
TCAGGCATACTCCATCTTGCCTTTTTCTGTTCCTCACCGAATTATCTGTGATGAAGTTGACAGATCCCCTCAAAATCTTCTCAGGCGAGCCTCACGCTTTAAATAATTTCTCTTTCCGGCATCTTCTACTTTCTTTATCACGACATACTCTACGTCTTGCTCTTCATGTACTAATATTCGTTTGCCCATTCCAAGTTGATCTTTTAGAGTGTTTATTTTAATTTTGATTCTTGATATCGATTTTCCATTTGTAGGGGACTAGCAACGATAAAACATCACTTTTAATTTTTTGAGATAAAGTTATATTATTCCTGAAGTTTGCCAATATTTTTACACTCTTTCATAATTGTATACGACGTTTTTTGTCTATGAAATGAAGATGTGAAAGGATTCAGAGATTACTGTGACAAATAATTAAATTGTTGAGACAATAGGATCAACGTTTTTTAACGTGCCGAATATCTACAGCAACTCCTCTATTGGACTTTATCATTTCATTTCCGCTCATGAGTGCCCTGCCTACACAGAGTGCTCGATCTCCAAGAACAATTACTTCATCATTAGGTCTTATTTGTGGATCCGCTTTCAGTATTCCTGGAGCAAGAATGGAGTTGCATGGGATAAAATCATCAATCTTTACCACGTATTCCCCGGTTTTTGACATAAGTTCCCCTCCGTCAAGCGAAAGAGCGAGCATACCATACTGTGGAACTAAAGTTGCAAATTGTTTTTTCCCGACAAACAGCTGGTACTTTGGGAAATGGCCTTTTACTACAAGCTTTTCTGCTTTTTCATAGAAGAGAAGTCTGCTAGCTTCTCCGAACTGATACGTTGCAATTGCTTCCATAATATTCTTCTTTTTCTCTTCTGCATTCAAGCTTTTCTTGCTAAAATCTTCGGCTGTGCAAAAGGATTCAACAACATTTGTTAGATTTGAAAGAGCTTCTATCGACGCAAGTTTTCCTTTAGCTGTGTAGATGATTTTAATTTCAAGTTTATTTGCCACTATTTCACAAATTTCTTTGTATGCTCCTTCTACATGTGCTATCACTTTCTTATAACTATATTTCGAAAGATAGGCTTCAAGACAGCCGGAAACCCAACTTTTTTCGTCTTCGTCCCAATGTCCAGTAACTGCAGTATCGTAATGGGCTGCAGGGTATGTTAGTTCTAGTTCTCTGGGCACTATTCCAAGGGGTGAGGTTAATATTACTTCATGAATAAACTTGCGATATTTCCCGAGGCTCAAAATGAATTTCTGATGGGATTGAGAGATTGAATATGGTTTTTTGGCTGCACATGGGAGAATAAGGAGGATATCAAGATCTGGAGGCTTATATCTGTCATGTACACGTTTTGCAAACCGTGTCACTTCTATTCGAGATAACGCTTCCGAAGTATTTGCAAGGAGCTGGTTTTGCCGGAAAGCGGGAACTTTTTCCTCAAGATAAGAATATTCGAAATCTCCAAGGCGTAGCAGAGCTGTGAGCCAGGGCCTGACCCTGCACTGGCCTTCAACATATTCCCGAAGTGTTCCTGCCCGTATTCTTTCACGGATAAGGGAAAGCTCTGACTCAAGGGCATTTCTATTGTGGGCTATTAGGAATTTTGCTCTATCATTTTTTTGAAGATTTCTTAGCTCTGTGGGCCTTGTGTGAGCACATACCCTGCATCTGCAGGGAAATTCTGTCAGGGTTTCAAGATGAAAACTGCCTGCATTTATGAGATAAATGTCTGAATAGGCTGCAATCACTGTCCGGGTATCGTCCAGAATATCGATTCCAAAATAGGTCAGCATCGCTACATTTTCAGGAAGCGCTAGGTTTGGAGCATATAATGCCGTATCTGGTGGAATGCGGTCTTTCAGCTTAAAAAGGGTTTCAAGAAACTTTCGAGCATTGTTTTCAAGGGTTCCTGCCCCTTCCATTATATAAAGGTCACTTTTCAGAATATCTCCTTCTGTCCTGAGAAGGGAACCTATGGGGCCTTCCATTTTTTTCCCACAGTCAGTTGTTAATTTTCTGATTTTTCCCCTTGATTCGGGTGAGATCGAAGGGGAGTAAACTTGATGTGGCAGGATTATAAGAGTTCCATTTTTTGTTTTTTCTCGGATTTGTTTTATGCGTTCTTCAAGCTTTACATCGGATTCGACACCCCAAAAGCTACCTACATCGACAACCGCGCCAGGATTTTCAATGTTTCCGAGCTCTGAAGTGCTTATAATGTAGGGAGTACGAAGTTTTGGTACTAGCAGAAGTTTCCCGATTCTAGCTGCTCCATCTCTTTTTTCTATCTCAAAGTACTGTGTCATGTTTGTCCTTTTATGTCTATTATAATGTAAAGGTTTATCCTCCTCTAATTCTGAAAATTTTTCCTGAAATGAAATATTGTTTTAAATTTGAAAGCTCTCTTGCATATTTTTCTTTCCCCCAATCATTCAAGTTCCTCTATTTGCAATATTTGGTATGATAGCTCACAATGCAAGTTGATACACTGTGTTAAATACTATTCTACCATAAATGATGTTCGCGACTTGGAAGTGGTTCTTGTGGATGGAACAATCATCCACACAGGCTCAATAATGCTGAAATCTGTTGCAGGCTATGATCTAACGCATTTTATTTTCAGCTTGAGGGTATGATCGGAATTGTCACAAAATCTGCCTGAAGATTTTTCCTCTTCCTAAAACTCGCAAATTGATTCTCTCCCCTCCCTTCTCTCAGTCTTCTAAGTCCTGGACGAAGTTTCCCTGCAGGTTCTCAAAAGCTGCGATCAAAGATTGTGCTTCCTTCAGAGGAAGATATTCTTCTCTTTGAGTTGGAAGACACTGAAAATTCGGTAATTTAAGCTACAGAACAACTAATAAGGTACTTTTTTCTCATGCTCCAAAAATTCATCATCGTTTCTCTATATTTATACTGGTTTGAAAACCAAAATTGGAACAAAATTCTTGCTCAAAATAGCTATTAAGTCAATATTCAAAAAAGAGTAAGGTGGATTTAACTTTCTTTTATTCAAGCTTTTAATTCAAAAAATTTCATAGTTGTTTTTAGAAATGGTTTCGAATTGATGAGATTCGGAAATACTTCCTGAGAAAGAATTTTTATTTTTCCGGATCTCACAATAGTGGTTCTTTCTAATACCAACCTACATTCTACAGTTGACACAGATGTAAAATTTTTTTGCCTATTTGCCCACTATTATTCATTCAAAGTTATATTTTTTTTAAGTTACTGTGATATTGAGAAAATGGATGGTATTTTTGTGTGCATCTATGAAAGTGGATGCCAACGGAATGTTTTTATTTCCGAAAAACTACTTTTGTTTACTGAATTCTAAGTTTGGTATAGATTTAAGATGAAGTTCGGAGAAGCGAATTTGTGAGTTGTAAACCTATTACTTTTTGTAACGTTTCGCCTCACACTTTTAAAGTGCATGAAGAATAAGCTTCAGGATGCAGACATCCATATACCCCCTGGAAATAAAGGAAAGCTTTCATGGGCTGGAATCGTGGAAGATTTTGAATGGGATGGGAAGTGTATTCTTACTATCAAAATCACGGAAAAACCTCTTTTTCATCAGTTGTGATGTCGCAGCCTATAAAATAAAAAAATTCGTGCTAGGATGCCATGGTTCATGAGAAAAATGTTGGAATTAAGAGCATGAAGTGGTAGAAAACTGGATACTGGAGGTTGTCAGGGCATTAAGCTTAATAATGTGACTCTTGAGGTGTTTTCCTGTGTGAAGAAGAAACTTAGGAGCTACGGGATCGTAGTTTTATTTGGAAACTCCGGAGTTTTTAAAGGGGATGGAATCATTGCACACTTTAGCTGGGATGGGGAGGCAAATCTGGTAATTGAGATCAAAGAACGTTCTCTTAATACTTACTGTGGGTACCTAAGCAGAAAACTGAGGTCTTTAGTCGGTGTATGTTAGGGGTTGTGACAGTGCATCCTGATCTTTTTTAATCACGAAGATATATATTGTTTGGCAGAATATTTCAAAATCTAATTGTGCTGTTCTAAGAATTTGAGCTATTGTAAGTGTTTCATTTCTTTTTCTTTTTATCAAACAGTTATGGGCATTTCCCACAAGATCAAATCTTCCTGCCTTTTCCAAAGCTTCATACACAAGTTCGTAATTTTCATGACTCCTGTAGTGCATAAGGGCTCTTTGCATTGCTTTTTCTTTTTTGTCTCTTGCAATGTACATTTTTCTGCCTGTGAACGGGTCAAAGCCTGTATAATACATGCAGCAAGGACCTAGAATGGAACCAGTAAATGATAACATAA
>CAWKGG010000041.1:0-25329 GCA_963848985.1 uncultured Methanosarcinaceae archaeon
AGTACATACAAAGTTTTGTGCTTAGCGAATTACTCCATAAACCATGTTCCGTCGAGTAAAGCACTTCAATGCACATTTACCAAACGTTCACAAAACTTTGATTTTTTAATTCTTAGTAGCACTATTTTTAAAAGAATATATTCATAAATCAGATAGTAATTTTTTTAATAATGTAGTTAGTTAATTTAAAGTCATACTATATAAAATATAACGAAACATTATTTAATATAATATAACTAGTATATAAAAAACTAGCGTTAGAATAGTTTAGTAAAAAAGTCATTTAATATTTATGAATTTTACTACAAAGCATTTTGTTTGCAGTGAATTTTCGGAAACATGAACAATGTTAAAATCAAAGTTTCGAGATAGAATTTTAAATTGTATGAAGAAAAAAGATGCAAGAAGCTTCTTTATGCATTATCAGATATACACTTTTATACTAGATTAAATAATTACCCAATATTTCTGTTATTTTTAGTGTCACAAGTTTTCCCTATGAAATTACATACATACCATGAAACAAAATAAAAACCAACTACCCAACATAAAGTTATACATAATATCTAAATAATCCTGTTTGAATAATTATACCCGAGAGTTATATTTATTTGAAAGGCTTTCAATTTTTTGAAAAATCGATATTTTGATGGATCATAGTACTAAAGAGACATGTGACCACATAAATTAAACTGGTATACAATTAATCGCTTATTCAGGGTATCATTGGCTTATCTCCCTTGAGCGCCGCTATAATGACATCCATAATCAACAAACCATAGTTTCTGATTGCAGAACGTAGGCTCTAATTCCTACAGGAAGCTACATCTATGTGTGTGGTCCTGAAAATTCCTTGCATTTTTTGCTATGATTTCATAATTTTAATGGCCTTTTCTGCCTGGCTATTTTCAAGTGGAATCCTCAGATCAGGGAAGAAAGCTCGTGGTCTTTTCTTTGTGCTGTACAAACCCATCAAATAGATTCCTTACTTTTGTTTTCTGATTAGAATCTTGTTTCCCTCGTTTTTGAGGGCTTAGATAAGGTGGATTTTTTTCAATCTTTTTATGATTATTGAATTTAACATTTCTTAAAACACATTAAATTATTTTTGATTCAACTTTCGATTCACCCTCTCCACTCAAAAGCATACTTTTTTTATCAACCCAGCTACAATGGATTATCGAATATAACAATGCATAAAATTTATCTAGCTGCTACATTAAAAATAGTTCTCCCATTTTCGGAGCTTTCGGAATAACTCACTCACACAAAAATAAATACGTATTCAGGCTGGGTACAATATAATGCAAATTTATCTAGCCTACACAAATTTTGGACCCCGTGAAAGTGTCCCAGTTGCGTGCCAGGTCTAAAGAATTAGAAAGACGCAATACAACTTTAAAGCATAATTATGCAAAAATTTGTCTTTGAATTCAGTAGATAAGTAGCAATTCCCTCAAAATAAATACATTTCACATCAGTTATGTACTCAGCAAATTTTTGGATGTGTTTACAGAGTGAGGGGGCGACTTAAAAAAAGTAATCTAGATACCTGAGTATTCTCATAGGAAGCTTTCATAGTTCTGCTTTTCGGAATCTTTTGCCTCCAAAAACTGATTACTTGTGATTTATCTTATATAACAATAATTAGCTGTTTAGTCTAGCCAGAAAAAATTACTGATATCGATTTTGTTGCAATAAATACTTTTGATTGCTAACTGATGGGAAATAAAAAAGATATCATCAGACAGTTTAAGATATGAGCTCATATAAATTTGCTCAGTAAACATTAGTAAAACTAGCTATTGATATTATTTTTTCCATACTGAATAATTACGACAATAATAAAGAATTTCCATTTGATCAAAATGGAAATCCCCCTATTATTTAATCTAATTTACACTTAGCAATTTTTTTTTGCTTTATGCTTGCTAGAATGATTTTTATGTTTATGTTTATGTTTACTCAAAGCACATTTACCCTTGTGGCATTTAGACGAAGAAACCTTACCCTTGCAGACATTAGGTTCAGAATTTTGTACTGCAGTTGTAGGAGTTCCACTGCCAATCATGGGAGGTTCACTGCCATACATAGGACTGCCATACATAGGTACAGGTACTAAAGCACCGCCATAGCCGCCATAACCAGGTCCCCTATTATTATCTCTGTCTCCGTTATTTTCATCTCTATCAGAGGTTTTGTCTTCTTTTGTCATATTTTCTGGGTGGAACTGATCAAGGAACTTGAACCATTCACCATTCCCAAGTTTACCTAAATCATGATCAAAGTTCATCGATGCCATAGGACTATCATGAGAATCGTCACATTCATCGCTATTATCAACAGCTGCTACTACACTCGATATCAATGTTGCCACAATAAATAATGTCAAAATACGTGGTATATTTTTAGATATTTGTTTCCCCATATAATCACCCCAAACTGGTTTGGTAGATACAATTATTTATTTGATTTAAGTATCAATCAATTTAAATTAAGCATGTAGTTAACATATTTTTTAAATTTTTTTTCAATTGTATCAGTTTGGATATTCGCGTCAACGCTATATATCAATTGCAGAAAATAAAGTCAGTAATTTAATTTAGAAGTTGAAATTAATATATATATTGTCTTATATAATAAAGCTCTTTTGACAATTCCAATCTCATTTAGAAGAAATTTGGTTCCGCTGCAAAAAAATATGATATCCATTGAGCTATAGAAATTAAAAGGAGATAATGGCAGAAAGAGGAATAAAAGTCGACCACACAACAATCATTAGATGGGTACATCGATATTCACCTGAGATAGAAAAGAGGATAAGAAGGCATTTAAGACCAACAAATGATTCATGGGGAGTTGATGAAACTTATATCAAAGTAAAAGGTAAAAGGAAATATCTTTACCGAACAGTTGACTCAGATGGAGACACAATCTATTTCATGTTAAGTTAAAAAAAGATATACCTATGATATTTCCACTGTAATCCCAGCATTCTGAGAGGGAGAGGACTGAAGGAGCTCTAAAAGATAAACTTCATAGTTTATGATGTAAATATCATGTTTTGGTTATAGAATTAGAAATATATATAACTAACTAAAGTAATTATACTAGCTCAATAGCAAAGTATCGTATAAAATTAATTGACACGATAATAAGTTTTTTCCCCACTTATCCTATTTTGTTGTCACAGCAGAAATAGCAGAGGTATATCTCCCTTTGTCAACAATCTCCACATGCTTTCACTGCTATTTGTTTCAATTGGAAATTATGGAACTTATGTAATTCATGAAACCAATCGACATGAAACAAGAAATTAGCTTACTTGATAAGCGATTTCTATAAGGATATCGGATCATAGCCGTTAATTATTGAAAATCACTATCCGATATTTTTTTATCAATATTTTCTAAAAAATGAGGAGAGGCCCGTTTTCCAGATCAAACAAACTAACATAAAAAATAACAGTTTTTTTTCTGTTCAAATTTCAGATTCCTTAAATACATCTTTTACTTCCTTAAAACTCATATTTTCTGGGGGCACAATAATATCGGAAACCAGGAGTTTGTCCTCTTCAACTACCTCCCCCTTTTCCTTCATCTCGGATATCAGTTTAAAAAGCTCTTTTCTGAATTCCGTTTCATTTCCTTCCTCAATAAGAGCTACAATCCTGTTATCAATCTCTCTCAATGGATCGCATAGTGCCTCTGGAACATGATACTGACCCTCGCCCATAATTCTAATAATCACTTTCAGAACTCCTTTTGTTCTTCGGTTTCTGTTCTTATTTCCCCTGTTTTTGCCTGTCCCTTTCCTAATTCGGCTTTAAGCATTGAGAGTTCAGATTCTACATTGCTTTTCGTATTAATCTTTGAAAGTTCACAATCGATATAGCCCTTGCTATCGCCTGTAAGGTCCTCCAGTGCACCAACTTTCATAAGCTCATCTATTGCCTCAGCTCTTGCTTTCATCTCTTCTTTCTTATTTTCAGCCCTATCGATGGCAAGGCCCACATCTGCCATTTCTTCGCTGATCCCTGTAATAGACTCGTTTATGTATGCTTGAAGTTCCATGCTTTTTTTGAATGTATATTGACGCCTTGCGAGTACTCTTTTCAGCATTTTTTGAATACTTTAGAACTTGAACGGTTGAACTATGAAACAAATGGTATAAAAAACCAAACTGTTTCAATTTGTAGTATGTCTCAACTAAGGATTAACCATTTGTACCTATTTTTCGTTTAAAAACAGGAATATAATCTTTCATTTTAGTACATTCTGGAAACAAATACATTGCACTTTCCCATTCATCAAGTGTATAATCACCTAAAAGTACCTCTGTTATTTGGAAGCCTTTATTTATTTTAATCAATCCACATTCTTCTAACATTTTTAAAGCCTCTCGAAATCTACCTTCATAAACTGAAGCAATTTCGTATTTCTGACATATATCCATATAAACTTCAAAAACATCAGTTGGATTTACTTGTGTCTTCCTCTTTTTTTGATACCTCATAACCTTCATTATACAAGTAAATAAAATCTTTTGATTAGGTACTAAAAATGTTTGAATTGTAGTAGATGGATTGAAATGCATTATTCCCCTCCATTAATCATCGGGAAACATTCTCGGAGTTCTTCTAGTTCGTCGTCAGCATATATTCCCAATTTTAGCTGTGATATATCCTCAGTAGGTATTGAGATATATCTAGTTATACCACCATTTGCCCCCTTGTTTACTAGAACAGTATTAACGAAAGATTGCATCTCAAGAGACCCTATACACCTCGAAACACCGGTTCTATGTATAGGTTCTCGGGCTATCTGTTTACAAAGAGCGTCATACATTGCAGTTACACTTCCTGTAGTAACAGATTTATTATTTGTCATTAGTTTTACGATACTTAAAAGAACTATTTTATGGTGAACTGGAAGTTTTACTACCGATTCTATTATTTGATCTTTCTGTACTTTGTTCTCTGCTACCTTAATATGATCAATTGAAATTACATGCGATTTTTCATTTTCCGCAATTGTAGCGGCCGTATGGAGTACCCTCAGTGCCTTTCTAACATCACCAGAAAATTGAGCAGTATCAGCAGCACATTTTATAATCGTATCCTCATCAATTGAACCAGGAGCAAATGCAAGATCTACTCTATCTTTTAGAATATGAAAAAGATCATCTGTATTGTATGCGGGAAAATTTATTTTTTCAGCACCCATTGAAGAGATAATTCTATTGTCAAGTCGAGCTTCGTATTTAGAACTGTTAGATAATCCAATAACTCTGATAAATCTCCCGTCCTTAAGTTCTTCATTTGCAACAGCCCTACTAAAATTATAAAGTACGTCCTCAGATCTAAGGAAATCAATTTCATCAAGAATAACTATAAGAGCTGTATTTTTTGTATTCATCAGATGAAAAAGAGAATCATAATAATAATCCATTGAATACCCTGTTTTTTTTACTTTAGTTGTGGGATCAAGATATTTGATGAGTGTGTACAATATAGAATTCTGTGTATACACTTTTTTGCAATGAATATAAATCCAATCAACACTAATTCCAATTGGATTTTGTTCTAATTTAGCCATCAAACTTCTTAAAACAAATTTTGAGACCACTGTTTTACCTGAACCACTTACCCCGAATATCAAACCGTTATTTGGAAATCCGTGTCGAAACAGTTGTCTCATTAATCCAGCGACTTCTTTTATCTGTTCATCTCTCCCTATCAGTCTTTTAGGGATGTATTCAGTAGTTAGAACATCACCACGTATGATTATTCTTGTTTCAGACTCGTCAAATATAGAAGTATCAATAGAATCGTCAAGAGTGGTCATAAAAAGTGCCTCTTTGCACATAATATAGTATCCTGCACATCCTACCCTATTACGCACATGTTCTATTTGATCTTTTTTAAAATTTAACGACCCCCCCCCCCTCTATGCACATGCTCACATGAATAAATGAATCGAATTTTTTCCTCTTTTTAATTTTATTAAGTTTTACGAGAAAAGAATTGGATTAACTTTGTTTTGGATATATGTTTCTTGTGTACAATTTTGTGGCAAAACTCTTGATTGCTGAATAATATTATTCAACACAAGTTGTGCGATAAAATGAGGAAGGAGAGTGTTCTTTGTCATAAGCAATAGTTATATCATCTTAAAAGCTTTTTAATCACTTTATAAATTATTTAAATTTATATTTGCTTTTGATTTAGATAGCTACTTATATAATTAATTCAATAACCTTACAACATAGTTTTTATTATCAAAAAACAAAAGCTTATCGTTTAAAGTTTAATGGATCATGTGAACATGTTCACATGTGCACAAAGGGGAGAGGGAGCACATTATATACAAATATAAAGTGATTTTATTATAGCAAATTATAATTTCTCTCAAATGATGAAATAGGTATTAAAATCAATTGAAATATAATTCTATTAATTTTTGTGCTATTTTTTTAGATTCATGGACATTTTCAATATACTTTTGCCCCCTGCTTCCAAGTTCCAATCTTAATTCTTTATTCTCAATTAGTTTTATTAAATTGTCGCACACCAATTCTGGTTTGGTATTCAATATTGGTAGGTTTTTATATTTTTCTGCTAAATCCTCTCTTATGTAACACAAAACTGGTTTTCTCATGCACATAGCTTCAAGTGAAAACATTCCATACCATCCTAGAATAAATTGATCTACTATAACATCGGATAATTTTATTTGTTTTAAAACTTCTTCATGAGATACATTTTCTAGCAGGATAAATTCAATATCATACCCATATTTTTTTAATCTATCAATTGCTTGTATCACATACTCAGTACCTTTAGTTTTTCTTGAACTTGGAGCATGTAGAATTCTCAATTTGCTATTTTGAGGAATAGGATCAATAAGCTCACATTCCTTTGCATCTACAGGATTTGGTAACCATATTCCATCAGGAGCCCAGTCAAGAAGATCTGGAGTTGAAACAAGAATATTATCCGCAAACTTGGAATAAATATATTCTTCGCCCTTAAATCGAAGCTCAGATCCATGGTGATGTATAATTAATTTTTTCCCAAATTTTTTCCATAAAATTGAGTCTATGCCTTTTGGAAGAAGAGTTCCACCGTGAAAATGATATACATCATACCTACTAACAAATTTAGAAAAAATGACTAATTTTTTTATGCAATTATAGGGGAATTTGGAGTTTATTGGATAACAAAAGTCCGTTTCATATCCAAAGGGATGTTTTTGATATGAAAGCACATCACTTTCATATCCTAGTTCCCTTTGAGCTGTGGCTATTTTTTGAGGTACTCCTGCCACATCTCCTATATGTAATATTTTCACAATCAACTCATCCAAAAAATTAATTTAATCTTAGAGGTGATGCAATATATTGTCAATATTAAATTTTAGTTTATGTTGGTGATCAAAGTTAAAGCTTTCCAACAAAAACTTTCCAAAGCTATGGTTGGAAACACTAAAGATGAAAGTATCACAGTAGGTGACCTTAATGTGCAACAAATGGCTTAACCTTAAGTAAAAGATGGTAAAAAGGAAAGCAGGACCAAAAAAGAAAGAGTTTGATCTTTCTACTTAGGGTCTAGGAAACTTAGGTAGATTTGTTCAATTCTTGACCTATACCGCAAAACCTGTAGGGGAAAGTGTAATAAGAATTGACGAAAAACATACAATTAAGAAATGTTGCTATTGTGGAAAATCTCATGGTATGTCTTCTTGGAATCGTGTTATGATTTGTGATTTATGTTATGTTTCCTATCACAAAGTACCTTCTGGACGAGCTATCAACAACTTATTGATAATCTTCAACAATAAAGAATTCCCGATGTATCTTAAATTTGAGGACTGATGAAGGAATTACTTGATGAAAGCCCATTCCTCAGAGGGTATCAACCCGACTGGGAGGAATATTTCATGACTAAAATTAGTAAGAGTTTTCGTGAGTTAATTAATCCTAAAGAATTTAAATTTTCGGATGCACAAATTATAGAGGTTTATCTAAATTCTTTTTTGTTTATCTTGTTTATTAATTGCTAAGGGAATTAATGGTATGCTGATGTCCAAAAATATTAAAAAATTTTAGATTCATAGTCATCAATTCAAGACAGTTTACTGGACTTTTTTCGCATTGTCACGAAAAGATGGCTATGACACTTTTTTATTTTAGAAGATAATTATGATGCTATTTTATTTCAGATAAATTTTTCTGCTCCAGTTGAGTTGTTGATAGTTATTGGTATCAACAACCGAATAGGGGTACCCTAATATTAGAACCAGCCCCAACCGCCGCAGCAGCCATAGTCGCCACCGCATGGACTCCAGGCACCATAAAGAAATCCAGGACCGTAGTATGGAAACATTATTTTTACCTCCAATGGTTTTTATATTCTTTTTGCATGTTAGAGAATGTGAATTTTTTAAGCGATATCAACTATAACCAAATAGTAGAACCCTAATATTAGAACCAGCCCCAGCCACCATAGCAGCCACAGCATCCCCAGCCTGCGTAGCCACCATAGCCACCTAAAAAGTACGCAGGACCGCCGTATCCCAACATTATATTTACCTCCGATGTTTCATTCTATTTTTCTATTTTTTTTGCATGTTATAAGATGTGAATTTTTTAAGATTATATTGCATGTAATTTGCGAATAAAACTTTTCATCAACCCCCCATAATTATTCCTTCATAGCAACTTTTGTTAGGAATTATCTAGTTACCTATTTTAGTTTTGAGAGTAGTTTATTTGCTTGCTATAAAGTGTTAATTCAAATATATTTCCAAATAATATAAAACATCTAGAATATTAGGTCCTTAAGAGTAATAAGCTTTAAATAAATAAGTAAATCGTCTCTCAATCTAAACTTCGGTACTGCATCTTGTTGCAAGTGATGGTGTATGCTGGTACCCCGCTATGGGTGTAAAGGAATTACTTCCAACAAAATGGTTATATGTGAATATTAAGCATGGGATGGGCTTGTGGACTTGTTCGCAAAAGAACACGGAATGAACCAAGACATCACTGAGTCTTCATCTGAGTGTTAGTTCACTTGTTCTAATTTAGGAAGACTATTATCATAGGAGTTATGTGATTGGGCTGAGAAATCAATAATATTAAATGTTTTACTGTTAAAAGTTGATTTGGTAACAATGTCTAAAGTGTTTGGTACTGTAAGTGCGTGATTCCTACTACTGTAAAGAAATTAATTGGCTTTATAGTGTCGTTTTTCAAATACTCTTCAATTTGGGTCTTTTATTTTGTTTGGTGAAACTAAGCTCTTATTTACTATAGTGTGCTGGAATATTGTAAAATCAGTCTTAATATAATAATAAGTAAAAGTATAGTAATTAATGTTTCGTTATATATTATATTATTTAACTAACTATTAACTAGTGAGTCTATTAAAAAACATACTCATCTCCATGCATACTGAGTATTTGGGTAAATAAATATTTAAGCCGTTTATAACAAATACGTTGCGAATAATCGGCAAGATACTATTTATGCAGTGAGCCTGTTGATGAGAAGTAAATTGTAATAACAACAGTCTTCAAATTGTGTAAATACTATAAATGTAAAGGAGTTCAAACAAATGCTTAAACAATCGGTTAGTCGAATAAAAAAGGTACTACCTGTTTTGCTGGCAGTCCTTTTTGTAGTGTCTTTGACAGCAGTTTCAGCTAGTGCACATGGTTATTATCGTGCCGGATATGGATATGGATTGGGTTTTAACTATCCGTTTGGCGTCTATCCTCCCATAACTTCTGTTGGTGTTTCACCTGTTGCGATGACTGAAGTTGCAGTACCAGCTATGGCTACCGCGGCTGTGCCTGTTGTAACTACCTCAACTGTAGCGACCTCACCTGTTGTAGTGGCTTCTGGGCCTGGTGTTTTAACATCACCTCTCGCAACTGGTCTTGGATATGGTCCTGTATACGGCTATGGTCTTGGATATCTTGGCTTGGGCTGGGGTGGCTGGGGCTACGGTGGACACCACCACTGCCACCACCACTAACAAAAAAAATAGATATATCTGGGAAAGATACAGATAAAAACTGTAAAAAATGGAAATTATATGTAAAATATAGATAAGAGTCTTACTAGTTATGTTAATATTGCGCTTGATTGTACAAAAAAAATCGCTAGTGCCTTAAAAATTTAATTGTTGATCACCTAAATAAATTTTGATCTACCATCTTATACTAATGGGAAGCTATACAAGCGGTTATGCTCTTTAATTAAATTTATATGACGCTAACTGATACTTTATCAAGATGAGAGTAAGACTCTTAACTGTATTAAATTAAAATTTTTAAATTATAATCGACTCAGTAATTAATCACACTTTTTGTTCGTTCGTAGAATGTTTTCATTCAATTCTTTGAAAATAATTTTAATTTAGCTGACTGTATATATTTATTTCTGCTCAACTCTGTGAATTTTGTAAATGAATCTATTAATTATTTGTGTATGTATTTTTTACTCTTTTCCAGGTCTTTAAGCTAATCAAGATTTTGTTAATAGGGGAATGGTAATGGCCAATATCAAATTTGATTGCGATACTTTTTTTCATTTTTTTTTATTTGATTGATTGCAGGTAATTGGAAGTGGAATTAATGGTAAATTTTGCTGCTATTTTTGTGGATACCATAACTCTGAGCTAACACTAAAAGATAGAGAATGGGAATGTCCTGATTGCAAAAAAAAGCATAATAGAGACATTAATGCTGCAATTAAAATCAAAAAATTCGCTCACATTGACCAAAATCTCATTGGGATCTGATACCTGTGGAATGTGGGGGATGATCTTTCTGACTTGTTCTCAAAAGAGAACGAAATAAACCAAGAACCCACTTAGTCTTCAGTGGAGTGTTAGTTCATTAGTTTAACCATGTAGGTTCTAGTTAATCAGAACATTAATTATACTAGCCTAATTTTCAGATTATTTAACCTTATATAGATAATGTATGTATGACCGAGTGATAAAAAGGTCTAAATATAGTTAGATATTAGTATCAATACTCAAATTTGTATTGTGTATTCTTTAGATGAATATTGCATTTTATTAAAATAATTTTTACTCGATAAGTATTCTTAATTTAATATATATCTAATGTGTCTTAAGATATCGCTATATATTGAATAATTTATGAATCAATAGTAACATACGTTGTGGGACGGTTATAGAGTATGAGGAAATTTATTCAATCTAATATGTAAAAACGTTTTTTTGATTTCTTATGCATTTGCTTTGTGCTAATTTTTGAAATTAGATTTATAATTAACTCGCAAGACAAAAATCTCAAAAATAGGGGAATAAAAATGGGGAAATATTTGAAAATAAAAAAATTAATATGTTTAAATTCAAGTCAGTTTATATTTAGTGGGACATTTGTTTTGTTTTTAGTCATCGGCTCATCGATAGCAATTGCATATACAGGATTCTTGGAAGAAAACAAATCATTTGATATTAAGAAAAATATCTTAATCCATACAGAGTTTTCTCCAAAGATCGAATCCGCACCAAAAAACCCTGAATTTATTAAATACCAGAAGAACATGATTTTTAATTCAGAGATATCTCGGGGGTTAATGGGTGGAAATATATTTGGTGATAATGGAGGGAGCGATGAAACTGGAGGTTTTTCACTAAAATCAGAAAGCTTTGTACCCACACCTGTAACATCACCACTTGGTAGATTTAAAACAGGCCTTGTACCTGCGCCTGTGGACCTTCGTCATCTCAGCAATCATCATCAACACAGCAATCGTCTTCATTACAGCTATCGTTTCCATTCCAACAATAGTTCCTTAACAAATATATCTGCTCCGGCTTACTATGATCTGCGGAGCCTAAAAAAGGTAAGTAAATCCATTAAAGACCAGGGTACTTCAGGAACGTGTTGGGCATTTGCTACTTATGAGTCTCTTGAATCATTTTTAATGCCGAGAGAAAACTGGGACTTTTCAGAAAATAATTTGAAAAATCTACTCTCTTCTGCTTATCCAGAGGGGTTTGATTACATTGAAGGGGGAAACATGTTTATGTCAACTGCTTATCTGGCTCGCTGGAGTGGTCCAGTGAAAGAAATAGATGATCCTTACAATCCCTATTCTGGTATGTCCCCTAATAATTTAGCCATACAGAAGCATGTACAAAATGTGTCTTTCTATCCGGATAGAAATGGACCTATGGATAATAATGAAATAAAATCGGCAGTCATGAACTATGGAGTAGTATATACCACTCTAAATTACGATCCCGCATTTTATTCAGCTACCACACATAGTTACTACTATAACGGGACCTTAGATAGTAACCATGCTGTGGATATTGTAGGCTGGAACGATTCTTTTGACAGAAATAGGTTTTCTACCCCTCCTCCAGGAAATGGAGCATTTATCGTAAAAAATTGTTGGGGTACGGGCTTTGGTGAAAAAGGATATTTCTATGTTTCCTACTATGACTCAGATATAGGAACCTCCAATGCGGTTTTCACGGCTGAAAATGCTGATAATTATAAATACATCTACCAGTATGATCCTCTTGGATGGACTGATAACTATGGATATGGTAACCTCACTAGTTGGTGTGCAAATATCTTTACTGCAAAAACTAACGAAGTACTTAAAGCGGTAAGTTTCTACACAACAGATCTAAACTGCAAATATGAAATGTATATTTACACTAATTTGGGATCCAACCCCATTAGTCATGCTGGCCCGATTCTTACTCAAAGTGGGATAATCTCTACCACAGGCTATCACACTGTTCATTTGAATTCTGGAATTCAGCTCAGTGAGGGTAAAAAGTTCTCGATAGTTCTGAAGCTCATAAATTCTGGATATAATTACCCGGTTGCAGTAGAAGCGCCGATCTCTGGCTATAGTAGTAAGGCAAAAGCAAATTATGGGGAGAGTTTTATTAGTCCTGATGGAAGTACTTGGACCGATATAACTACAGATCCAGATCACTTAAATACAAATGTGTGCATAAAGGCTTTCACTGACAAAGAAAATATGTCTCATGTTGCTGATTTTGTTGCAACCCAGACTTCGGGAAGTGTACCACTAAATGTTGTGTTCACTGATAAAAGTACAGGATCACCAACTTCATGGTACTGGGACTTTGGAGACAGCAAATACTCGACAATTCAGAATCCTTTTCATGTTTATAATAAAGCTGGGCAATACACTGTTATTTTAAAGGTAACTAATAAAGTTGGGAGTAACATAGTGAAGAAAACAGTTCTGATTTATCAGAACTGACAGGTGATAATATGTCAAGAATTGGACCTGTGATAACAGTTTTAATAGTATATTTAATTTTAGCAATGATCCCAATGGCTTTATGCGCTAAGATTAATACAGCAAGTCAACAGACTGTAATAACCGAAGATGACACAGGAAAGGCCATATATCTTAAAAATGGGGACATTTTTTACCTGAGGCTTAAAGAAAATCCGAGCACTGGTTACTCCTGGCAACTCTCCCTGAGCAGGGGACTTAGCCTGCTAATGGATAAATATTATTCTCCGGATTCTTCTAAAAAAGATGGAAGGTTTGTTGTTGGTGCTATAGGGTTCCATTCGTGGGAAATTAAAGCAGTGGGTAGAGGTAGCCAGCAGATACGGGGGATATATAAGAGATCTTGGGAAGAAGAGACAGGCGATGAACAGGTCTTCAAAATTAATGTTAAAATATTCTGAACTGTATTATATTTTTTGTAATAGAGCTTATCGCAAAACCAATTTTACCCTTAAATAGGATTCCTAGAATCATTTTTATGACCATGAAATCGTTTGATTACTCAAAATTCATGATTCAGAAAAGTAATTTCTAGTTTTGGGACCAGAGCATGAAATGCTATTAACAATAGTATTTACCGAATGCAGTAACTAATTGACTAGTAAATGAGTTTGATTTTTTGAGACTTGAGGTCTTCAACAGACCAAAATTCTGCGGATCAATATAGCATATTTTGAAAATAGAGTATCATTTCAACTGTTACAAACGAGAAGGTAAGTGAAATAGTAAAGAAAAAGGATTTATTACAGCAGCTGAAAAATGAACATTTTAAGTTTGGGAAAAAATAACCAATGTAAATGCTAAAGAGTACTGAGGAGCTTTGTTACTTATGGTTCGTGGAAGATCAATAATTCTCTGCTCTTTCGATCGTTAAGATGTTAACCTTTGACTCTCTTTGTTTCCGTTTAATCCTCGAACTAGTCTATCATTTTTAAAATGAGTTTTTTTGGAATCATGCTCATATATGGTATCCTCTCTATCTGATTGCAATGTGATACGCATTGAATTAAGTAGCTTTGTCCATGGCTTTGGTCCGATCATCTATCACTTAATTTTGGTGGTTAAGTACTGATCTGTGTATCCTATGATGTGTAATTTGAAAAGAATTAAGCATTCTCTCGTTTTCACTTTTTACACGTAGCAGGGCTGTAAAATACATTTAATGGAGTGGTAGAAGGTCATGTTCAGTTATTCTGGAAATCCATTCGAGTAAATTTCCATAAGAGGTAGTCAAATATTTCATATATGTTGTTGCATTATCTTCCTGCAATATTCAAGTTCTAATAGACATCATGGGACTTATTTAAAAAAATCTGAAAAAAGTAAGCTTAGTAATAAGAAAGTAGGCCACACCAAAAAAAAACTCATCCATAATGAACTTGAACATATGTAAAAAACCCAGAACCAAGCTAAAATAAACGAAAGAACAAAAAATATAAAAAACTTATTTTTATTTAAACTAAAGCTATCTACATACATATTAACGAACATGCTATAAAAATATATAAAATTTATGGGAACATCCCTAAAAAACAGGACACAAAAAAACATATATATGGGCTCTAAAGGCATATATTCCGATCAAATGAAAAAAACAGATCACTGTAGTTATAACCTTATTGTGGCTGTGTAAATTAAGGGATAAAGAATCAGTTATATTTTACAAAAAGTTTTGTATTTCCATTCCAAATAGTCTCTGCTCATTTAATTTGGTTCCTGAAAACATAAATAGTATCACTTGCCGTATCAATAAGTATCCACAAGC
Organism: uncultured Methanosarcinaceae archaeon; assembly: GCA_963848985.1. Lineage (GTDB taxonomy): Archaea > Halobacteriota > Methanosarcinia > Methanosarcinales > Methanosarcinaceae > Methanosarcina. The sequence continues at coordinate 15,101 of CAWKGG010000041.1, forward strand.
TTAGTGTACTACTCCATCATCGTACATTTCCAACTGGAAATTTTAAGAAATTCAACGATTGTGCTATCTGGTTAGTTACCAATGTTATTCCACATCAACAGTTTTGGTTTCCACATCTACAGCCTGTAAATGTATATATATTCCTTGGCCATTCATATTTATAGCTTGAGAATCCATGCCCATATTCTCTCTCTCCATCTCCATAGCTTTGGTCTCCATATCCACATTGATCTCCACATTGGCATCTTTGGTTGCCACTATTACAGTTGCCGTTATTGTTCCCGTTTCCACAACCTAAATTATTGTTCCCATTATTATTTCAGTTTTCATAGCCTAAATTATTGTTCCCATTGTTGTTCCCATTAAGGGAACCACTATTTGAATTTCCATTACAGTTCCCGTTGAAACTCCCCTTATTAAAGCTACCTTGTCCATTCCAGCAATTGGCTGTACTTAATGTAGCCGTCACGGATGTTATAAAAAAGACTACCAATGAAATATTCAGTGTTCTTTTTGTTCTGTTAAATATTTGTTTCCCCATTTTAAATCCCACTCTAAACTTGTATGCAGTTAAATATTCGTAAAAATGATTAGATTGTCAGCGAATACAATCTCAAGATGGTTGAAATTTTAATTCGCTTCCCAATGGTGGATGAAATACATTAATAGATCATCAGTTTAAGAAATCTTGTTAGAGTTTCAAAAGGTAATCATATTAATAAATTCGGAAGCTATATTATATTCAAACCTCGCTAATAGATATTAGTATTAGTCTATTTCATATCAAATAATATAATATATAGAGAAATATGTGTACTAATCTGTATTTAGTTGACTACAAATAAGACGGCAATATACTGAGAGTTCTGTAAAATTTGATCGACTCTGTAACCTTTGTTTCCACCACAAAAAAGAGTGTTTATTGTTTCATTGATGCATAGCTTTTGTGCGAAAACCTGTGCATTTTTTCGATTTTCAGCCGAAAATTAGAGTACATTTTTACTGAATTGTACATCAAATGCACAGTTTTTATTAAAAAATGTTTTGTTTTAAAAAGCCAAAAACTTGCCATATTAATCTTGGGAAGGATCAAAAATGAATGAAAGTTAAGTAATTATTTAACCTAAAAATTAGATTTATTTAAATTAGAAACATTGTTACTGCTGGAGTTCGAAATGTCTGCTATTGATACCGCTCCGGCGATACTCACTGGAATAAAAAACACCAGTAAAGTGATGCCTAAAGCCTTTATGAAAGTATAACCTCTACTTGCTTTATCATATCTCGCTTTTTTCAGTTTCAGCCTCTTTATGTGTGTTAGACAATAATGATGAGAAATAACTACAAAAATAGATATAATACTTCACTCTGCAAAGTAAACTTTTCTACTAACTAAATATATTTACATATTAATTAAAACAACGATTACAGTATTTGTAGTTGTTAAACTTTAAAAAATTTTAAGAATATTCTCCGGACAATAACGTCGTAACTTGCAAAACAGATATTCTAAAAAAATAAACCTAAATTTCTACAAAAACTGAAAAAAGCTACGATGTGAAGCAGAACATAGCCACATAAAAACAATGATTCATAGCTTTTAAGATAAAAAGTATGGGTCAGTGATACCTTTAGAAACATAATATTTGCCAGTAAAACTATTGACTCTAAATCCTGTTTTTATGATGAAGTGGAATTATACAGGGTCAATCCGAATTCCCAGATTTTTAGGCAAATTTCCTTAAGAGCGGAGTTTGCTTCAAAAATTGAAAATCAAATAATTGCCAGTAAATTCTCCGGCAGAGTGCTGTGATCGTGAACTGATTTTCAGATGTAAATGTAAGATCTATATAAGAGCTTTTTTGTTAGCATAACTGTTGGCTCAGCATCCTTTATTATGTAGTGAATGAAACGAATATAGAATCAATCCGATTTTACAAAGCTTTTGGTAAGCTATCATAATAAATAAAAAGTAAATAAATATTCAACCTACAAATTAAATTTATTTAATCTTGTATAGCTAAATTCCTTTATTGTATCATAAATCTGAATGAGGGGGGTTAATTTCAATTGCTGCATTATATGGTATTATTGATTTTGTTATATACTTTTATTGCTTCATCGAATCTATTTTTTAAATTTATCCAATAATCTAACATTGTTAATTTGCACATAAAAACTGATATTATTTTTTAATTTTAAATCAGTATTCTGATGTGAAAAATATATATAGTTGTGAATGACATTCTGTTTAATAAAAGTAAATATGTTCAAACATTACATAGTCCGGTCTCTGATTTAAAAATCTATTTCAGCATCAGCAACCTATAATTTTCAAGAAGTGATTTGCACTTAAGAAACCTAATGGGTACCTAAAAAGTGATATTTATAAAAAAAGTTAAAAATCGAGATTAAAATTTTAATAATTTTTAACTTGTAAAAACGAATTAATTACTTAAATAGTGTTCAATTTTATATGACTAAAGCCAGATGGTGTACAAAGATGGGAAAAGATTGCGTAAATTTAACCAGATTAAATACTTTACAAAATTGTTTGAAAACTGTAAGAAGCATGTCTATAGAAGCTCATTTGTGGTCCTGCAAACTCAGTTTTCAGTCTGTGATCAAAGTGATGCTGCCAGTAATCTTGAGTATGATTCTTTTATTTAGCATGATTCCTTTCGAAGCGCAGGCTTCAAGCAGTCAATCTAAATTGAGCTTGTATACTGCTAATCTTTCAATGGATAACAAATCAACCAGCTCAAACACTGCTACGTTGACAGTTGCATCCGGGCAGAGTCCAGCTCTAACAATAGTAAAATCAGCATCTCCAACAACTTACACTACTGTAGGACAGACTATTACATATATTTACAATGTAACTAACTCTGGAAATGTGAATATCAAAGGACCTATCAACATTATAGACAGCCGCATAAATGGCTTAATATCTATATACAACACTGATCTTAGCCCAGGGCAAAGTGTTCTCGGTATCGCAAACTACACAATAACACAAGCAGACATTAATTCTGGCTCTGTAACAAATTCAGCATATGCAAACAACAATAATACCAATTCAAACACTGCTACGTTGACAGTTACATCCGGGCAGAGTCCAGTTCTAACAATAGTAAAATCAGCATCTCCAACAACTTATACTACTGTAGGACAGACTATTACATACATCTACAATGTAACTAACTCTGGAAATGTGAATATCAAAGGACCTATTAACATTATAGATAGCCTCATAAATGGGCCAATCTCGATACCAAACACCGATCTTGGCCCAGAGCAAAGTGTTCTCGGTATCGCAAACTACACAATAACACAAGCAGACATTAATTCTGGTTCTGTAACAAATTCAGCATATGCAAACAACAATAATACCAATTCAAACACTGCTACGTTGACAGTTACATCCGGGCAGAGTCCAGTTCTAACAATAGTAAAATCAGCATCTCCAACAACTTACACTACTGTAGGACAGACTATTACATATATTTACAATGTAACTAACTCTGGAAATGTGAATATCAAAGGACCTATCAACATTATAGACAGCCGCATAAATGGCTTAATATCTATATACAACACTGATCTTAGCCCAGGGCAAAGTGCTCTCGGTATCGCAAACTACACAATAACACAAGCAGACATTAATTCTGGCTCTGTAACAAATTCAGCATATGCAAACAACAATAATACCAATTCAAACACTGCTACGTTGACAGTTACATCCGGGCAGAGTCCAGTTCTAACAATAGTAAAATCAGCATCTCCAACAACTTACACTACTGTAGGACAGACTATTACATACATCTACAATGTAACTAACTCTGGAAATGTGAATATCAAAGGACCTATTGACATTATAGATAGCCTCATAAATGGGCCAATCTCGATACCAAACACCGATCTTGGCCCAGGGCAAAGTGTTCTCGGTATCGCAAACTACACAATAACACAAGCAGACATTAATTCTGGTTCTGTAACAAATTCAGCATATGCAAACAACAATAATACCAATTCAAACACTGCTACGTTGACAGTTACATCCGGGCAGAGTCCAGTTCTAACAATAGTAAAATCAGCATCTCCAACAACTTACACTACTGTAGGACAGACTATTACATACATCTACAATGTAACTAACTCTGGAAATGTGAATATCAAAGGACCTATTAACATTATAGATAGCCTCATAAATGGGCCAATCTCGATACCAAACACCAATCTTGGCCCAGGGCAAAGTGTTCTCGGTATCGCAAACTACACAATAACACAAGCAGACATTAATTCTGGTTCTGTAACAAATTCAGCATATGCAAACAACAATAATACCAATTCAAACACTGCTACGTTGACAGTTACATCCGGGCAGAGTCCAGTTCTAACAATAGTAAAATCAGCATCTCCAACAACTTACACTACTGTAGGACAGACTATTACATACATCTACAATGTAACTAACTCTGGAAATGTGAATATCAAAGGACCTATTAACATTATAGATAGCCTCATAAATGGGCCAATCTCGATACCAAACACCAATCTTGGCCCAGGGCAAAGTGTTCTCGGTATCGCAAACTACACAATAACACAAGCAGACATTAATTCTGGTTCTGTAACAAATTCAGCATATGCAAACAACAATAATACCAATTCAAACACTGCTACGTTGACAGTTACATCCGGGCAGAGTCCAGCTCTAACAATAGTAAAATCAGCATCTCCAACAACTTACACTACTACAGGACAGACTATTACATACATCTACAATGTAACTAACTCTGGAAATGTGAATATCAAAGGACCTATTGACATTATAGATAGCCTCATAAATGGGCCAATCTCGATACCAAACACCGATCTTGGCCCAGGGCAAAGCGTTCTCGGTATCGCAAACTACACAATAACACAAGCAGACATTAATTCTGGTTCTGTAACAAATTCAGCATATGCAAACAACAATAATACCAATTCAAACACTGCTACGTTGACAGTTACATCCGGGCAGAATCCGGCTTTGACGATAGTAAAATCAGCATCTCCAACAACTTACGCTACTACAGGACAGACTATTACATACATCTACAATGTAACTAACTCTGGAAATGTGAATATCAAAGGACCTATTAACATTATAGATAGCCTCATAAATGGGCCAATCTCGATACCAAACACCGATCTTGGCCCAGGGCAAAGTGTTCTCGGTATCGCAAACTACACAATAACACAAGCAGACATTAATTCTGGTTCTGTAACAAATTCAGCATATGCAAACAACAATAATACCAATTCAAACACTGCTACGTTGACAGTTACAGCTGTGCAGAATCCGGCTTTGACGATAGTAAAATCAGCATCTCCAACAACTTATACTACTACAGGACAGACTATTACATACATTTATAATGTAACTAACTCTGGAAATGTGAATATCAAAGGACCTATTAACATTATAGATAGCCTCATAAATGGGCCAATTTCGATACCAAACACCGATCTTGGCCCAGGGCAAAGCATCACAGGAACATCAAACTACTCAATAACACAAGCAGACATTAATTCTGGTTCTGTAACAAATTCAGCATATGCAAACAACAATAATACCAATTCAAACACTGCTACGTTGACAGTTACAGCTGTGCAGAATCCGGCTTTGACGATAGTAAAATCAGCATCTCCAACAAATGATTCTACTACAGGACAGACTATTACATACATCTATAATGTAACTAACTCTGGAAATGTGAATATCAAAGGACCTATTAACATTACAGATAGCCGTATAAATGGTTCAATCTTGATACCAAATACTGATCTTGGCCCAGGGCAAAGCATCACAGGAACATCAAACTACTCAATAACACAGGAAGACATTAATTCTGGTTCTGTGACTATCTCAGTGTATGCAAAAATATTGATGATCGTTTAACAATAATATCATTTCCAACAAGGATATTACAAAAGTAATAGCTACCTAGCATCCCTCTGGTTGGTGTGATAACTACAACTCTCGATTAAGGTACTGGTTTAGGTCTATCCAACCAATTATTGGGGAATCAAAACAAGCTGTAATACCGCAGGTGGCAAAAAACAACAATAATGGAATTTGTCGATATCCAGGTTCTTTACCTGGATATTTGAAAGAAATGAACTATCAAGTTAATCCATTTAAGCTAGTTTCGAATCTATCTGCACATTGTTGAAGTTACTCCTCATCTGGATAAATGAGGATCAATAAGATGTATTGGACTTCTACTTATGCAACAAAACAGGCAGAAATGGAATTTTGAAACCAACATAATTTAACCTTTTTCCTCAAAGCAAGAATCCAATCAATTACAAAAGAGGATCCCAATAAACCTCTAAAAGCTAATTGAATATTCTCACAGGATTGATAACTACAAGCCAAAATTATAATCCAAAACGAAAAGACAAAACAGGGTCTGGATTTTCAAGTCAGGATATTTAAATGATCCAGACCACAACAACTTGTACCAATATTTATTTTTTAAGGTCCTTTGTTGTTCTTAAGGATAAATTTTTTATCCCCTACTCCAGCAGGTCTTTTTTCGATATTAGGTATCGGCACATGGTCGCTTATAAAACATAGTTTGTTGAAAATAATTATTAACGCAATTATGCTGCCAGCAAATAAAAAACCGGGTGCAATGGGAACAACAATACTATATATACTATCTAGTGATAATATGTCCACAATATCACCTCTACGGATACTATATGCCGATGATGTGTTATAAATATATCGTCTGAAAATATTAAATAGACATAAACAAGTTAAGTAAACATTACTTCTCACTATTCGGTTCCGATCCACATTTTCATGGGTTCTCTTTTCAATAAATCCTAAGCGAAGTCAAAAAAAGCAAGCTTTATAGGTTACTATCATTAATTCTACGGAGTCTTTCTTCAACACAATGTAATTCTTTCTTTAAATTACTTTTAGGGAAATCATTTCTCAGAAATATCAGCGACCTTTTAATTTATCATATAGCTTTGATAGCTATACTTATTGTTAAAACATTGCTATTTCTCTAGATTTTACATTTAAATTTGGTATGAAAGTTCATGAGGCTATATTCCTCACTCCATTTTGTCTCCCTCTTTATGCGTAGTAACTCTGCGAGGAGTCATAATTCCAAAAAAGTTACGTGATTCAGTAAAATGAATCCCAACCTATAGTGGGCAGAATAGAGGTTCAAACTCTGCCTCTATCCGAATGAATGCAGATTTAATGATGGTGTCTTTGTGTGTCAATGGAAGCAAATTAACGAATGTGAGATCCCCAAAGACATTGATAGGTTAGGAACTTATAGTCAATCATGTTAGTGGATTGTTAGCTGGAATCACAAAATCATTTATGCAAAATAATTGATACTTAGTACAGAAATAAATTGAGATTACTTGAGCCTTATGGAGATAAACTTGCAAGTATGGATCTTAGAGGAAAAAGTATGTGAAATTCTCACAAGTTATCTGAAAGCCATACATTCCCTCACGTTTGGGGATTATAACATCTCTGTAGACCTGTGGCATGAGCCTAACCTGTTAAGGTGTGGGAGATTAGGAGAAAATTACTTTATCAGCATTCATTAAATGAATACAGCAGCTCTGCTTAATCTGTAAACAAACTCAGATTTGTTTGAATTTACCAGCAAGATGCCCTTTCCATTATTTGTAGCAGCACAATTTACCGAAGAATTAGCTTCGTGTAAGACTAGCAAGTCTAGAATAACAGTAAGACAAAAATCACTATTTTTGTCTGGATTCAGAGCTCTATGCCCATGAGAATAATCAAAGCAGTTGTTTATAAAGAAAATTCTTTTTCCTATATCTCTTAGAACTTCCACAGTTATTTAGCCTTCAAAAAATTAGCAGAATCCAAAACTGAAAATCTTTAATCTTATTAGCTAGTCATCCATTAAAATCTCATATAATATCTCGCAATTTTATATGAACCAGATATAAAAAAGGGAAGAGCACTTTAGAGATATCATCGATGAAGAAAATTTTAAGATTCTAACAATGCTGTTTGTTGTTGCTGTTGCCGTCTCTGCAGTTGGCTGTGCCAACAAAAAGAGAGTGACTAATAATACCACAGATATAACAAATTTATTAACTGAAAGTAGATCTAACAACCCAGTCACAACTGAAGTTCCACTTGGAATAGTAACTACTGAAAATACGACTAAAAATAACGTAACTACCAATAAGTAACTACTCAAAGCGTAACTAATCCTATACAGTTAGTTATAACTTAAGTGCTGACAAAACATCTAAAAATATAAGCTCAACTCAATAACTGAAAACTTTGCATTAGAAGATGAAGAGACAGAAGCTCAAATAAGTAGCAGAAGTAAGGAACTGCCTTGGCGGCGTGCATAATTTTTGGTAAAATATGCTATGTATCCCTTAATCCGATATTTTGCAAATGTACATAAATATATAATTTGTTTACCTATTTACATATTATTATTCATTGAAAGCTTGATCGATTTTAAGCTACCTTCATACTGGAAAAATAGATGCCATTCTTGTGTACGCCTACGAGAAGCTGGCGTAATCTTTTTTGTAATCCTTGCTCTAATTATATTAACCCCTGCTATATATTGTCCAGCTTTCATTTATACCTAAAGGTATTGAGATCACTAATGTCGCAACAATTTAATTACTATTCATCTCAATGAACTCTGCATTTTCTTGTATCTTCATGCTAAAAATTAAACTTGAAGTCTATGAGGTAGATTACTAGATGGACTTTGTGAAAAAAGGACCGAAAGAAGCAAGAGAACCAATCATAACACATATCCACTACTAGCAAACCTGTAAAAAGGGTGGGCAGACATGGCAAAAAATGAGGTGCTTGTAGGGAGATTATTTTGACAATAAATAAAAAAAGTACTGTGAAAAAGGTCTCAAAAATACTGCTGGGGATAGTCCAAGATCCAGTTAACCCGGAAAAGGTCCAGAGAAACATTTTGTAGAAACCATAGTTTTAGCATTCATCAGTTCTACAGATGACAATAAGAGATGATCGCTTTCGCTGCTTGCTAGAAAACCGGGGAAAATAAAGATTTGAGACACAAAAATATAGAGAGTATTATACCTATTCTAGAAAAAACAAATTTTCGCCATTATTGAGATGGGCATGGTGTATTCAGACAACTGATATTGAATACAGAAATAGGGTTTATGAGATTCTTTAAATATACAGAGAAAATTACGATACAAAAAACTCATATCTTCTGTCTCGGCAAGAAACTAAAACAACTACTTAGGGACCAAAAGATGACTATTCTCATGAATCCAAGAGACTCTGAAACTTATGGTTATGGATATGCTAGGAATGAGGGCGGCAAACATATTCACAGCTTTTGAGTACAAAGCAGGAAAAAAGTTGACTTAGATCGCCACAAAAGGAACTAGGATCTATTCTTGACAAGATAGAATTCAAATAAGTACCAAAACATGAAAGCTGGCTCAATGCTTTTGAAGTAGAGATCAACTAATGATATTGAATGCACTGACAGATTGATCAGTAAAATGGAAATTCTTATTCATGAAGTAGTTGAATGGAAAAAGAGAAGCAATGGTCATGAAAAGGAAATTGACTAACAAATATGAAGGATATAGTACTTTTTAATTTGTTTAGCCTCAAATATTTATCGACACGTAGGAAAATCTTATGAGATGTCTTATCTAACAACAGCCACCGATAAGATGTTTAATCCCAATTAATATCGCATTCATGTCAGAGGAAGGTGCACCACATCTGACCATGGTGCCAAAAATAGATTCGATTACAAATAAGTGATGATTAAGAGGGATAGGCGAAAACAAAGAGGTGTAGGTATTCACTTCATCCCATACCTAAATGACGGGTAATTCTCATGAACATTCTCACTACAAAGTAATAAAATGAAATATCAGCTTGTTAGATTTGAGCAAAAAGCCCTGTTATTATTAGCTTTGGCTTTTTTGTTGTCTTGCAATTAAGATATCTCATTACCTCACTGTGATATATCTTGATGTTTCACTTGTGTTGCTACCATTAGTTTTTCTCACGGTTAAAGTTACTTTGAATTTCCCTGCTTTAGAATATGTGTGTGTTGGGCTTCGGGATGAGGAAGTAGCTCCATCTCCAAAATTCCAAATTCGTGAAATCGATGATTCAGCGCTTTTATCAACGAATGACA
>CAWKGG010000042.1:0-7669 GCA_963848985.1 uncultured Methanosarcinaceae archaeon
ATCCCATAAAAAGGTAAATTGACTATAATTTCCCATATGCTGCCAGAGGACCAAAAAATTAAGCAGATCTTTCAAAGCAACAAATATTTGATTTTCATTCTGTTTTTCAAACCCGCTCTTACATATATTATTGTAAAAGATTGATTGTTGAGAAGGTGAATTCGAAAGAACTAATGAGTGAGCTGAAGGTAAGTTAAAGTAAGTTACAGAAAGTGAGTTGTGAAAATAAGCTATAGGAAATAAGGCCTAGTAATCAAGGTCATGTATGCACTTTGTTGACCAAAATTAAAAAAGTACTTCTCAAATGTTTAAAAAAAATAGATCTATATTTTTGTGCTCATAGTCTTCAATAGTTAATCCGCAAAACCATAATTCAGGAAATTATATACTCGTAATTTTTTTATTCCGGAATTCAAAGGCAAAGACTATTTAACAGCTTTATTTATATATTGCTCCAATCTCTTATTTATCAGCATATTCTGAATCTTGCTGCTTTAAAACGAATATAAATACCCTTTAAAGTATTCTAAATTCATCTATCTTAACCAATATTATAAAGGAGATGGTAGGCATAAAATCAATAATTCTTGCAGGTGGCTCAGGAGTGCGACTTTGGCCTCTTAGCAGGGAAAGGCATCCCAAACAATTTTTAAAACTGGGTAAATTTTCTCTTTTCCAGGAGACTGTACTTCGCTGTCTTGAAATTTCCGATATATCGGAAATTTTTGTTGTCACCAATGAAGACCAAAAATTTTTCGTTATTGACCAAATTAAAGAAATCGGATATTCGATTCCTTATGAAAATATCTTAATAGAACCTGAAAGCAAGAATACACTTCCTGCAATCTTCTTCGGAATGAGAGAAATTGAGAAAAAATTTGGGAAGTCCATGGTAGGAGTCTTTTCTTCAGATCATGTCCTTGACAGATCTGCGATGAAAGTAATTTCTTCAGCTGAAAATCTGACGTCTGATTATCTTGTTACCTTCGGAGTTGTTCCCGTTTCCCCTCATACGGGATATGGCTATATTAAAACATCAGAGTTTTGTGAACCGGGATATAAGGTTTCAGAATTCAGAGAAAAGCCAGATTTAGAAACTGCCAAGAAATATATTAAAGAAGGTTGTCTCTGGAATAGTGGAATGTTCCTTTTCAAGACTGAGCTTTTCTTTGAAGAAGTTAAAAAACATGCGCCAGCTGTATTCGCCTGTTTTGACAAATATGATAACATTAATGAAATTTATGAAAATGTGGAGAAAATCTCCATTGATTATGGAATAATGGAAAAATCCGATAGAGTAGTAGTTGTAAAGCTAGACCAAAAATGGAGCGATCTTGGGAATTTTTCGGCAATTTATGATGAGCTCGAGAAAGACTCTGGAGGAAACGTTATCTATGAATGTGATCCTTTGCTGCTTAATTCTGATGGGAACTTTATATATTCAAAAGGCGGTAAGATTGTTTCACTAATCGATATTAGAGACATGATTATCGTCGATACCAGTGATGCTCTATTGATTTGTCCCAAATCTAGTTGCGAAAAGGTGAAGGAAATTGTCTCTGAGCTTAAGAACAAAAATGATGAGAGGGCATATATCGGGCAGACAGTCTACCGGCCCTGGGGTTCTTACACCTTACTAGAAGAAAATCAAGGGCATAAAATAAAGAACATTACTGTACTTCCCGATCAGAAGTTAAGTCTCCAACTCCATCATCATAGAAATGAGCACTGGGTAATTGTAAAAGGTATGGCCTGGGTTGAAGTTAATAACCAGCAATTTTTCCTGAGGCCTGGAGAAAGTACTTTTATAAAAGCCGGCGAAAAACACAGGTTGTCTAATCCTGGCAAGATATCGCTTGAGATTATTGAGGTGCAGTTCGGAGAATTTTTGGAAGAAGCGGATATTATTAGGTTTGATGACTTGTATGGGAGGGACTGATGCGAAGCTCATGATCCAGCAACATTAGACTGAAAATATTTGTTTCGCATATTCTTCATAAGGAGAACTCTGTTATGTATATTGCTAGGAAACCAACCATAAGTCATAATTTATGTTGAATAATCGATATTAAACCTGAATAAATTATATTTGTAGGAGGCCACAAGAAGCAAAGAATATTATACATTGGCTTATATTATAAAGAGAAAATAAAATTCAAGTAGTCTTGTGGATAACTAAATAAATTTATTTATTAATAACAAAAATTTGTGTAATGACTCAAACAACTACACAAGAAAATTTATGCAAAATTCTATCTATTTAAGCATTAGGAAGTTTGAATCTTTTAATGATAATTTCAATTCGTGAAAACTTTTACTGATTTGCTCTTCAAGATGAATATTACACTTATCCTGTCAGTTTGAGACAAACTTGCTGAAATTGATTCTTGAATTGACTGGAAATATTTTCGAATAATTTTAGAGTCCATATATTTTAACAAAACAGTTTTCTGAAGCAGACCTGAAGCTGAAGTAATCACTATGTTTAAACTGATTTTTTTATAGCAAGGAAAATTACCACAATAGTATGGAATTTTGCTACAAATAACGGGATATACTAAGATGAAATCGGATATCAAAAGGGCGAAATTTGGAAAAAAGATTGTTGAGACTGAGACATTCTCAATTGATACACGTATAAAAATAATTGATGGAATAACCGCAATAGTGGACAACTAGAATGGAGAGAGTACTTTAGAAGCCAGTTTAGTCACTTACTTACATTTTAAATCAGGTGTGAGATATCAATAAAGCTCTTGCAGGCGCGCCGTCACAATCTTCAATTTTCAAAGGCAAGCACAGGAAGAAATAAATCCCTACCTCCACTAAACTGAGCTCTAGGCATTCCACTATGTTTACGTTTCCTGAAAGGAGTATTCTGTGTGCATGCAGAATTTTGGAATGAACACTATCTATGGAAAAGTTGTCTACTCCAATAGTTTTAAACTTCTTTTCAACAATCCATGATGCTGCACTTTCATCAAGATATGTGGAACCAAACTTTTTTTCTCCGGAGTCCTTATTTTGATAACTTATATCTTCGGAACCTTTTTGTTTACGGGATGAACTTTTTGTTTTCAGAAGTAGAATTGAGATATCTTCAGAAACCCCTGCATTCTGGAAAGCTTTTTCAAGAATATCGGCGGTTAGTAAACCTTCCATTGGAGAGCAATCGATAATTAACGCCATTCCCATCAGGCTCTCAAGTTTCAATTTATCAACAGGTATGCCATTACTCAGGACATGAGAAGGAGCATCTACATGCGTGCCTGTATGACTCCCAAAACTCAACCTAGACACTATACAGCCTTTGTTTTCAAGAGTACAGATACTCTCAATTATAGGTTCTGGGTCTCCTGGGAAAATTTTCATAAAAGGAGAAATTGGGGTTGAAATGTCTATGACTTTTCTCTTTACCAGAATTTTCTCCACGATAAGCACCTTTTTCCATATGGATGATGTATTTGTTCATGCACTCATCATTATATTCCATTCATGGAGTGAATTTTTTGTCGATTTTTGCAAGCTCGTTTTCCTCATAAATTACGCTCACAGTACAGATATTCTTGTATTTTCCACACCCTTTACAACCGAAAACAGATATAAATATCATATCTTTTCTGACATTACTAAATCTTTGATACCTAATTATATGTTTCTGAGATATATGGTTTCTTTAATTAAATTTTCCCCATCCAGATATATATAACCAAAAAAAAGCTGATTTTCCACTACCATTTAGTTGATTTTACTCCCGAAATACACTTAGTAGCATTTTGCGATTTTTTTTGTTCCGCGCTTCAATTATGTTAGTTAGAGAATATCTGCTTCAGCGAATAAAAACGCAAACTTTCGTTACATTGGATATCTAATTATGAGAACATCAACCACTTAATGGCAGAAAACCAACAAATCTTATATATAAAAAAAGAATATGGAGACTCAGGTATGGAAAAGCGCAATGAATACGAGACTGGCTCTTTTAGTAGTTACCTTTCCAAAGGCTGCAGGCTATGCCAGGAGGGGGCAACGATGGTACTCTTTGTAACAGGCCTTTGCCCAAAAAACTGTTTTTACTGCCCACTTTCCGACGAAAAGCGTGGAAAAGATCTTGTTTTTGCAAACGAGAGACCCATAAAAAGAGATGAAGACATACTTAAGGAAGCTGAGCTCATGGATGCCCTTGGGACTGGAATTACTGGTGGCGAACCACTTCTGAAAATAGAAAAAGTCCTACACTACATTCGAATTCTGAAATCTTCTTTCGGACAGGATCATCATATTCACCTCTACACTTCTCTGAGTCCTGACAGACAGATACTTAAAAAACTTGCTGATGCTGGTCTTGATGAAATTCGTTTACATCCACCACAAGCAATCTGGGGAGATCTAAAACACAGTCCTTATGTGGATAGCTTACAAAATGCAAAAAAATTGGGTATAGAAACTGGAATTGAGGTTCCTTCCATTGAAGGAGCAGAAAAAGTTGCAGCTTTTGCAGAATACATTGGAGTTTTCCTTAACCTAAATGAATTGGAGTTTTCCGACAATAATTCAAAAGCTCTCCTAAAAAACGGTTTCTCCCTTGAATCAGACACTTCCAACGCAGTTGCAGGTTCCGAGAAATATGCTGGGACTACTCTCTCCATATGCAAAAAAGTACATTTTTGTTCTTCAACCCATAAAGATGCAGTCCAGTTACGTAAAAGGTTTCAGCGAATTGCAAAGAACATGGCACGAAAGTTTGATGAAATCACAGAAGACGGTACTCTAGTATATGGGATTATTGAATACGTAGATCAAGAACTTACAGAAAAAATTCTTGAGGATATCGAAATTCCATTAGAATTGTTTGAAGTAAAAAAAGGGAGAATAGAAATAGCTTGGTGGGTTCTTGAAGAGCTAAAGGAAGAGATTAAAGAAAAATTAAAATCACTTGGGGCCAAGATTCTCATTGTTGAAAGATATCCATTTGAAGATGGATTACTTGTAGAAATGACTCCTCTTTAAGGATTGCGTACCTGGAAAATTCCGAATTAAATAAACTTGCATGGGTATATATTCGGAGTGACTTTATAAGGATATCAGTAAACACAAATCTTCAAAGCTTTCCTTCCATCTTTTTTAATGCGCTTGATTTGGGAGCGTGCAGAACTTTGTGCAAAATCGGCATCTATCTCCTAATATTCTTTTTTGATTGCCGTTCCATAATTATTAATATTTATTTTATGTTATTTAGTTTATATATATCAGAGAATTTTGATTTACCGTTTATTTTTTCTCTTTGTGGGAATCTAGATTTATATTGATCTTTCAAGTAATTAATGACCCTATAGAAAATCTATCATTTAAATAATGAGATGAATTTTCTCAGGTATTATCTGATATTTCAACAAATGACGTGAGAGTCATTTCATTTGTCTTTCTGTTCTGTAATTTGATGGTTATAGTATAACTGCTCCAATGCATGAGAATAATTGGAAACTTAATACTGAAAATATCAACTCGCTAATATGTCACTACTGAATAACGAATATTATATAAAATTAATTTGAATTACTTGTTTAGAAAAAGCTAAATGTTAAATTTGGGAAG
Source organism: uncultured Methanosarcinaceae archaeon (assembly GCA_963848985.1). Classification (GTDB taxonomy): domain Archaea; phylum Halobacteriota; class Methanosarcinia; order Methanosarcinales; family Methanosarcinaceae; genus Methanosarcina. Next base: position 5,596 of record CAWKGG010000042.1, read on the forward strand.
ATCTCTGATAAGTATAAATCAGAGTAAATATATAATTATAGTTAGGTTTTAAAATATTTTATGAGGAAGTAAGTTTTATTCAGAAACTATTTATTATAATTAACTTAAAATAAATAACAAACTAAGTCATTTTTGTAGTTAATCTAAATTTTTTGGTGTAATAGAATTGATATCTATCAACTACTTTTCGGTAGCTTGAATAGTCATCAAAAACAAATTCCAATATAATTCTCAATTTTAGCCACGCGATCTCCTGCAGGATCGACTTCGGCGCGATGACCGTCGGGTCGAGCGCAAGGTCGGCGGCCACCTTGTCGCGATGCGCGCGCAGCTTTTCCGCGCGCACCTCGGCGTCCTTGTCGCGCGGCGGACGCTCCCCGCGCGGCAGGCGCGGAATCGGCGGCGCTTCCCTGCCACGCTCAATCGCCGCGATCAGCCGCTCCGCCCGCGACGGCGAGGTGCGTTGCGGCCAGCGCGGCGCACCCATCGGCGACACGCGCGGATTTTCGGTGCACCACACCGCGAGATCAAGCAGCAGCTCGCTGTGCAGCACCTTGAAGACCGGTAAATCGACGCTCTCGGCCTCCTTTTCGCGCCAGTACCAAAGCTCCTTCACAATGGCCAGCGCCTGCGGCGAAAGCAGCGCCGAGCCGCTGATGCGCCACTCGTGCTCGGGGTCTTCCTCGCGCAAAATCTTGCTCGACTCGACCACGCGCGCGCAAGACTGCTCGTGCCACTCGCGCCGCTTCTTCTCGTCGAGGAGCGCGCCGAGCGCCTCGGCAATCGGCTCCAGATATTCCGTGTCCTGCACTGCGTACTCGATCATCGCCGGCGACAGCGGCCGCCGCGACCAGTCCGCCTTCTGGCTGCCCTTGTTCAGCGTGATCCCGCAAAATTTCTCCACCAGCGCGCCATAGCCGAACGCCTTCAGCCCGAGCAATTGCGCCGCCAGCATCGTGTCGAAAACCGCCTGCGGTTCGGGCGCCCCGGCGCGGCGGGCCATGCGCAAGTCAAAGTCGGCGCCGTGGATAATCCACGTATGCCGGCTCGTCGGCGGCCAAAGTTCATCCAGCGGAAATTTCCCCAGCGGATCGATCAGGAAGTGCCGGCTGTCATGCGTGACCTGGATCAGGCACACGCTCTCCTTGTAGTGATGCAAACTGTCCGCCTCCGTATCCAGCGCGATCGGAAAATACCCGCGCAGGTTCGTGATGAAATAGTCGAGCGCCTTGTCGTTATCGACCCAAACAAACTCGACCTTTTTTGACGACGCGATCCAGTGGTGCCGAACTTTTTGTGAAAAACGTTTAATGCCATTGAGTGTCAAGTCGTGCTTCAATAAAGATCCATGTGTCGCAACACTCACGTTCTCCTTCCTGTATATGATCGTTTTTTGGGTGAGATGAACAATCAAATCAGGTGTTGCGTCTGATGCAGTTGGCCAGTTTTCGCGAGGCGGTCTCAGGATCCGTGATGGCAGGGACATCATTCATAACAATCATTTCACTCATATCCGAGGATTTGCCGCTTGCGGCATGATGATCCACCTGCAGAGTTGATGTGTCTCCAAATGCCACAGCCAGAACAAACAGTTGGAGCTCCTACCCAAATAAATGATGTGGCCAACACACTTCTCAACAAGTGGGGCAAGCGGCAATGTCGATGCGGAGAGCCACATTCTTCGGCGACAGCAGGGACTATATTTCAATTTGAAGACGAAGCAAAATTTCCACCAGTGCAGAAGGATTCACATATTCAGCTGTGCATTGCCATCAAATCGCGCTTGAACAACTTGCCATAATGAAAAGTCATGAGCTCTGCATCCACATGCGGAGGCCTCGGAGCACTGGTCTGACACAATAGAAGATCAAGCGTCTCGCATTGACAGCGCCTGGTGCCCAGAAGTCGCCTCGGACAGGCATCGGTTTGAGGCCGCATGACGTCGTGCGCACCCGCCACGAACTCCCACACATCCTCGCCTCCTCACAACGAGCATGGGCAACAATGGCGATGGAGCCATGTTTTTTTTTTTTTTTTTTTTTTTTTTTTTTTTTTTTTTTTTTTTTTTTTTTTT
>CAWKGG010000043.1:0-82904 GCA_963848985.1 uncultured Methanosarcinaceae archaeon
TAACGACTTCAAAGGGACTTCAAAGATCCCGAATTAATTGGAATTCAACATGGAAAAGCTATGCGTTATCTGTACAAAAGTTTTGAAGATGAAGAAGATTATTTGATGGCAACTAAAAAGGCGAAACAAGTAAAAAATCTTACCGATAAAATTTATAGACCTTACAAGATAGCGACCCCTCATCAAATTTTAAAATCCATGTTTGGAACTCGGGGTTTTGAACAAAATCTAGCAGAAATGTCTAACGCTCTTTTTATTATGGACGAAATTCATGCTTATGATGCCCATACAACTGCTCTGATCCTTGAAACCTTGAAGATCTTGAAAGGTTATAAAGCCAATTTTATGATTATGTCCGCAACACTTCCTTCCTTTCTCAAAGAAATGTTCAAATGTGAATTGGGAATTACAACAGAAATCTCTTTTACAAAACTTGAACTGAATGAGTTTACAAGACACCAGGTTTCTGTTCTTAAAGGAGGTATTTTCGAAAATTTGAATTTTATTCGAAAAGAACTCGATGATAACAAAAAGGTGCTTGTTGTCTGTAATACTGTATCTCAGGCCCAGAATATCTATAAATTGCTCTCTCAAAAAGTAGAAAACTCGGCATTAATTCACGGAAGATTTATACTCAGAGACAGAGAAGAAATTGAAGCAAAATTAGCAAATTTGAACCTTCTAGTTGGTACACAAGCAATTGAAGTATCTCTGGATATTGATTATGATGTCCTATACTCTGAGCCAGCTCCTATAGATGCTCTTATCCAGAGATTTGGGAGGATTAATCGAAAGGGGTGGGAAAATCAAATAATCAAGCCAGTATATGTTTTTGAACAAGGATCCGGAAAAGACAAATATGTTTACAAAAATCAGGAATTAGTTTTTAAAAGTCTGGAGCTCTTAAGCAAAGAGGATATTTTAGGAGAATGCAGAGTTCAAGAATTAGTAGATCAAGTTTATAAGAAGGGATATGAAGGTTCTGATCTAGCATCTTTCGAAATGGTGAAAAAAACTTTCCCAAAATTTCATAGTGAAATTGTTCCTTTCATAAACGAAAAAGAAAACCAGGATGAGTTTTATAATCTATATCAATCAGTTGAAGTTGTTCCAACTCAGTTCAAGCTTGAATATATTGAGGAAATCGAGAATAAAAGGTATTTTGAAGCTATGAAATATGTCGTCTCAATAAGTGTTGGCCAATACAAAAAACTAACGCATAACAACCAGATACATATTGATATGGACACTATTTTTGCGAGTGCTTGTTACAGTTCAGAATTAGGTCTCTTATTAGATTCAGAAGAGTCCCTTTTGGGCATATTATAACTAGATTTCTAAAAGAAGCTGCTGGAGCAAAGAATCCTGGACGGCAATTTTGTTAACTTCAGCTAGAATTATACCACAGGATAAAGTGAAAAAAGAAGGGAATATTCTATTAAAAATGGATCAGTTAATATAAAAACTTTTAATCAGCCGATAACTCTTGACTTTTCCCCCAGCTCAAACTTCTCTAGAATTCCTTTCCGAATTGCATCTGAATTGTTGACAATTATCTCAACATTTCCGTTTTTATTCTCTGAAACAACATTTGTCTTACGATATACCCGCCTTCCAAACTCGGTAGGGAAACGTCTTTCCAAAATCCACATGCATATTCGAGTGTCTCCAGCTTTTGTTGCCACGTTTAGGCGTCCCAAAAGTGCTCTAGCAGCATCTGCATTGCATTTTTGGATATATCGATAAAATTCGGAGTACTTTCCTGATGTTGAGTTTCTTCCATTTGTCATCCATAGATTGAATGTTTTGTAAGTTATGCCGGCTGCCGAAGCAGCCAAGCTGTAAGTCAAACCAAGTGCAATATTATCACCGATTCTCTGTTGTATTTCAGGAGTAAGCTTTGATGGGCGAGCCATTTTTCACACCGTTTTTTACTTTATAATTAATATTTGTCAGTCTTGTATTTAATATTAAGTTATTTTTGTTCTACATGCAGACGGGGGTTTTATGCAACAAATAGAACGAAAACCATTCTCCGGCCCTAAGAGCTATTTTTTTGAGTAGGGGTTATTCCATTAACTTACAGTAAAAATCCCACTAAAAGCCCCAGAGTAAGTCGTTTTTTGACCAGTTTAATTCCCCATGATTGAAAGGACACTGCACGGTAACTACCCACAAGATATTTTTCATTAACTTTTATCACTTAAAAAATATATAATATATGTAGTACATCTAGTCACTTAGATTATAAGATAAGATTTTGCCTTCTTTATCAAAAAGTACCTGAGTGCATGATAAACACTGATTCTCTATTGGTAGATCACAAATTTCACTGAGCACACTTACGACTTTCCAAAGCTCATCGAACATTTTTCCAACGTGCACGGGCGATCTTGGAGACAATCTTCTTCTAATTCCGGCGTTAATTTTAACGCAATTTCCGGATCGCTATCTTGCTTTTTGTTATCAACGAAATTCATTTTAATCACCTTTTACTTTCTGCCAACCGTAACCGTCGCCTTCAATTTCTATAGCTCAATGGATATTTTAAGTACCATCTTACATTCAATAGAATAATTTCTCCTTCATAATGCTTCCATTTAAAGTAATTAGATAGCATATTACTATCTTTGGTTTTCTTTTTATTCTATTGGATCATCAGAAAGGATTTTTTGCAACGGAACCAAAAATAAACTCATTCATGAATATTACTCTAATAAGCTTTTGAAACTGATCCGATAGTGGGTTTTATAAACTGCAATTTTTGGCACTCGTTGCATATTATGGTGAGAAATTAGATAATTTATAAGTCCACTTTTCCAAGTCTAGTCTTAGGAATAGTCTATCTTGCCCTTTTTCATATTCATTTTTTAGATATTCTACAAATTCAAATCCAAATTTATCACAATAAATATGCTGAGCTTGTATATTATTAGGATCAACAGTTAAAACAACAGTAGAAAATCCTCTCTTTTGTAGATCAAATAGGGATTGTAATAGGAGATAACTTCCATATCCTTTTCCTTGGCTATTTCTTTCTATTGCTATCTCCACTAAATAAGCAAGTCTAGGATTATCCCAGGATCTTAAAAATATGATAAAACCTTTCAATGAATCACAAACAAAAAGACCAAAAACATGCCCATATCGGATAAAAGTTACTAATACCCAATTACTGAGTAAGTTCCCTATAAATACTTCAGAATCAATCTTAAGTATTGTCTCCATATCTTTTTCTTTTTTCCCGATTAATCGAACAGTGAATTTTTCCTCATTTATAAGCTCACTTCCTTAATTAAATAATCCTATTTGAATAATTAGTTTTTGATCCTTTAATTTTTTTCTATTCTATGTTTTAGTTATGTACACATTTACAGTTATTTGCTATTTATTAAGCATTTATTACATTTGAAGGTACAATTTTCTTAATTTTTCTTGTTATTCAACTTTTGAAGTCAAAATTTGGATTTGGGTTCCGTCAAGTCTGCAGAGGATGAATAATTTTAGGGTTCGGCTGTAACCATAAAAATTTTAATATTAAATAATTTCAAAGTATCATTTGTCACTTTTTTAAAATCCCAATAAATATTTATACTAATTAATATATAATAATCGTTAATTTTTATAGATTTTCGTTATAAAACATTCTCACAAGCTTTGAAAGTATTTGACAGAGAAATTGAAATTAACCATAGGATTCAAAACTTGGACAATAAAAGATGGAGCTAGATTACTTTGCCAGAAATGAGTCAAAGTGTCTGAATATAGACACTGCAACGGATAAAGATGTACTTGGATTCAAACCCTACGTCGATGCTATCGCAGAATATCTTACTGATAAGTGCACCTTACCTCCAATTACCCTTTCTATTGAGGGACAGTGGGGATGCGGGAAATCTTCCTTTATGAAACAATTAAAGGAAAATATCGAAATGAGGAACTTATCCCATGTGGAGATATGGATATTCTTAAAGTATTTATTCGCAAAAGATAACAAAGAAACTTCTCCTGAACTAGCTACACTAATACATATTTTGACGGAAGCACTCAGATTAAATAATCAAAATCCATATTTATTCACAAATAAGTTGAAAGCGATTACCTTATATATAGATTCAAAAATAAAAAGGAAAAAATATTTCACTGTGTGGTTCAATTCCTGGAAGTGTGAAAAGGATGAAGAGTTATGGGCTTCTTTTGCACTTAATTTTATGGATGAGTTATCTAAACAGCTTTCTTGGGTGTATAGACAATATTCAAGTATTAAATTGCTTCATTTAAGATACAAGCTTAAATTGAAAAGTAATTTTCTAGTTATTGTTCACTTTTTTTGGAGTATTTTTTCTTTCATACTTATTTTTTCATTTTTGTCCTTAATTTTCACTTATATTTTGCATTATTTAGGTATGCCGTTTCCCAAATTCCTTATTGAATGGATGCCATTTCCAAAGATCCTTAATGAGGATTTTTTCAAAAATTTTTCTCATTTAGTTCTAATTTTAGCTCCATTAGTAGCTCTCTTGAACTACTTTTCTACTGAAAAGCGGTTTATTGATGTATTTAGAGACCCATTCGGCCTAAAAAAACTTGAATCAAGTACAAATTACTGGGATCGTATCTCTTTTAGAGAACACTTTCATTCCGACTTCAACAAAATAATTGAGTCATATGTTGGAAATTCGAAAGTCTATGTTTTTATTGATGACCTTGACCGTTGTGAAGTTCCAAAGGCAGCTGAACTCATGCAGGCGATTAATCTTATGACCTTAGACGATTCAAAAGTTTATTTTTCGTTAGGCTTGGACAGAAAAATTATCTCTGCAGGATTCGCGGCTAAAAATGAAAAAATCATTGAGTGTTTAGGTATTCAGAAGATGGAATATGGTTCTGAATTTATCGAAAAATTTATTCAGCTTCCTTTCAAAGTGCCTAGTCCCAAAGATAAAGATCTTAAGGGATTATTATATTCACAGCAGAAACAGGAAAATAGTTCATTCAAGAACTTATTAGATTTTTTTATTCCAAAATTAAGAACTTACTTCTCTAATTGGCCATCAAATATAGATAAAAACTTTAAAGAAAAAACTGAAGAAATAGAAGAAATTGCAAAAAATGCCCAACCCGTGGAAGAGACTTCTAAGGTAGACTTAAAAGAAGAAATAAAAGAAATAGCAGAAAATGCCCAACCCGTGGAAGAGACTCCTAAGGTAGACTTAAAAGAAGAAATAAAAGAAATTGCAGAAAATGCCCAACCCGTGGAAGAGACTTCTAAGGTAGACTTAAAAGAAGAAATAAAAGAAATAGCAGAAAATGCCCAACCCGTGGAAGAGACTCCTAAGGTAGACTTAAAAGAAATTGCAGAAAATGCCCAACCCGTGGAAGAGACTTCTAAGGTAGACTTAAAAGAAGAAATAAAAGAAATTGCAGAAAATGCCCAACCCGTGGAAGAGACTCCTAAGGTAGACTTAAAAGAAGAAATAAAAGAAATTGCAGAAAATGCCCAACCCGTGGAAGAGACTTCTAAGGTAGACTTAAAAGAAGAAATAAAAGAAATTGCAGAAAATGCCCAACCCGTGGAAGAGACTCCTAAGGTAGACTTAAAAGAAGAAATAAAAGAAATTGCAGAAAATGCCCAACCCGTGGAAGAGACTTCTAAGGTAGACTTAAAAGAGAATTTTGAAGAAGGTTATATTGATGATGGCCAAACACTTAAAAATATTTTAGAAATGATCGCACCTACTCTTGATAATAATCCTCGTCGAATAAAACAATTTATTAATATATTCCGCTTCCAGAGAACTATTGGACACAAGATAGGTCTTTTTACTAATAACTTTGGAAAGCCCACTGAAGCTGTATGGAATTATAAAAAACTTGCAAAGTTCGTGACAATAAACATGAAGTGGCCTTCTCTTATTTTAGCTTTGGGTTCAAACACAAAGCTTCTAGAAAAGTTACAGGATTATGCTTTGAAGTCAGAAGAATACCCAAAAATAGAAGAATTTAAAAAAATGGAAGAAGACAAAGACTTAGAAAAATGGATCAAAGATAAAAAGTTGATTGAACTATTGAAAAGCTGCTTTAAAGGCGATAATATCACAATAAATAAAGCCGAATACACTCTTTCAGACCTTGATTTCAGCAAATTATTGGAAATCTCACCTGAAGTCACGTTTTTTGATCCGTCACTTGAAATTGTAAAAAATATGAAATTCATTTGGATCCCAGCAGGAGAGTTCATGATGGGGTCACCAAAAGATGAAATGGATAGATCTGGTGATGAAGACAACGTTCGTAAAGTAACTATTAAATATTCGTTTGAAATAGGCAAATATCCAGTTACTCAAAAGCAGTGGATTGCCGTAATGGGGTACAATCCTTCTTGGTTCAAAGGTGATGAAAGGCCTGTTGAAAATGTCTCATGGAATCGCGTTCAAGAGTTCATAAAAAAACTTAATGAAATTGAGGGCGATAATAGGTATCGGTTACCCTCTGAAGCCGAATGGGAATATGCTTGTAGGGCTGGTAAACAAACGAGATTTTCTTTTGGTGATGATGATTCAGAGCTCTGGAAGTATGCATGGTATGGCGATTACTCTGAAGATCAAACTCATCCCGTTGGGCAAAGGGATCCTAATACTTGGGGGCTTCATGATATGCATGGGAATGTGTGGGAATTGGTGCAAGACAAATATCATTTTAGTTATACAAACGCTCCTTCGAATGGTGATGCTAGGGAAGATTCAATTGGATCTGACCGGGTGGAACGGGGTGGTAGCTGGAGAAACGTTGCTGGAGAATGCCGTTCGGCGGTTCGCCGTAGGGACGGCCCTGATTCCCATAGTGACGCTCTGGGTTTTCGCCTCTTGAGGAAACTTTAATACTTATGGTTTTAACACCATAATCAAGGATGAAAAGGTTTAAAGGCACAAAAAGCACGACAATGCTTTTTTGCCCCATTGATTGACCAAAGATAAGTGAATCCAAAAATAAGGATCCTCTAAAATAGCATGTAAATCTAAATTCCAATAAAAATTGATGCCTATATTCTTTTCTTTTTAAAATTAGCAAGCATTAGGTCATTTGCGCAATAAATTTTATCGCTTTTGCTTCCATCAGAATATAATTTTTGCTATTAAACTGCTTTTTCTGGAATTTAGAGCTTAGACATACTTTTTCTATTCTGTGAACCAATATAGATTTACATCTTTCATCAGAATTAATTCCCAAATTATTGTTAAAGTAAGCCATAAATTGGTAAATCAAATTGTAGGTGACCACCCTACCCTAAAGGGTGAGGTATTCCTCGGGCGTCCACCGTTATCATGCGAATTGGTTAGCGTTTTTGACAATATTTCCTTAATTAGAGTTGCATTCTCAATTCCTGTACTTTGACGCTAAGAAAGAAACTCAATAAAGGAACGATGATTGAAGTTTAATCTAAATCAAAGATATGCGAGAGGCCACCTCATCCCCGACCTAAAGGGTAGGGTATTCATGACCCTCTGCGCTCCCTTTTGATCAATGCCCAAAATTAATTTGATTTATTCAATAATGTCCCGTCGCCTGCCTACAACCTATTTGAGATACAGTATCTAGCTCGAGCCGCTTCAGACCACCCTCATATTGCTCACATTGATGTCTAAACCGCTCTCCCGAACATATCCTTGAATTATACCATCTTGCCTTCGAGGCCGAAACGGTGTGTTCCTAAACAATACGCCATTTGTCCAGAACTCCTCGACTGCAAACAAGAATTCGTCTTCTACTGCGGGGTAACTCCGGATGAAATCAAGAAGGTTCGAAAGATTGAAGAACTCACATGAAATTCTATCAAAGTGACGAATAATATCACCAATTGTCGGTAGTTTGTATCGAAAGATACCCCCGCAACGCTCAAGTGTATCAAACGATGGGATGTGCACGCAAGCAAAGGGAAGTCCATGAATGGTTGCGTAATGCGATAGTTTTGACATAGTGTGAACGATCATTTTATTTGGTGCGGATACGAGACTACCTTCTGCAGGCATATCAGGAAAAGCTTTTTGAAAAGCCTCTTTAATTTTTTGGCTTTCTTGCGTAAGTGCAGAGAGAATTCTTTCATAGAATGCGTCTGTTACACCAAGCATACAGGCATAAATACAATCAGCATTGACTTCCCCGCATTGATCCAAGAGTCTTTCCAGGTCATGGATATCATCCAACCCTGGTATAATTGGTGACATATGCACAGACGTTGCAACACCTTCCATCCGTAAGGTACGGACCAGTTCCAATCTTCGATCTATCGATGGAGTGTGAGGTTCCAACAACTGAATCGAGCGCAGTGATGGAATAGTCACTGAAACCTCGATTAAACCCTTATTTGCAAGTTTTTTTAAGATATCAATGTCTCGAAGGATTAGCTCTGAGCGAGTTACCAGAAATACAGGCATGGAATTCTCGTAGAAAAGCTCCAAAGAGCGCCGAGCTAGAAGTTCACGACGCTCCAAAGGCTGGTAGATGTCAGCTCTTGGTCCCAAGTATACTATACCTTTTTGGGTGATATTTGGCAGCTCTCGCTCCAAGGCATCTAATCTTTCTGGATGCGATTTAATTTTGCCCATTTTCCCTTGTTTGCGATAGACACAGTATACGCAATTATAATAACAGTTTGAGTAAAGGTCGATCCAATACTTCCAGTGGTGCGAACGCATATTACTAATATCTATTTGATATTTATTTAGGGCAGCTAATGGTGAATTAGCGCTGGACATATCAGCTCTCCATAGTTGATTATGGTAGTCTAGCCAAAAAGAATTAGATCTATCTGCACTCTAACACGATCTCGTCTAAGATCCAATGTACTAGGGATCGCCCAGCCAGAGTCAATATGTATTTTTTTTGATTTCGATCAAATAGCCCGTAGTTCGTGTTTCTGTCGAGAACATGTTGGAGTCTATCATCGATGTGTAGCATGCAGAGCTCCTTTTCAATCTCAGCCAAATTGATCCCTTGAGTTGTACGAATTAAACGCAAAATTCGATTGATAAACTGCACGCGTTTCTCAAGGTTGTAATGAAAAGCAATCGGCAATCTTTTTTCATTAATATCGCGGCGCCATGAAGTAAAGCTATTATGATTTTTGTGATACAAATGATTGAACATGCTAAAAGCTCCCTGACCTATACCGATGTAAGGTATTGCCTTTTCCCATCCAGCCAAGTGCTGTTTCCAAATAAGATTGTCCTTTTTTGTTGGATTTAAAATCCACCAACCCAGTGGATTCTCTACATATCCAGCCCGCTCTAATAGTTTCTGCGCGATAAAATACTGTTGTCGTACTGTCAACTCGTCAAGAAACGATGATGTGTTATTATGATACTCACGCCAATTGCTTGTTTTTCTCTTAACCTCAAGTCGATAGAGAACAATGGAAGGAACTTCCATGCTTGCGATACGTTTAACAGTCCAAAACCAACTCTCCAATGTTTGATTTGGATAACCGTATATAAGATCGACATTTAATGAGTCAAAATATGATTTTGCCATTTTAATTTTTTTTTCTACTTCATCAGCCGTCCCAACAAGACGCGCCTGCTTACGGATAGCATTATCTAGGCACTGAACGCCCATGCTTAACCTTGTTACTCCCGATTTCTTCATTACCTCAAGTTTGTCAGAAGTCAGAGTATTTGGACTTGTTTCACAAGTTACGCTAACATTAGGAACTGGATCAGCGAATCTCAATATTTCACACAGATACCTTTCGAGAAGACTTGGATCCAGTACTGTTGGTGTGCCACCTCCGAAATACACAGAGTAAACTTTTGAAAGGCCAAGTTTTCTGTAGAATCGAAGCTCTTCAACCACACAATTGATGTAATCCTCATAGACCTCTGCATTTATTTGTTTGCTGTAAGCGAAGTTACAAAATGCACAAATATTTTCGCACCAAGGTACGCCGGAATATAACATACAACCATCGTGGAGAGCGAATTCATCGTGAATCAAGGTGTGCGTTGGCGGACTACAGTTTTTTTCAGAAGTCTCAAGTGCTCTGTTAATATTGTTAAAACAATAATGAAGGGCATCCTTATTTTGGAAATAGTTCCCAGGTAACTGTTTATAGTTTGCCTCCAGTTCTTCGCAAGCACTCTGACTAAAAAACTTGTAATTATCTAGGATAGTCATTATTGAAAATCTCCAGTATTTTATAGCAGGATAGCTCAATAGAAGCGAAACCATAGCTCTGCAAGTCTAGTATGTATTCTAAATATTCTTATTGGGCCTCAAATAAGACAGTTAGTACATATAAGATCCTAGTTCGTTCCAGAGGTAGATATTATGCTTTTCCAATATTAGATAAGTAAAATGTTCCATGCTATCGAAGCGACTCAAATACGAAACAGGATGGAATTCCTAGGCATTAGAAGACCGAGCCATAGGCTTGGATCCATTACCGATGTTTTGCAATATTGGAGCTTTCCGCTTGCTTCAGCAACCCAAACAAATGTGTTGCTGCTGTAGACTGCAGAAGGAATTGCTGCCGATTCTTTTCGAATAAAGTATTTTCTACTTCATCCGCGCATCCAAGATTTAAATTCATTGATGGCTCGACCGTTTATCCCTCTCTCGATACAAATTTCGAACGCTTGAATCACATCCTCTTTCCGTCCTACGCAATCAAATGGCTTTGGCCCAACGTATAATTCGTGAAAAACCTGAATATTCTCTGGAATGTCAAATAAATTCTCATGAAATGCAGCAAAAGCAAAGTCATATCCAAGGTATGCACAATATGAGAGCCAAATATAGCAGCATTTACCGCATCTTCTGCACCAAGGTTTAAATATATTGCAGGAATGACAGTTTATAAGCGCTTCCGGTCGTGATTTCACAATTTCAAATATTTCTGAATCGTGCATCTTTCTTAGTGGGCTGATGAATTTCAAGTTGGAAACCAAGTGCTGATTGACATAGTTGTTGATCGAGGTCTCAGCGGCTAGAGTCTTGCCCCATTGGTGATTGACTGCCTCGCCTGTTAAGTCCCATATGAAATTGGCCTCATCTGAGGCTTCCTCATTGCCAAGAAATACAGAGTCAAAATTGAGCGCAGCCGCATATAAAACAGACTTAAACATGCAGGAAACTGATTCAGCGAAATCAGTAGCTATACCCTTGAATTTATATTTCGTGCATGTTTCAATTGGCGCCATTATATAATCTTCAAAAAGCACAAATTCGTGATGTCGGAGAGACTTTGTCGACTTTAGAACATCCCCAATCAACTGCCTTTGAAGGTCCATGCGACCATCTTTGGACTGTAGCACGAAGAAGGTGTCATAATCGCGCCCCATCTCGTCAAGAATTATAGAAGTTGCCAGGCTATCTTTCCCTCCTGAGAACATAAGGAGGGTTCCGAACTCAGTTGTTGCAATGCTTCGTTGATGATTCTGGGTGTTACAGCCAACAAGTTTGGGGGGGGGGTTGTGAGGCAAATTATTTTTATACCTCCACTCAGCCCATTGATGTTTTCCACATTCCGTCCATAAGGTTGCGAGTTCGTCGTGAATTGGGATGTTAAAGGCGGTTACGTCAACAACGTCGGTCCCGGCAGACATAAAACTCTGGAGATCAAAAAGTATTGAATGGAACAGTAATTTTCTTGTTTGCAGCTCACCGAGAGAAGAGGCCATCGCATGAAGATTGATGCTTGGAAACCAAGCGGAAATACTGAACACAATATCGTCGAGTTCTAGCGATACAAATAATCTATGCGGTAAAATTTGTACGTTCTTCACAGTGAGTGTAGTTCCCATGCCTCTTTTCTCCTCAGCGTTATCATTTCATATCAAATTTGTGGAACCCGATCCCATACGCTTTCCTGTTACACTAATCCATTCGCTAATAGAGAAGTGTATAATACGTATCCACCAGAGAAACAAAAGTGGAATCCGGAATTCTCACACAAATTTCTCTTCAGAAGACCGAAGTTACGACACGTGGCTATGACTTTTCAGTTGATACATATCTGAAAAGTGATATAGTTATGTAATATCTCTTTTTAGAAAGTATATCTACTATATATACTTATATATACTGTTTTAGGCAGTACTTTACCTCCAAAGTATCTATTTTGCAGCCTGAGCATATCTAAAAGATATATAACTCGAAAATATGTAATAGCAATAATAATGAATTACAGGTGGAATATTTTGACAGTTAATTCTTCAACTATATATACTTTCTTTAAAATGAGGTGCCTGTAACCCCTAACAAATAGTTCCCCAGATTTTCAGTATCTTAAACCCATTTTCACATATAATCTTCATGATATCTGATATAAAAAATGATGAATTCTGCTGTAATTACTAGTTATAAAAAATATTTTAATATAAATTAGTTTTTGATTCTTAGTTGTTATGTATATGAAAGAACTATTATGTAGAAACGAAATATAGGAAGCAAGGAATATATTGGTTAAAAATAAAATGGTGCTAGTTAAAAGAATTACAATTTCGGAAGGCAACATCCGAAAAGGTGATTAGTGATGTTTGATGAGATTATTCAAGGGGTTCATGTTATTGAAAGCGAACAACCTCCGATTCTTATTGACATGAGACAATCGGACGATTTTTTATTCTGCGAAAAATTTACCCACAAGTTTCTTTTGCGCAGAGAAGTCTGTGAAAAAATAAGCGCGGCTCAAAAGCTGTTGCCCTCTGGATATCGTTTTATTATTTACGAAGCCTTCCGTCCCCGCAGCCGACAGATAGAGCTTTGGGAAAACATTCTTACCCAACTGCACAGCGAACATCCCAATTGGAGCGACGATCAACTTGCAGTAGAAGCCGATATATTTGTCGCCAATCCCTACGGCTTCGGCAGCGGCCATCAAGCAGGAGCTGCTGTTGATATAACTTTATGTTCCGACAATGGACAGGAATTCTCCATGGGTACCCAGGTTCAGGAATTCACAACGCTAACGTGCACGGACTGTACCATAATCAAGGATGAAGAGATTGAAAGGCGTAATATTTTGCGTAAGGTTTTAGAATCCAAAGGCGTCATCAATTATCCAAACGAATGGTGGCATTTCAGCTATGGGGACAAGTTGTGGGCAGAAATCACAAAGCACATTAGTGCTTTTTATGCCCCCATTGATTGATATAGATAAGTGCATTCAAAAGCAAGATTCCTTAATTACGATTCTGGTTTCAGAGCTGAAGGTCTTGATTTACTGCAAATTCTATAACTATTTATAAGAATTTTGAGCATCGAACTCATAAGAAACTAAAATAAAGGCATGCTCTAAATTATTTAAATGAATCATATGAAGCAATAAGAGCAAAATACCCTTTTAAGCTATATGTTAAAAAAGACCAACGGAATTTAAAAAATTACACTGTTAGATACTTATTTCAACTTGGGAGAAATTGAAAGAAAGGGAATATCCATCGAAATGACCATAGAAATTATGGACATGCGAAAGAGGAGCTTAGAACTAAATAAATAATTAATGGATATTTTTGGGTTCGCACCCAATGTTCGTCATCACCCACATTTTAATCACGAATTTTTTTACAGTTACCCCACTAACAACCTTTTTGAAGATCTGCCATACTTTCGTTATCTCAGAAACATTTTTTGAAATTCCAGTACCCATTTTCACTCCTTCTTCCAAAAATCAGCTATCGTGACTTCGGCAATACATGGGATATCCTTCAAGAAAAGGCTTCCTGCTTTCTCCATTTCAGTTTTTACGATGGCTGCTACTTCATTCACTTCTTCTGCCTTGCATTCAAAAACTAACTCGTCATGTACACTTCTTACTGCAAGTGTGTCTTATGTGATTATATTCCCAATAACTCCCAATTATTCCCGTTATATTCCCATCATATTCCCATTAAAAATAATATAAAAACAATAACAAGGGAATTAAAACCATAAGAAAAAGGGTAATTATGTTCCCAAAATAAAAAAATGACATAGGATTTTTTAAAGTGATATCCAAAATATTAGAATGTCAAAAATATATTTTTTTATTTTCTTTCTTGCGTTTTCGGGTTTTTTGGAACAAAATGTCAACTGATTGCGTTTAAATGGGAATAAAATGGGAATATTTGGAAAATAAATGGGAATTTTAGGGAATAAAAGAATCAGTTGCCTTTGTACCTGATCAGACATCCTTCAGAAAGATAAACTCCTTATCAAATAGTGACCAGACATTAAACTTTGATTTATCGATACTGAATTTAAAAGCCCTTCTTCCACTGCTGCTTATCAAGGTATCTCCTGCCCTTTTGTAGTCTATATCAGTTTCTTCTTCCATTTTTAACTCTTTGATCTTGTCAAGAAGCCCACCTGCTTCCCTATCTTTTCTTCCAAATAGAGCACGTTTAACTGATTGATAATTAATGCCTGTGTAACTCGATATATTGTTAATAGTGCATTTGCTGTTGTCTGCTATGCATTGAATTATCAGTCTCTCATTTTCGTTCATTTTTGTTACTGTGTTTTCTTTTTGAGATTCGAATAATCTTTTGGCTTTTTCAAAGTCTTCAATTTCAGCTAGTAAATATCCACCATCGTCGAATGTTCTCTGCTTCCAATTGAAGGCAGCAAAACCCCTGACCATATCAAGGAACATTGGGAATATACGTGAATTACTGGTGTCCTGCAGGTCTATCCTGTCCACAAAGGGTATTTTAACATTAAATAAATTCTGTTTAAGTTCCCCATACATTCGTCTACATATAAGTACTTCAGTGTTTATCTCCTGTCCGTTCCCACCATTTGCAGCTTCATGTTTCTGTGCATCAAATATCCTTTTTTTCTGCTCGGGACTGCTGTCCGCATCAAATGTGAGTTGACGATTTAGCAATTGATCAGACACAAAACTTTCAACACTTGTTAAGTACCAATTTATTCTGGGTGGGATTACCAATGATATTTGTTTTTGATCTTTCACCGTTGTATAGGAAGTTTCTTCTTGAAAGTTAGTTGTAGCCTGTTTTATAACTTCCTCAAATGCAGAGTCAGGGTCCTTGTCATCCGAAAAAATAATGATTCCAGGAGCTAAATTCATGTAATAAGCAGCCTTCGCGCTTAATCCAGTTACACGTTTCCATTTTTTAGGAATTAAATGTAAATGTGTTTTTATTCCATGTGACTTCCCTGAGCCCGAAATACCATTTACGGAGATTTGCAAACCTGCTGTATTAAGGCAACACTGGCAGGCTATTGATGCACATATTGCTTCTTGTGTATCCCGGTCACCTACATGCTTTTTTGCGATTGTGTTTAATATATAGGCTATTGGGTCCCCTTCTCTTAATATCCTGCCTGCTTCTTCTTCTGCCTGCTGAACAAGTTCTGGACTTAGGTCCATTTCATCATAGTCTATGTTTAGGGGATTATCTTTTTGAACGTCCGGCTCAGATTTATTCTGGTTACCTACCTGTTTTTTCTGCCATCTGAAGGTGCAGTCATCACATTTTGAGTTAAGGGCATTGTCGAGTGTGATGCTTCCTAATTCTCTCTGGATAGTTTCACATTTCCAAGGATTTTTTATCTTGCATCCGTCTGTACTCAGTTCATGATCACTTTGTGACCGGTTGTAATCATCTCTAAAAAGGTATTTGCAGGCAAGGTGCAAAACTTCAGGGTCTGCACCATTCGCTTTCATATCTGCCATAAGAGCCAGGGTTAGCTGTCTACCTGTGCTGGTATGCAATTCTGTGATATTTGGACTTTCTTGATGGGCCTTGAATTTTTCACATAGACAGGGCTTGCACTTTGGCAAGATCACTTTTAACTTGTTATTGGTTCCAAATAGGGCCTTAAGCCTTTTTATGAGTTCTTCAGACATTTTTGGTATATCTTCAAGTGTCCTGATTTCTCGGTTAAATGAGTAAGTTTGCCCGCCTTTATGCCTGCTTGGTGGTAGAACCGCATTGTTACCATCTGTTAAAATTTCTATGCCTAAATCGTGATGCTTTTGAGCTTTCAGAAAGTCTGTGTATTTAAAGTAGATATGTCCCCGGTCCTCTGTTCTTCTTGAAATAAGCCAATTATCTATGGATAACCCTGCTGTTAGTTCGTTCCATATTGCACGGTTCCAGTCGTCCACATCGATTAGGGTAATACCTGATCTTTTTCCACATTGCAAGCCAATGTTTGCACTATCAAAGTAAGAGCTTCCACCAGATCCCCAATATTTTTCTATTTCTTCTTCCGTTAAGATACTCTTCCTTTTCTGCCAGTCTTTTACCAAAACTCCTTTACCTGGGCTCTGTTCTTTCCCTGTTTTAGGATTTATCTCAGGTGCATTGGGATTTAGCAAAGGATGCACTATGAATCCTAATCTCGTGTAATTAAATGCAGCTTTAAGAATTGCAGTTTCAGAACTCATCTTTTCAGCCTTCCTTCAAGCTGCAGATCCATAACCGATGAAATAGAAAAGGACTGATCAAGCGCTCGTTTTAAATTTATTAGATATCTAGGTCTTTGTCTCCTGCGCTCAGAACAAACCGTATCAAGAGAATCAAAATTCATTCCATACTCCCCTGTTCAGTGCTCTTCCTGACGTTTCTCAGGCTCCTTGTGGAATTCACGAAGATAATTGGTCGTAGGTTCCTGCCTTCCACAAAAAGTAATTCCAGACTGGAGTAGCTTGGCATCAAAACCCCTTTCCGAATCGATAAGTTCTTGCAATATCGTCTCTTGAGCAATCATCAGGCTCTTCTGGAATCCACCATGGGTTATAAGGATCGGTACGTCTAGAACAATTCTGTCTATGCCAAGAATAAAACGGATTATTAATCTGACAAGGCACGTTGTCTTTGTATCCATCGGTGGATGTTGCAAGAGAATAGTGAGTAATTCGAGATCTAGTGCTGTCAAAAACGTGATAAAAATCACTAATATTACTTTGCCTATAAATAGGATACTTCATGGAGTTCAGCCTCTCTTGATTCAAAGAGAACAACAGAACCCTTAGGCATTAGAACCGTCATCCAGATAAGATATTATATAAACTATGAATGTATAATTCATAGTAGTCCAGTCATTGGAGACAACGACACTATTGCCAAGGACAGGTCTCAAGCTGTCCTGGGCTCTAATCTCTCGACTTTTGTTACCTTTTTATTCATATCCTTTAGGTTGTTCACCAGAGATTTTCAATGCGTTATCTTCCAACACTTCGATCTTCACTGAATCTCCTTCTTGGAAGATGTTCTTCACGGTTATGCCTTCGAGTAACACTTTCAGAATGTTTAAGGATACATATTCCTCTGGGCTTTTGGTAATTAGGTCTGACAATGTAACTATTTTTAGTATTTGAGCACTGAGTGCTGCATACATTTTGGGCTCCCGACGAACGTTCACTTGGCATAAATGACTTTCTAACATTTGGGATGACGACAGAAGTAATTCGTCTATGTGACGAAAACTATCATTTGTTATTTCGAGCATGTATTCATCTGATAACGAATTAAGATTTTCTCTACATTGAATAGCTAAATCTTTTTTGTAGTTCATTGTTATCACCTTATAACTATCTGAATGTCAGAATAAAAGTATCAATACCCATGATCTTTGTTTTTGGATTTCATCCTGCAGGGATTTAAACGTTAACCAGAGGTCATGTAATATGGCTTTTTGCCTTATTCGGCATCTTTTAATCGTTCAAACGGTCTTTTTTAATCATTTTTCTTCGCCTCCTGCGATTTGAATAATTCTTTTTGCTATAACTCGATCCAGCGGTGAAGTGCTTTTGCGCATGTGCTCCAATATTTCGGGATGTCGAGCACTCACTTGTCTAGTCCATTCCAAAAATAATAACTTACGTTGGATCATATTTTCCATAGCCGGTGCATATCCTTCAAACGATAGTTGCTGTCGGTGTTTCGGTGCCATTATAGCCTTGGTCCGACTTCGGGACCGGACAAATCTTTAAATTTCCGTCTTCTAGCAGTTCAATTCTCACAGGATCACTTTTTTTCATTTCGTTGCTTGTGATCCAGTCATTAGGTAGAGGGACAAAAAACGAGCCTCTAACCTGCTGAATTTTTTTGTTTTTGAATCTTAGCATTTTACATCGCCACTTCTTACATATGAAATTACATATATAAATAAATGTAAATGATATTATTCCGCTTTAATATCGCCTAGATATTGAAATTAAAGTATATCCACATGGTTTATAGTCTAAATAACAAAATTTTAATATCTATGTGATATCAATTGAGTGTGGATGAAGGCAAAAAATGTAAGAGACGTCGCGGAGAACATTTACAGAAAGATGAAGTAAAAGTCGAAATTGTCGAGTTTCTTCTGAGTTTAAAGAATATTGTAGTACCAGGGCCAGAAATAATAAAACATTTATTAAAAAATATGGCATAACAGATGAGAATAACGTTAGATTTCACTTGAAGGATTTAGAAAAAAAATATTGTATAGAAAAAATTCCACGAGAGTCGGGGTTATATAATAAATGGAAAATCGGAAAATTAAAAAATTTGCAGAATATCCGAGAACACTATCCTGGCATACGATTGAATAAATATGGGAAATCCTTACATATAATCCTTAAGGAGTTATATTCTAACACAGATTCGATAGGTGCAAAAAAGTCTTTTGTTCAGCTAGTTCTGTCGGCTTCTTTTTTTGATAAATGTTTGGAAATTGACTTTGAAACCTTATACGCTAGAGCTTCCGAAATTTACTCACCTCTCGAAGATCTCAATAAAAAGTTAGAAAGCGAAAATATGATTCATGAAGTTCACATCAAATGCATGAATGGCATTTCAAAAATTTCTGATATTTGGCTGGTTGGTGATAATGAGCCTAGAAACGGTTATTTGAATTTAGATGTTTATCAAAATTTCCCAAAATGCTTGTCTGGCGATGAAATTTCAGAAGAAACCTTCGAAAAAATATTGAAAGAGATAAAGTACCAACCGGAAGAAAAAGATCGCATTAAACAGACTAAAAGGATTATAAAAGAATTGGCCTTGAAAATGTCTTGTGAAATACTCTCCAATATGTTAAAAAAAATTCCTGAAGAGTCCTTGGAAACACTCGGAATAACATCAAATGAAATATCTAAGAAAATATTGAACAAAATGTCTGCTAAGATATTCATAAAAATTATGGAAGGTCTCCCCGAGATACTGCCTGATAAAATATATGATATAATATATAACCAATATCTAAGAAAGGTATTATTGTTCGATAGAATTTTCGAACACTGCTATGAAAGAGATGTAATAGACGGTAAAGCTTACCTTGCGGAAAAAGAGTTCTTCAATACTATGACGAAATTTACGTACCTTTATATGGAAGACCAAGAAACTGCATTTGATGGTTTAATGAATCTTTATAATGATTATTACGAACAAATCCCGAAGAAAAGCAGGAATTCCATCTAAATTTTGATCCCATAAAAATTGTGTCTTAAAAAGTCATTTCCCTACTTTGTGCATCATTTCCTTTAGCTTTGAGATTTCTTCAAGCTCTTGTTTCAATGTATTTTTCATTTTTCTAATTTCATCCAGATCTGCAAGCTGCACGTAATCTGTTTTTATTGATTCTACAGTTGTTGAAGCTTCCTGAGTAAGTGGTAATCCACACTTAAAACAAAATAAAGCATTTTCTGGATTTATTTCTTTACAACGTGGACATTTGTTAATAGTGAATTTTTTGGTAGCTTCTTCAGTTTCGATTCCATGTAATTTAAGTATAGCATTATCCACATCTCGGCCTGACATGTGCACATATACACTCGCCATAGTACTTGATTTAGTCCAGCCTAAGTATTCTTTTAAAAGTTGTTCAGGTAATTGTTCGGCTAAGTGGGTTGCTCTGGCATGTCTAAAAGCATGTGGATAAACTCTTTTTGGCTGAATACCTGCTCTAATTGCTATTCTATGTAGTTGATCTGAAAGTCCTACAAATGTGATGACTCCAAAAGGAGAATTCGTTGAACAGAATAGGTACGCATCAGGATCATTCTTTAATGGATGCGTGTCAATCCACTGTTTGAGATAAGATGAAGCTAATACAAGCCTCACGCGGCGACTTCCTGTTTTCCCTTTTTGGATATTAAGGATTGCTCCATTCTCGTCAAAAGTCACATGTTTAAGTTGAACTGTTAGTAATTCTCCTCTTCGAGCTCCGCTTTCATAAAAGGTAGCAATTATAGCCCGATCTCTGGTACTTCTACATGAATTAATTAGTTTCTCAATTTCTTCGCGAGTCAAAATATCTTCGGGAATTTTCCCATCTTTTAACGTTCGCAACTTTATTACGGCCCCAAGATCATGATTTACAAAGGTCAAGAATTTTTTTAAAATCGTTCGGATTTTTTGTACTGTACCAGGTGAATATTTAACGGTCTTACCAGCTTTCATATATGTATATGCATTTATAAAATCTAGATAATCGTAAATATCATCTGGAGTAAACTCCTTTAAATCTCTGTCTTCGCACCATTCTATGAACTGCATAAGCGTGTTTTCGGCAGTTGTGATTGTTACTTCCTTCAGTCCATCTGCTTGGCACTTCCTTAAATAATATTTTAAGATATTTGAATTACTCATACCAACTTAATAGAATTTATCCTAGATAAACAATATAGATTTTTATGTTAGTTTACGATAAACTGTTAAGCTATAGACTGATAAATCTTCTATACATCTAGTGGACCCAAATAATTTTTTAATCAATAATAATCGTTGAGTATTATTTGTTTTTTTAGTATGAACTGATGGGTGCCTTAGTAATATCATGCATATTAAAAAGTACCAAGATCATAATTAAACAGATGTACTTACCTTAAACATAGTAAAGTTGAATTATATTTTATAGATATTATTTATTTATCGATTTATTTTTTTATTAAATCTAATATCTACTAAAAGCAACTGAATTTTGATTTTTGCTTATAGATGATGGAGAAGGGAACTGTAGGTCAGCTTCTATTATTTTGATTTTTTTATCCCCCTAATTATCTAAACGAAGTATCCAAATTATTTTCCGTACTTGGTAAGTTTACAGCAGATATTTCTCACAATGGAAACTTAATCATGAAAATATCAAAGATTTAATTCTATACTACCCAATTTTAAGGAAAGAAATTCTTAAAAAAAGCAAATTTACGAAATTATTGGGATGTATTTTACAAAACAGAATAAAATCAGTCAAATACACTGTACCTAAAAATATTCCAAAACAAAGAACCATTCAGAAATCAGTTTAGAAGTTATATTTCCTATTTATATATACATTCGGAGATGCAACTACTTGTGTAAAACTATCAAGATATTTATTCAAACTTACTAGTTTCAACAAGTAAACTGTTAATTCATAGCTGCTCAAAATTGGGGGTCTAGTATGAGTGGCTGATGTAGATACTATTTGGTAAAGGGGGGCTTGATTTACCAATGACCACAAATGTCATAGAAGTAAATAATCTTGAACATAAATATAATGACTTAAAAGCAGTAGATGATATAAGTTTCACAGTGAAAAAAGGAGAGATATTCTCATTTTTGGGCCCAAATGGAGCGGGTAAAAGTACAGTAATAAATATTCTAACCACACTTCGAAAAATTCAGAAGGGTGAGGCTAAGGTCAATGGGTATAATGTGGCAAAAGAATCCAAAGAAGTGAGAAGATCAATAGGAATTGTTTTTCAGATGATGTGCATTGATTTTGAAATGACTGTGTTTGAGAACTTAGAATATCATGGCAAGATATACTCAATGCCAAAAAATGAAAGAAGAAATAGGATAAATGAACTTATTAAACTTACTGAACTGGAAGCTAAGAGGAACACCTTAGCTAAAGACCTAAGCGGGGGTATGAAGCGAAGGCTTGAACTTGCAAGGGGATTAATGACAAAACCTGCTGTTCTCTTCCTTGACGAACCAACGGTAGGTTTTGACATTCAGACTAGAATGAGAATCTGGGAGTATTTGAGAAAGATTAAAAGAGAAGGTACTACCATTTTCTTGACTACTCATTACATGGAAGAAGCAGATCAGCTAAGCGATAGGATCAGCATAATAGATCACGGAAAAATAATCGCGACAGGGAGTGTTTTGGATTTAAAAAATCAGCTTGGTGAAGATCTTATATATTTAGAAACCAGTGATAATACAGCTGCTGCAGGTGTTTTAAAGACACTTGAATCGGTAAAAGGGGTAAATGAAGATACAAAATTCCTAAGAGTGATGCTTGAGGGAGATGTCACGCATATTTTACCGAAAATTATGGATAAGGTTAGACAAAATGGAATAGAGATCACAACAGTAAACATCAAAAAGCCCTCAATGGATGATGTTTTTATACACTACACTGGTCATGGTTTAAGGGGAGAAGAACTAGAGGAGAAGCATGAAGAGATAAAAATTGCGGAGTTTTTGAAATGAACTTTGAATTCCGTGCTGTGTACTGGAGAGAAATGGTAAAGTTTTTCAGATTCAAATCAATGCTCTTCAGTTCCTTAATTCAGCCTGTTATGTGGCTTGCATTCTTTGGGCTTGCAATGTCAAAGAGTTTTGATAAACTTACTTCCTTACTTCCAAGCACTCCAGGGATTCCAAATGTCGATTACCTTACCTACATGGGAGCTGGAATTATTGCGATGGATGTATTATTTAGTAGTCTTTTTGGGGGCACCTCTCTCCTATTTGATAAGAAATATAGCCTATTAAAAGAGACTCTCGCAAGTCCCACCCCACGAATAAATATCGTCATGGGCATTGGATTTTCAAGCATTACAAAGGCATTTATTCAGACGGGTATCATAATAATATTTGGGAAACTGATAGGGATGAATTTCTTTAAAGGATATGATATCATTCAAACTCTTGTCTCAGTCGTAGGCATTTTTTTATTAGTTGGAATTTTTACCTTAGGATTTTTCTTCCTTTCAGGGTCAATTGCTATTACCGTTGATCAACCGGAAGGGATGCAGTCTATTCTAACTCTGCTCACCATGCCTCTATTCTTCATAAGCAATGCTCTATATCCAGTTGATTCTTTTCCTGAGGTTCTAAAGTTTCTGTCAATATTCAACCCTTTAACCCTTCTTTCAAATGGAATTCGGTATTTTGCACTAGGAACTAATTTCTCTGTTATGGGGGGCCATTATATTTATACAACAGCAGATATTACGATGTCCTTCATGGGTCTCATATTCTTTGCTCTCGTAATGCTATCCATCGTACTCTGGAGATTTGATAAAGTGGATGTATAACTCAGTAATTGATCTTGAGTATAAAACCTCTGAATATAATCTTGATAGGTTTGATACAGCCAAATAACTTATATTTAAATCGAAATTCATCATGCTTAAATACACAATAAGTAAGCTTAAAGAACATCAAAGCTATAACAGAAGAACAATAGCATTAAGGAAGAACAATACCATTTTTAGGAAAGATTGAAAACAAATAGTTTGATAAATTTTGATTGTAAGAAAAATATGCCGCTCAAGAAAGTATTCAGGATAGTGGGAGCCAAAAAAGGGAACTAATCATCTCATAACTCGCTTAATCTAGTTATTCGACATATTATGAGAGTTACTAGAGATAGGTGTATAAAAACTATAATCATAAATATGAATAAGTGATAAGCCATTGTTAGGCTCAAGGTAATATTCTCATTCGTTAGCTAGATATATAGCTATTCATCACAAAATCATTTCTAGAGTCGCTAAAGTAGTTATGTGGGCTTTTAGTTGAAAAGGTTATGTGACGTAGTGACTGTGTTAATATCGTAATAGAGACCCTGACATAAAAAATAGCGGTTTCCATGGATTTGTTGGCCGCAGTAATTTATTTGATGATTTTTCGCTAATTATAGCGTTTTTATTCTAATTAATCTATTTAAGTATGTATTTGTGGCATTTTAATGAATATATCTAATTAATTTTGGGATTTATCTATCAATTTATGGTCAATTAAGTAATTATTTGAGAATTAATTTTGGCGGAACTGGGTATTTGTACTGTTTTGAAGATCAATCTAATTTTTTGATAAAATCTATGTATAATAATATAATGCACTCAAAATTATAAAAAGGAACCAGAAAAGAAACGAATACATAAGAACATTTTGATATAAAATTAAAACTAAGAATATATAGCTTTTAACAAAAAACTATGCATTTCGCAATTATATTGAATAGAACTCATGCAATAAAACTGAAAATCTTGATCTTTATGATCAAGTAAATTACTTAATATGAAAATATATTTTTGTTTTAAAATATTTTATGTGGAAGTAAATTTTATTCAGAAACTATTTTGTATAATTAATTTAAAATAATTACAAGATCACTGTATATTGTAGCTTAAAGCGAACCTATATAATAGTACAAAGCTTTGGCTATGAGAAATAGGTATCAGGAAGCATTAGATTGTCCAAAGATGATACTATCGAATTTTCATTGTGTTCGCTTCCTTTTTTCAAGCGCATAGTCATATGATCGAAAATAAAAGTAAGTTTAGGCAAGAATAAGAGGTGATTTGTATACCATCGAAACAGCTCCCCTTCACAATTCAGACGCAGCAGCAAACAAATTGGTGCTGGGCAGCATGTGCATGCAGCATAAGTGTATTCTTTAACTCGGCCCCAATATGGTCGAAACAATGTACGCTTGCTAATACTGCATTCGGAATAAGCGGAACAAATGATTGTTGCACTAATGGTTCAAGTAGTTCATGTAATCTACCTTGTGATCCCAATAAGGCTTTAACGATAACAAAAAATTCTCAGCAGAATTCGTTTTCTGGAGCTGCATCAATACCGCAAATACAGACAGAAATTAACGCGGGTCATCCAATTTTTTGTGAAATGCTTCTTAATGGCGGGAATGATGTACATTGTGTTGTTATATATGGCTATAACTTTGGTATTGGATCGGCATCACTCAACATCGCAGACCCTGAACCTGGTGTGGGCTATTCCATTGTACCCTATGATACCTTCAAAAGTGCGTATCGAGGATCTGGAATATGGAATTATACATATTTAGTCCAACCTTAAGGAGATGATTTTATCTCTATTATTTATAGAAAAGCGCCATCTAGAAGTTGAAGAAGCTGCAAAAACCGGGGTGAAACATTTGGGTTCAGAATGCGCCTTCACTACCCCACTTCTAAAAAGCTTTGCCACTGAATATGCCGTTTCAAGACCCCTTTAACTGAGCAGGCTTTACCTGTATACCACTTGGGTCTTTCTGATATAGCTGAAAGCCCAGATTAAAAGAATCCATCCAAACAGGATGGCACTACATGCTCAAAAAGAATGATGTGACATTAGCTCATGCTGAGACCATTATTGATCCTAATGGGAAAAATTTATTTGCAGCAATTAGGGAAGGTCCTATAGTTGAAGGAACCGCCAAAGCGATTACAACAACAGAAGGACAGAATGAAATAAAAGTAGGTAATTTTGAAGTGCGATTACTTTTTATTCCAGCACTTCATATAATCGCACTTTGTTTAGCAGATGAGAAGGAGAAAGCCGACTTTGTAGTACCCAATGAGCCAACTCAAGCACCTTTGACACCGAATAAACTGATCCCATTAAATGAATTTCTCGTTATCCTACAAAGAGAAGCAAAATCTGCCCTAGAATCCTATCGCGGTAAAGAGAGATTTTTTGATTAAGGATCTGTCAAAAAATTATTGTGATCTACTGCAAATTTTACAATCTGCAATATCCCCAATCGAAAAGGATACTCGATATTGTAGATCTATTCTAACTTTAACAACTTGTCATAATTGAATTTTCGAATAGCTCTAAATCTGATCTGAAGTTTAGTCCAAACTTATCCCTTGTGTTCAAAACACAGAAGGTCACAATTTTGCGTTGGGTTTTGAACATATACATTGATTTAACACTAATAGGGCTTAAGCATTTATTGTGCATTTTAACCGTCATAGTACTGGAACTTTGGAGATGGAACTAATTCTCCCCTACTGAATATAGCTCAGATTTACATGACAGTAGGATCCTATACCACTAAACGACAGTAATCAATATAGTTTGTAACAGTACAATCCAAGCTCTGGCTTTAATGGTTATTAAAAATCGATGTATTTTCTCTATCTCAGCTAAAAATTGAGAGCATTTTTGTACTGATTCAAAGCAAAATAAATATATTTTATTAAAATCAATGCAACTGCTAAAAACCAAAAAAATGTTTTTATCAATTGAAGGGAAAGAAATCTTTCAAATCAAATGTAAAATCTGAAAAATAGCAATGTTTTATCCCAAAAGGTAGCTGTTTCCCTCAATACTACAATTGATATACAAAATATGGCAATGTTTAAGTTTTTTATGATTCAAGAAAGCAATTGGTATATAATAGTAAAATGGTTAATAAATAAAATTAAAAAATGTCTATTAAAGCCTACCTTTATCTGTCCAGTGGTTATGCTGCCATTATTTCTCTTCATTTTTTATCAATGGAATCCAGAGTTCCGTAGACATTTCCAGTATTTATGTAGATCTGTCCCGCAATTCCGTCGAACAGTTGAGTTCCGTCGGACAGTCCATCAACTGAGAATCCACCAGTTTTTCCAGACGATCCACTAGTCACACCCATGGATCCCCCCGTACCACCAGAAGAACCACCCGTACCACCAGACGATCCACCACTGGGTGTCTGTGCTACACTTGGTGAATCTGTTTCTGCTGGTCCATGCCCACCTGGTAATGATTCTTCAGAAGATACCCCCGTACTACCAGATGATCCACCAGTTAGACCAGAAGAACCACTAGTTAGATCAGAAGAACCACCCGAAGATACACCATTGGGTGTCTGTGGCACACCCGGTGAATTTATTTGGACTGTTCCGTGACTACCTGATAATGAAGATTGAGAGCTTATTACAGTAACATGGCCTTTTACACTAGCTGGAGCGCTTACTACAGTAATTACCATTGAAATTACTATAAGAAATATTACTAAAATGGCTAATATCTGTTTTCTTCTTTTAAAAGCTCGCTTTTCCATTTTATCTACACTCCATATTTTATTTCTCAATCTGATACGATTTTAACTTGCTTTCTAGATTACACTTCCATTGGCATAAGTTATGAATATATGTTATAGGACATATGAGGTTGAACCGAGAACACAAGGTATTAAGCCATTACCTTGCACAACAAAAAATTAGAGTTGTCACAGTAAATGCTAACAATTAAAAAGCTTAAAAGAAAAAATTTATTCTCAGTCCAAGTGTACAGTTTACTAATCTTAGAAGAATTTCGATTACATCTTCGATTTCAACAAATTGCTTATATATACCTTATAGACAACCACTCTAAATTCAAAATTTATCAAAATTTTACAGGATTAAACCATGAAAAGAACGGAAGAAAGAAAGTAGTTGAGCACCTTTCCACTTTGTCCGTGTTTTCAATGATTATAAATTAACTTTTAACTTAAACTTTATTATCATAAATTTATATAAAATTATCTGATAGTTTCGCCAATTTTCTGTAAATTAAAATTTGAATTTTTGCAAACTATCCATAATCAGGTTTACCAAAAATGTGATTTCTATCTCATAACATTATGAGACTTGTGATTTTATAGAAAATCAGTATGCTACCAACTCAAATACTTAAAAATCTCTCTACGTTTTTTCCAAAAATGATACATATACTCGTTTTCCAGATTTGATCAATGACTCAAGGAAACGACCTATTCATTTAATGTTATTTAGTAAGTTCCTTAAACTTTTCATCAGTCCATAGTCCTTTAAAGTCGGGGTCTTTCTTTGCTATTTCTTTCCATGCAGAGTCAAGCTCGACGGCTTTTGTGAAATTAGATATTGATTGTTCCTTTTTATTGGTTAGAGAATAAATGCATGCACGATTGTACCAAGCATCAGAATAATGCGGGTTAATTTGATTTGCTTTGTCATATGCTTTTATTGCTTCATCGTATTTATTTAAATTATTAAGAGCAAGACCTTTATTATTCCAAGCTTTTGAATATCTTGGATTAATTCCAATTGCTTTATCATATGCTTTTATTGCTTCATATGATTTATTTAAATTATATAAAACAACGCCTTCATCATTCCAAGCTTTTGAATATTGCGGATCAATTTCAATTACTTTGTCATATGCTTTCATTGCTTCATATTGTTTATTCAATTTATACAGAACAAGTCCTTTATTGTACCAAGCATCTGAATTATTCGGGTTAATTTCAATTGCTTTGTCATATGCTTTCATTGCTTCATCGGATCGATTTAATTCATATAGAGCAATTCCTTTATTATTCCAAGTTTCTGAAATCTGCGGGTTAATTTCAATTGCTTTGTCGTATGCTTTTATTGCTTCATCTGATTTATTTAATTTATATAGAGCAGATCCTTTATTGTTCCAAGCTTTTGAAGAATTAGGTGAGTTGATATTATCTATAGGTACTAAGTTTGTATTTGCTTCATCGGATTTGAGATGGGCAGTTTTATCGTTATAATTAGTCACATAAACCTTTGTTCCATTTGGTGTGATTGCAACTCCATAAGGACCGGATCCTACTCTAGAAGGATGAGATTCTACAGGCACTGTGGCTATAACTGTGTTAGTTGCGGTATCAATTACAGAAACATTGTTGCTGCCAGAATTCGTAATATATACAAATGGCGCTGCATATATGATACTTATTAGCATTAAAACCAAAGCCGTTGAAACTAGGGCTATCGAATACAACTTTTGTTTATTGACCATACATTTCAACTCTTTTATCGATGTCATTTATTCAAAAAACCAGACAATCATCTCTTCTGATTTTGATTGATTAAAATATCAGAATCTGCAAAAACACCACAGAAGTTTGATAAACACCAAATGAGTGAATATCACTAAATTTTTTAAATAAGTAGAATCAGTTAAACATTATATAGCTTACTCACTAGATAAATTTTAAATATTGGTTAATATTGCAATTTGATTATCCTTTTCTTTCACTGCAAAAAGTTGGACTCTGAGCCAATAGTTTTTACTGACGTAGTTTTTTTTCGTTAATCCCACTAATGCAGAGGTTTTATAGCAAAAAACTATGTATAAAAAATCACTATACATTAGATAGGCCTGAAATAATTAAACTGAAAATCAGCATCTCTATATCCAAAATTATATAAAAGGTTATGATTTGTATAACAATAATCTAAACTAAAACTTATATTGCATTTGATTTTTGATTTTAAGTGTTTAAGTCTCAGAAATTAAATCACTGTAAATATAAAAAATCTATGCCTTTTTACTTTTATTTTTCTCTTATTTTTTTTCTTTCTAGCTGCTTCTGACGCAGCAGCTGTTACTGTTGCTGCAACTACTAATAACTGAACAGCTAATATCTCTTTAATTCTTTTTGTCATAAAGCCATTGACTCGTTAATTTATTATTTTTTGATATAGCTCTGCTCTAATATTTTAATTGTATCATAAAAATTTTGAACACTGATTTACTTTAATTTTAAGACCGCTTCTAAGTTCAACCACATAAATAATTATACCATTATACTATTAGATCCAACCAACTTTCAATTAAAGGAAGAAAAGCATAGGCATCATGCTGCTCTTGTACTTTATAAATCCCAAATTTTTGACCGATTGGATGCAGAAGAAAATTAAATAAATATTTAATATGAAATTCAATTAATTTTGTTCGCACTGCTAATAGCGTTCTTTGCATTTTGCTGTGTAGGAAGCTGAGATCAATTATGGACACTATAACAAAAATAATGCTCACATTACTAGCAATCCTATGGATCTTAATATTATATGGAAAAGTATCATGATGATTATAGCACATGTATACTTCAAGCGACTGAATTGCTATGAATGGGAATCCATGAAACTAGTCGATGCCGACAGTCCTTAACTCGGCTTCGTGTAAAAGAAAACGAACCAAATATTAAATACAAGATTCACTAATATCAATTATAAGAAATAAAAATCGATGATGTATTTGAATTATCGATAGCGAGATATTCAAAACTTATTTATCATTTATTGGTAGTACCAAAATTTCTGGTTGGATAGATACGGGGATTACTCTCCCAAGTATCTCTTAAGAGCCTATCTAACAGGTATTATGATCTACTATAACTTTTACATTAGACAGTATGCTGAAGATTCTCTAAAATTTAATCAACTCTGAATTCTATTTATTTTACTACATAAAATAGGATGCTGAGTTAATTTTATGTTAACAAAGTTCTGTTTTTAGATTTTCATTTGTACTCAGTTTTTTTTGTGACTAAAACTATGTATTTTCTCATTTTTAAGCCGAAATAATAGAGCATTTTTACCTGATTGTTCCTAATATACATAGTTTTTTTTAAAATATATGCTATGTTCAAAAGACAGGAAGTTGCCATATTTATCTCGCGAGAAAAAAAATAAATGAAAATTATGTACCTATTAATCTATAAATTAGATTTATTTAATCTGTTTAGATAAAGTTTCTGTGCCTTTCAAAGCTATTGGATCCTGTGGGTTAATTTCAATTGCTTTGTCAAATGCTTTCATTGCATCTTCATACTTGTTTAAATTACCAAGAGCAATTCCTTTATTGTTTCAAGCATCTTAATCTTGTGTCACACCTGCGATACTAACTGAGATAAAAAAGATCCAAACAACGTTGAAATAATATTTTCTTGGAACTATTAAAAAGATTTCTGTAGTCCTATGAGAAATTAATAACATTAAACTGTTAACTGGCTGAAATCTAATTTTAAATAACAGCGTTTATTGTACTTAATTTTATACTTCAAGTGCTTATAGTCCTATAATTATACAAAAATGAAACGAAAATATTTTTTTGAAAGGATTATCATGTTTGGAAAATACAAGGACCTTGTTGAAAAGGCTTCAGAAGTAGAACTTAAATCTTATTTTCTGGATGCAAAGAACATTCCGATTGAGAATCGTACTGTCTTGAAGTGCGCTTACGGTTGCAAAGATTATGGAACAAGGGCGAGCTGCCCACCTTATGTTATGTCAATTGATGAGTTCAGAAAGGTTATAGTGGAATACAACAGTGCACTTTTCCTGGTAGATGAACACGATACTGCAGAACTTTTCGATATTCAGGAAGGATGGTCAGGGCTTTGCAAGGACTCTTTCCATAAAATGTTCAAGCTTGAGCAGGAAGCTTTCAGGGAAGGTTTTACCTTCGCACATCTTCTGAGGCCTGGTCCCTGTAACGAATGTGAAGTATGTAACCTTGAAAAGTGTGTAAAGCCAGAAATGAAGCGTTTTGCACCTGAAGCTGTGGGGATAAATCTCCTGAAAGCAATGGAAGGTTTCGGACTTGCACTTGAGTTCTGTAAGCCGGAGAAAACTGTATGTATCGGGATTTTGCTTATTGAGTAGAGTTATGTAAAAATCGAAGAAAACTTAAATAGAAAGTTCATCACCTAAAGATAATTATCTTTACGTTTCTTCCTGCCTCCTAATCATCAGAATCTGTTTGTCGCCCTAATGAAAGATCAGCAAGCTATCTAGTTCTGTTTCCATGGTGTTGATCGAAATTAGGCAAACGTACAAACAATATGCAGGCCTTAATAAATTAACTTGCAATTAATACATCCTAAATTACGTAGGTGAATGCAAATGTGAAATCTGTTTGCATATTTGCTTGCTATTACTAATTGAAAGTTAGATTAATTCTTATGCTACTGCAATATTGAGAAAATAAATTGAATTTTGGTGTACTTCTGCGGAAAGTGGAATCATCGAATAAGTATAATTTACTTAAAATTCAGGATTGGAATTCCATAAATATTTCTACAGGATATTAAAGATAGCTGAAAGAGAAGAGAAAGAAAGCTGGATCAATTAAAGAAAATTTTGATAAATCCCCATATTTCAATAAATTGCTTTCATAAGCCTTATTAACAAACGGCCAAAAATTTATGTTTATCAAACTCTTCTCAAATTTAGCTTTCTTTTCCTCTAGATACATTCAAATAACTTATAAGAATATTGAAATTGTAAAATTTACTATTATAATTCAATAAGTAATTCAATAAATAATATTAACTCTCGAATATATATAAAAAGAGGATATCGAAAAATGGAGGTTTTTTCAAATTGAATTCTGAAAAGCTAAAAATAGCTGTCCTTGGAGGAACCGGAAATATAGGGGAAGGAATGGTACTCAGACTAGCCCTTCAAAACCTAATGACTGAAGGTGTAAAGAATGAGGTAATTATTGGATCCAGGTCCAAAGAAACTGCAAATGAAGCCGCAAAAAAAGCCTTATCAGAACTTGAAAATTGTGGATTTGATATATCCAGAGTAACCATCACGGGGAGTACAAACCTTGAAGCTGCACAAGCAGCCGAAATAATAGTCCTTACAATCAGTTTTGATTATGTTTCGCCCCTCCTGGATGAAAT
Source organism: uncultured Methanosarcinaceae archaeon (assembly GCA_963848985.1). GTDB lineage: Archaea > Halobacteriota > Methanosarcinia > Methanosarcinales > Methanosarcinaceae > Methanosarcina. Next base: position 32,431 of record CAWKGG010000043.1, read on the forward strand.
CCGGAGGGCTCTTGAAGGCAAAATTGTTATCACTCCTGTGGTCCCTATGGTAAAAGAAGGAAATATTTTTTTATATAAACCCCCTTCTGAGGGTTCTGCAGCTCTTGCTATCCAGAAAAAGGTTCCTGAATCCACGAAAGTTGTCGCAGCCTTCCATAATGTTTCTTCGGCGAAATTGAAAGACATTGTCAAGTGTGAATCTATATATGACACACTGATATGCAGTGATGATGCCGAAGCGAAAAAACTGGTTATGGAGCTCACACGGAATATGGGTTGCCTCAAACCCCTTGATGGAGGCCCCCTTAAGCTGGCAAGCACAGTGGAGTCGCTGACACCCCTGCTAATCAATATCGCAAAACTTAATGGCCTTAAAAATCTCGGGATTAATATTTCTTGACTTGAGTGAAAAAGATGACAGGATGAGAAAAACGACAGCAAAAAAGGATTGGAAGTAAATAATAGATGTTAAATCGGAGTCTATGGAATTTTCTTCAAATGACTTTATTTGAGTCTTTGATGGTAATTCACTTATTAGTTTTTCGACAGTTTTGAAAACCAAAATTCGAGCAAAAACTGTTGAATAATAATCAGAGATGTTATGCCCAAAAAAGAGCACGATTAGCATACTTTAATTTATTTAAGTATTTTATTCGAGGAACTTCATATTTGTTCGAAGTGCAATCACTTACTATTAAACAAGAGAGGATTTTGAGAAATTCCAACATTTAGCCATATATATATAAATAATATATAAATGAATTATAATATCCAGGGGTTTATCTAAATTATCCATAGTTAATTAAACAGTATTTCCTACACCAATAATAATGAAAATTATGCCTCATCAACATTAAGTCAGGTACCTACAAATTATATAAAAATATAACGTGGATATTCAGATTAACAAAAATAAATTGCAGTAGATCTATTTTGGTGGATTATGATGCTTCTGATTACAAACTTATGGGAAAAACATGTTCAATAGCGGATATGTAAATAACATAACCCACTAAAATTTGCTCATTAAAACTTAATAAGATGATTATTTGCATCTTTTTGCTAAGGCTGAAAATTTCAATAAAATAATTATATTAGGAATTCATATGACATTTTGATTACTATTATTACTATTATTACTATTATTATTGATTGTCTGCGAACTAAAAACTGTTAAGAGCTTCATTTCGCATTAAACTTTTCAGAGGTTCATTCAAAGATTCTGATAAAAATAGCTTTTTCAACCAAAGTCTGGACTATCGGGCATTGTCTTCAAGACATCTTCTAGCAGCATAACTTTCAAATGAGGCATTTGCAACTGCTTTTGCAACTATAGGTACCATATTCTTGTCAAGGACTTCAGGGATAATATGGTCTTCACAAAGATCGTTGATTGTTACGACTCCGGCAAGAGCACTGGCTGCAGCAATTTCCATCTCATACGTTATTTTTCTCGCACAAGTGCAAAGAGCGCCTTTGAAAATGCCCGGAAAAGTCAGACAATTGTTAAGTTGATTGGGAAAGTCAGACCTTCCTGTAGCAACGATCCTGGCTCCTGCTCTTTTTGCAGTATCTGGCATAATCTCAGGGATTGGGTTTGCCATGGCCATTACAATTGCATCTTTTTTCATCGAACGAACCATATCATAGGTGACGATATTACCGACAGAAACTCCAATAAAAAGGTCAGCGTTATGGAGGGCATTTACGAGGTTACCTTTTAATTTTTTTGGATTTATAAGCCTAGATATCTCCTTTTTTAAAACGTTCATATCTTCTTCTCGTTCCTCATACAATATACCTTTGCTGTCACAGGCAAGGATTTTTGTAGGGTCTGCTCCTGCCCTGATAAGAAATTTGAGAATTGTAACACCTGCAGCTCCGATACCTGAAATTACTATTTTGAGATCTACTAAATCTGTTTGCACAATTTTAAGGGCATTCAGAAGCCCGGCAAGAACCACAATGGCTGTCCCTACTGATCGTCGTGGAAAACAGGAATGGTAAGTTCTTCGCGAAGTCTTGCTTCGATTTCGAAGCAACGAGGTGAGCTAATATCATCAAGGTTAATGCCTCCAAAGACGGGGGAGAAATACTTGAAAGCGTTTATCACCTCTTCAGTATCTTGAGTGTCCAGACAGATAGGAAAAGCGTTAATATTAGCAAATTCTTTGAAAATAATTGCTTTTCCCTCCATAACAGGCAAAGCAGCATAAGGTCCTATATTTCCAAGCCCGAGTACTGAAGACCCATCTGTGATAATAGCAACGGTATTCTTTTTCATGGTATAAATGTAGGCCAGATCCGAATTTGTGCTTATTTTCTTGCAGGGCTCGGCAACTCCTGGTGTATAGACAACACTGAGATCATGAATTGTACGAAGATGAATTTTACTTGTAATTCCAAGCACACCCCCAAGCCTTCTTTACAATGAAAGTGATTCTTGATATGATAAAGCATGTGTATCTTTATCTTCCTCTGTATTATGTTCTAAATTCTTTTCAATATCCTTTATAGGATCACTTTTCGAGCTTAAAACTGCGCGTATGTTTCTGATCCTATTACCTCCTGTGATTTGATACATAATCTGGCTAGTATTTTTAAATTTCATCTGATCCAAAAGAATTTCTACAAATAGGGATACTTTCAAAAAAATAATTAAAGAAGGATTTTGAGAAATTTCTGGTTTTAACGACTTATTTATATTCTATTATAAGAAGATGAAGAAATGTAGGTGTTCATCGAAATCCTCTGTTTATTCTGACAACGAAAAATGATTCCACTCCTGTATAGATACAACCAGTTTAATGTCTATATATTTTGAATTATATAGTATATTTGATATAATAACTTTACCTGATGAAGCAAACTAAAGTGACCGTAAGTCATATTTTGGAAAAACAAAATTAGGATAAATTTGAATTATTACATACTAAATTTAAGATAAGTGCAGTTAATATCCTACAAAAGCTTAAAGACAGGAGCAAAATCAAACCGGTTTTTATTTATGAAGTGAGACTATAATTTTCATTTTTTAGGAAGAATTCTCAGCTCACAAAGCACTTCATTCAACTGCCATGGGGAATACCAAATAATTATTGATAGTGACTCTAAGAATTCTTCCTCTAGAATTTCTAGAATTAACACTACCTATATTTGCAAATACGAAACATATTTCATCTATACATATCCGAGTAATAACCATTGTTTAATAGCTTATTATACTTTTGTTCTTTGGCTCTTCAGGACTTAGAGCCTATCCAAAAAATCGATAGTGTCTATTGCAAAATTTACAAAGGTCTACAATACTAGTATCCTTTAAAATTGAGTGTATTCCCAAAAGTGAAAGCTACATAGAGTAACAACATTTTCTGATAGGTATTCATGATCTTATTTTTGTACTTGAAAATTTATCATGACGTTAAAAAAACAATTATTATATATGATCCTTTATGAAAGGAAATAGACAGGGATAAAGAAAATACCAAAAATCTAATTTAATCGATGGGTTCAAAGATGCTGAATAAAGGAGAATAGTAGAATGGAACTAATAATTGATCCCGAATTTAAAAATTTAATACCACCGATGAAACCAGAAGAATTTCAGGGCTTAATCGAGAGTATTGCGAAATATGGGTATGATGATTTATATCCCATCGTTATTTGGAATAATATTATTATTGACGGTCATAATAGATATTTAATTTGCAAAGAGCTCAATATTGATTTTTCTGTATCTGAAAAAGAGTTTGACAATCGTGTCGAAGTGATAAATTGGATTATTAATAATCAACTGAATCGAAGAAGTATGACAAATGAACAGAGAAACTATTTAATTGGAAAGAGGTATCAGGAAGAAAAAAAAGAAGAATGTAGACACAAAATAAAAGAAGATGTAGTTTCTTTGATCACCATGAGACCTCTTGATGGTATAGTCGAACAAAAAATAGCAAAGAAATACCAAGTAAGTCCTAATGCTGTACGAAAAGCAGAGAAATTTGCTAATGCCATAGATGAAGTTGCGAATAATGCGAATATAAATCCTTACAAAATTCTTGGTAGAGAAATTAAAGGTACTAGAAAAGATATAGTCGAATTGTCACAAAAACCCGCTGAACTACAAAAGGAAATAATTGAAAAGGTTGAGAAAAAAGAGATTCCTAATATTAAAACTGCGCTGAAAGAAATTGAAGATGAAATAATTTTTGATGAAATTGAAGAGTGTCCTGAAATAAATCTCAAAGAGAATGAATCTAGTAGCCCCTATGATTTAGCTGAAAAAATCTTCGGATTAATAAATAACTATAAAAAAGAGTATGATGACATCGACCTTGACTTTATTAAAAATACACTGGAAATAGTAAATGAAAATTTAGATGAACGAGTAAAGATATAATCCAAAAAAGATTGCATTAGTTTATCTAAAAAAGTTGTGATCAAGTCATTATCAAAATTTGCCATGCACAACCGTAATACCAAGAATTCATAGACTAATTATAGCTTCAATAAGTGCCATTATTGTCTTTTCGGAGATCTCTTAGGGGATGAACAATTCACTATGAAGAATCTTATAAAAATATGAAAGTTAAATTTGTATTTTTTCACACAGAAAGATCAATAAATGCTTTCCACAAAGACCGATTAGAAGCCTTTTACAGCTATTTTCTCAGTGCCCTAATTCCCATGCACTCAGTGAAAATAATAAATTATCGGCTTTTCATAAAGCTTGTACTTTGCAATAAATTGATCCCTCATGTTCCTAAACTATTAAAATGAATTTTGATATTTAAATATATATTATTAGTTTTTTGTAATCCAGTCAAATTTAGCAGGAGCATAATTCCTGACTAAAGATTTAATTTTAGATTGAATATGAATTTGGATTCAATTATCATGAAAATTACACTTAACTACTAACTTACTAAGGGAGATTTGAGATTCACACCCTTTTTTATAAAAAGATATATCGAATTAATAACAAATTTGATAACACTTCAGTTTTTATAGAAACTACTATAATTACCTATACCTTTTACAGCTATTATTTATTATTACTTGAAAAATAGAGAATATTTCTTCAGTAAAATAATAACCACTTATTTATTCATATTCCCAGCATCATTCGAATAGTATTCCTAGTTGCAGGAGAAAGCCCAAGAATCAAAAGGGTCATTTTGATAAGCATTTTCATTTTAGAGGACTGTTTATCATCCTCAAACTGAGTTTCAAGCAAGTAAATAACTCCAATAAATATAATAAATTTCAATGGGTACATAACCAATGCAGTACCAGTAAGCTGAATAAGATAAGTAGGTACAACATGTTTTTCATAGTAGCCTAGTTTGTCTACTCCTACGTATGTTGAAGAAGCGTCCATCAGCTGAGCCAGCAGGATTGAGAGGTTAAGTGGGTCGGTAAATATAGAGGATTGGAAACAACGGGCAACTAGGTAGAAAGCAAAGGTCAATCCTAGTCCTGTCCCAATTACAAACAGGGAGACATAAGTGGCTACCAAGTGTTCGAAATGTAAGAGGAGAACCATATTTGCAAAAAACCATCCAAATCCAAAGCCTGCAAAGATAAGATGAAAATCATTCAACTGACCTGCCTTCTGCAACCGAATGGAAAGCCAGAGGCAACTTATAGTTACCGCAAAGACAATAAAATAAATATTGGGAGTTATTAGCAGATAGCTTAATGGCGGATGAACTATACCTGCAGGAGAATCTGCAAAAACGCGCAGTGAGGAACCTGCAAGCACGAAAGGTAGGACAGATGCAATGAAGCGAGGTGTGATCTTTACCTCCAACTTCTCGAGAAGCCTAAAAACTCCAAATATGCAAATCCCAAGTACCACTGCCCAGGTGAAGGTGTTTACTGGATTATATCCTGAATCTGTCCGTATGGGATCGAGATAATAGATATGGACAAACTGTGAGATATTATCTATTAAATAACTCATCTTATCACTCATAGGACTTATTCACTTGGGTATTTAAATCAAGCACATTTTAATTTGTAAAAAATGATGTCTTCTAGAGGATTTCGATAAACCTGAATTTTTTTCATTTGCTTACAAATTGTATATAAATACCTCGTGAAAATTAAAAGTTAATCAAAATATTCTCCAGACAGTTGAATGTTTTATGCTACTGATATCTAGTACTTCACCAATTAGTGGAGTCTATTCTAAAGCAGATTGCTTATGCAGCCGCAGATGCGGAAGACTCTGGATATGTATGTGGATTTTGGAGAGACGTTTCCCCGCAGATTTTGGAAGGCGTGAATATAGGAAAATTAATGCAGTTTCAGAGAATAAAAACGCGAACGTTGATATAATTATCAAGAATGGCGATGGAATTCGAAAAGAAATTATAGATAATTTAGCTCTGGTTAAATAATGGAATGAGTCGCTTACTGGATAAAATTTTTCACCCAGACTCATTCTTTTTTAATAGAATGGCCGTTCTTATTCATTTTATTTACTGGTTTAATTGTAGCCTGGATCACCAAAATTTCCACCATCACTTTTTAGCTCTCAGTGATTCAATTCTTTTGATCTGACATATTGGAAATATGGAAGAATATAGTTTACGAATGTTTCAAAAAGGTAGTGTGCTTAATTTTTAAGTTGTGTCGGAAGTTTTGCAAATTCTAATGGATTCTGTATCTTTTTTCTTCACTACAAAAATGGGATTTCTCATTTTTATGGGGGCTACAGTGGGTTATTCTACGAGATATCAATAACTGGATCATATTGGAAATATTTATTCTGCGAATGTTTATTTATTTAGTTAGTTGTTTCATAATTATCTGATCAGTATTATGGCTAAGGAACTAATTACACTTGGACTCATTATAGTGGTATATATCATTGACAGCAACAACTACAATCGCGTTGATGGAGTCACAAACTTGGACCAATAAAGGAACCGATCTTGGGAATTCAGGCCAGTACGCTGAAGCAATAAAAGGCTATGACAAAGCAATTGAAATTGATCCACAGAATTCAGCAGCTTGGTACAATCGTGCACATATTTATTCTCTCATCAACAACCAGGATCAATCAATTCTTAATCTGAATAAAACCATCGAGCTTTACTCATCGTATAAAGAAAAAGCAAAGAAAGAGACGACTTTAAAGGACTATGGACTGATGAAAAGTTTAAGGAACTTATTAAGTAAAACTGAATAATTATTGCAATTCATCAATACAACTATCATTTCCATTGGCATAGGCAGTGAGAGCGTCACAGGGGTATTTACGAATCTTGGTATAGTCGCTGATCTTGATTTACTATAACCCCTATGGATCCTATTGGTACAATTCTGTGAACATGCACAGTTTTTTTTGTGATTAAATCCCTGGATCTCATCAGCTCCATCTGATATAAGAAAACATTGATGATCTATCACTCATGGAGCTTATGGGACTTATAGAACATATGGAACACTTGGAACTAATTTAACTAAAGCTCAATCATAAATAGGAAATTTCAGAGTTTTGCATATGTTTTTGATAATTTTATTATTCTATAGTCTAGAGAAATGTACAATTTTCTACCTAAAATAGCAAAGAGCTTATGAAATGAATATATGTTGCTTCTTTGGGCAAAGTATAATGCTAGATTCTGAAGACATTGGAAACAAAAAAATCATTATTAATATTTAATTGTTTTTTGATTATGGAAAATATTATGTGGGATTATTTTTCGTTTAGGAACCATTTTTCATATAATTAATTTAAAATAACTACGGGGATAACTATATATTGTACTATGGATTAAATATGCTCAAAAATATATCAACACTTGTAAAGGGGAATTGCGTGGAAGGCGTTTGTCTTATTTCAAATTAAAAATACTTGTGCAGGTATATGTTCGAAATGACGGGATCCGGGAAACAGTAAAGATAACTCTTCAAAGCTTTCTTTCATTCATGGAAGTGAAAAATTGGCAATGGGTCCGATAGACTATTTGGTAAGATTATTGGATACACATTTTCCTTATCCATATAGTCTAGGTTTCTGGATTATCATAATATGTTTCCTTATTTTTCTAGAATTTTATTCTAGATACAAGAAAGACAAAGTTGAAGAATTGAAAGAAACCTATTCTAAAAAAATTATATCTGTATTAATATTAATTATGACATTAACTTTTCTGGGATGTGGAAGCTATTTTTTTTATGATAATTCATGCAGTTATTTTAATATCTGTTCTCCTATCCCAAAAGATCACTTTCGTGTTGCAATCTCACCTTTCTACGATATCCATGGAAATCCTATTTTAAAAACTCCCGAAGAAATTAAGAAAAAAATAAACAAGACTGCTGGAGATAATATATCCGTTGTGATTTTAGACCCTCCACCAATAAAGAAAAGTGATGATGCGGAATTTCAGGGTAAAAAAAATGGTGCAAATTTTTGTATATATGGGGGAGATGACATTATATTAGGAGAAGTAATCGAAACTACATTATATGTACTCCCTATAAATATTTCTCAATTTAAACAGTTATTTGATATTAAGAATATAACATTACCCCAAAATAATACGAATGGAGAACTGAGTTCAGACATTGAAAATGGAATAATAACGTTTTCTTCCACTCCTTATGTTAGTAGCCCAATTATATTAAGATTTGCGCAGGAAGCAATTCTATCTAGTGTACTATCTTGTGTATATACAATTTGTGCATTAGAGCACTATACAGAGCACAGATATAACGATGCGATAGGCCTTTTAAAAAACGTTCCGAACTCGGAAAACAATTCTAATATTCTGTTTTATGTTGGAAATTGTTATCTCTACCAGAATAAATTCGATGAAGCAATAAAAGCATACGACAAAGCAATTGAGATTAACCCGCAGATTTCAGAAACTTGGAATAATAAAGGAATTGCTCTACATGAATTAAATCGATCCGATGAAGCAATGAAAGCATATGACAAAGCAATTGAAATTAACCCGAATAATTCAGATGCTTGGTACAATAAAGGACTTGTTCTGTATAAATTGAATAAACAATATGAAGCAATGAAAGCATATGACAAAGTAATTGAAATTGATCCGCAATATTCAAAAGCTTGGAATGATGAAGGCGTTGTTCTATATAATTTAAATAAATCATATGAAGCAATAAAAGCATATGATAAAGCAATTGGAATTAATCCAAGATATTCAAAAGCTTGGAATAATAAAGGTCTTGCTCTTAATAATTTAAATAAATACGATGAAGCAATAAAAGCATATGACAAAGCAAATCAAATTAACCCGCATTATTCTGATGCTTGGTACAATCGTGCATGCATTTATTCTCTAACCAATAAAAAGGAACAATCAATATCTAATTTCACAAAAGCCGTCGAGCTTGACTCTGCATGGAAAGAAATAGCAAAGAAAGACCCCGACTTTAAAGGACTATGGATTGATGAAAAGTTTAAGGAACTTACTAAATAAAACTAAATAATTAAAATAGTTATTTACGCTTAAGCTGCACGAAATTCTCTAATTTATGTTTATGAATGTTTTAAAAATGAAAACGTTCCCTAAGCCTTTGGAAATTTTGTTATTGAAGACAATAGGGGAGACATTAGATTAATAACAGAATTCTTCATTGATTCTAAAATTAGAACTAATCTTCATATTGCCGAAGATGGAGAAGAAGCAATTCGTTTTTTATGTGGAAAGGATCCGTTTTAAGGTACTCCACTCCCAGATATAATTCTTTTGGATTGGAATTTGCCAAAAAAGAATGGAAGTGAAGTTCTTACAGAAATAAAAGAGAATAATAATCTTAAAAATATACCTGTAATCATTCTAACTACTTCAAGCGCTGAAAAGGACATGATCAGGGCTTATGATCTTTATGCCAATGCCTATATAGTTAAACCCCTTGACTTTGATGAGTTCATGAAAGTAATTGGTTACATACAAGACTTTTGGTTTAAAATTGTAACATTACTACCAAAGCCCTCGCATTAAAAAATACAGGATGAAAGGTTGGAAGAGTTAGATTGACTGTTTACCCTAATACAATCACTTCGAATAAATATCATTCCAGGTATATTTAAATCGAAATCAGACCAACATCTCCCAATTAATTCTTTATTTCCATATCTGCTGGCAATTTCCTAATCCTTTTGATTTGTGGTGTCTACTGGTGTCTACACTACAATATACAATTATATCCGTAGTTATTTTAAATTAATTCTATGCAAAATAATTTCTAAACAAAAGAAGTCCTGCATAAGATTTTTTGCAGTCAAAAAATAACTAAATATAATAATTATTTTTTATTATTTGTGAAGTTTTCAGGTTATAAAATTATGCTTTTTCTAAAGAATAAAACTTTACCTTGAGCCTATCAGTGGCTTATAGCTTGTTTATATTAACGTGTATAATATAGGATACCTATATTTGAAGAAGTGTGAATCCTCATTATAGTTGTGAAAATGAGATATTCTAGGTTTATATAATTGTTCGTTCATGTACACTTTTTATTGCAAGTATGTCTTCATTTATTTATATTTCCAATTGTTCCCAATTATTCCCGCTATTTTCCCGTTATATTCCCACAAATAATAATAATAAGGGAATTAAAATCATAAAAAATGATATATTATGTCCTAAAGTAATAACCTAGAGTTTAGAATATCAAAAAGTATAAATTTTCTATTTCTTTTTTGCATTTTTAGGGTATTTTGGGAACAAAATGCCAAATGATTGCGTTTCAATGGGGGGAAAAGGGACTATTCGGGGAATAAAAGAATCAGTTGACTTTGTACCCTGATCAGGCTTCCTTAAGGAAGATAAAATCCTTCTCAAATAGTGGCCAGATATTAAACTTTGAGTTATCTTATACTGAATTTGAAAGTCCTTCTTAGACTACTGCTTATCAAGGTATCTATTTCCCTTTTGTAGTCTATATCAGTTTCTTCTTTATTTTTTAACCCTTTGATCTTGTCAAGAAGCCCCCTGCTCCTTTCAAAGATTGTTTTGTTTCTCTCCTTCAAAAACAACTTTCATATGCAGAACTATTATGGGTGGAAGCAAGGAATTCATTATTCTAAAGAAAGTTAGTTTGTTTTAAACAACAAAAGAATTGAATAAACTTTGTTCTGGAAACGAGATCTTGTATTCGGCATCAGTGGGTGGAGAGTTTCAAATGTTGTTAAATGAAAATGGTCGTAATACATTGGTTTTGACATATGTTAAGTTTATCTTACTTGTCTATTTCCGTACATATAATGTCGAAGAAGGCCATAAAACCCAGAATGATCATTTCCTTTATATGCTTGATAAAGTCAATGAAAATGGATCAAAACCGATAGTCACTGTCTTCGATATGTTGTATGCAAGTGTACATAACATCAAAGGTATCAGGTGAAAATAACGGCATTTTTTAATAAGATTGAATCAAAACTGTTGGTGAATCTTGGAGATACGATAAATATGCAGCTCGAAACAATTGAGACTCTCATAGTGGGTTACAAATATGCTATGTATAAGATGAACACAAGAGAAAAGATCTAGGTAGAAAGTCCTGAAAAATTGAAGAATGCAATGGAGGACTCAAACAGTTGATTGGTAAGGAAAAGTTTCAGGCAAAAAAAATTCACATAACACATTTAATATCCTTATTGAGAGCTTTTTTGAGGTTTGAGTTAAAAGAAACAGAAATGGGAGTTCTTGATTGGAAGTAAAACAATACTTCTAGTATAGCAGCGAAGGAATAATATAACCAACCAATAACAAATAAAATTGTTTATAATCTTGGAGAAGTTGAGGGGAAAAATGTACTGAGCTCCCTACTAGGTGAGTTCTAAGGTTCTGATGCATAAAATGTAATATCTGTAGTATGTAATATACAATGTTTTTAAATCCAGGAGCATTTTAATGACATGTAATGCATGAAGCATTCAAACACTCTGTAATGCACAGGTACCGAAAATGACTTTATCAATGATGCAAATAAGTGAAGAAAAATCGTCAGCTGTTTATTGGACTCTACTTAATTAATTGCGACAAGGAATTACAAACCTAACAACTTATTCTGGATAATGACCCCAAAACTTATAAAGCTCAAGTAACTATTAATCGACAAAATCATTATCAATTGAATTTTTGATCCAGTTTTCACTATATTTATCAATCTAAAAGAATAATTAAATATCAAAGGACTGATTTCTGCTTCTAGCTTCACATTAGATAGAATTTCCAGAAAAATATGGTAAGACAAAAAAGAAGTAAACTTCAATAACTAGACTAAAAACAAAGAAAAATAACAAGAGGAAATAATATGGGAAATATAAGACAGACTAACATAAAAAGAATCGCGTTTAGACTGATAGAAAATTACGGAGATATTTTCACAAAGGATTTTGATATCAACAAGACTCTTGTGACACAGTATACAACTATTGAAAGCAAGGTTATAAGGAATAGGGTTGCAGGTTATGTTACAAGAAAAGTAGCACGCATGAAAATATACTGAACAGGTATTTATTTGGAACAGGGAGGATTTCTGACATGTTTGAAGGAGCAATGTCTGCCCTGATCACTCCTTTTACAAAGAACGATAGGATTGACAGGGAAGGCTTAAAGAGGAATATTACATTCGTTGAAGAGAGAGGAGTTGCAGGGATTGTACCTTGTGGTACGACTGGAGAATCGGCAACACTTTCTGCACTCGAGCACGAAGAAGTGATCGATATCGCAGTGGAATGTTCGAATGTTCCTGTAATTGCAGGAACCGGCTCAAATAACACAGGAGAAGCCCTCCAGTTTACAAAACACGCTGAAGATGCGGGTGTTGATGCAGTACTTTTGATTTCTCCTTACTACAACAAACCAAATTCTGCAGGACTAATAGCACATTTTAAGAAAATTGCAGAGGCAGTAGATATACCTATAATCCTATATAATGTTCCTTCTAGGACTGGGCAAGATGTGCCAGTAGAAGTAATCGCCGAACTTGCAAAGATAGATAATATTATTGGGATTAAGGAAGCAAGTGGAAACGTCGGCAAAGTTTCTCAGATACTGGAATTTACTGTAGATGAAAATTTCGTTATTCTATCAGGTGATGATGGGTTGACTCTTCCTATTCTTTCTTTAGGAGGCAGAGGTGTAATTTCTGTTGCTGCAAATATAGTTCCTGACAGAATGTCCATAATGGTAAATGCAGCTCTAGCTGGAGACTACGAAACTGCAAGGAAGATTCATTTTGAGATTGCCCCTCTGATTCGTGCTCTTTTTTTGGAAACAAACCCTATCCCGGTCAAAAAGGCTGCCGAACTTATAGGGCTTGCAAGTGGGCATTTGAGGCTCCCACTCGCACCCCTTAGCGAGGCAAATACCATGAAGCTTGTGGATGAACTTCGAAAATTGGAGATTATGAAATGATCAACGCAGCGTTACTCGGAGCCTGTGGAAGAATGGGCTCCTTAATTGTAGAAACGATTACCTGCTTTCCAGATATTCAGCTCGTTGCAGCCTTTGACATAAGCAATTTTGGAAAGGATGTTGGAGAATTTACTCGTGTGGGTAATCTGGGAATTAAGATATCGGACGTAAGAGATCTTGAAGCTGTTTTGAAAAAGAATCAGGTTGATGTACTTATCGACTTTACGGCAGCAATGGCAACAGCAGTAAATGCTCCAATAGCTGCTAGATGCGGAGTAAACCTTATAATAGGAACTACAGGCCTGACTACAGAACAGCGAAAAGTTATTGACACAGCTATCAAGGAAAATCAGATAAGTGCGATTATTTCTCCCAATTATTCCATAGGTGTTAATGTCTTTTTTAGGATAATTAGGGAAGCTGCAAAGTATCTCGCAGACTATGATATCGAGATTATAGAAACTCATCATAACCAGAAAAAAGATGCTCCAAGCGGGACCGCACTTCGGGCAGCCGATGTGATCAGTGATGCTGTTGGTGGAAAAGAGTATATCTATGGAAGAGAAGGAATCGCCCCTCGAGGCAAGGAAATAGGCATTCATGCTGTCCGAGCTGGAGATATTACAGGAGATCACACAGTCCTTTTTGCAGGTAACTCAGAAAGGATCGAAATTCGGCACATTGCTCACTCTCCTCAGATTTTTGCCAAAGGCGCAGTCCATGCAGCAGAATGGATATGCAAGCAAAAACCTGGAATTTATTCCATGGATGATGTACTTTGCTTGTAAAAATAGCTTTGATATAGTTGAATAGGGCGCATATGTGGCTGGCCTCGGATTCTTTAACTTCTTTTGGAATTTTTTAATATCCTCTGGTATTGCTAAAATTTGAGGCAGTGTCGCAAATTTGGTGTGAGTTTGAAGTGAAATTCTTGTGTACTGTGTATTATTCTATTCTTTCGATATCGAATTTTAAGTTCTATAAACATATTGAAAAATGTTATGCTTAGGGGCTCGAAAAATTTTTATGCACTGAATTATGCAGTGACACTGGAAATTGCCAGGTTTGCATATGGATTTTGGAGCGACGATTTCCGGAAGACTGAGATCGATGTGAAGATCATAAAATTAATGTTGTTTCAGAAAATAAAAATGAAAATGTTGAGATAATCGTTAAGGATGCAGATAATATTCCGGAAAAAATTTTAAAGAAGTTTTTTCGAGTCAGATAAAGTCACGAGTTACCAATTGTTTAAATACTTTCATCCGAATTCGATCTATCTAAATATTGTTATTGTTTTTCATCGGATATACTGAGGATAGTAACGATGAAAAACCGTTTATGAATGTCTAGACTACAAGGTTTGTTTATTATTCTAATAATTACTATTTTTGCCAATTTAAATTATATATTTGTTGGGTAGTGGAATTGGCTAAAAGTCTAATTTAATATTTACTACCAAAGTTATATTTGACCTTACATGGTAATTAAATGGTATATCGGGTCATAATTTTGAAAACCAGACTAAAATCAACCTCCTTACCAGGGATAATGGTGTGTTTAATAGTCAAAAAATAGTAGGTATGGCAGAATTTCATTTGTTTGACTCTGTAATTCAAAAAATTTAATGTTTGTTCAGGTGATTAATGATTTAATTTTTTAGCCCTTAATCTTTAATCGAATAGATTTTCATAATTATAAAGGATGTAAAAAGTTTTAGTATACTCTAAACTTATTAGATTTCTGAGCAGACTTGTTATACTAAACCCCATAAATTATAAAAATAGTAAAAAGGATTAATAAATGTAAAAAAGATCTATGGGTAATAGATGAATAAAATTCCAAATTGTTTCTACTATCCAATTAACTGCAATTGAATAAAATTGAGGTATATATATATGATTTCAATTAATAAAAAGGATGTAATCGTACCTTTAGATGTCCCAAAATCAATGCGTGAAACATACATTAAAAATTATATGGAGATCACAAAGGGCAGTGGGAGACTCATGCTTTTTGCCGGAGATCAGAAAGTAGAACATCTAAACGATGATTTTTATGGAGAAGGGGTGCCCGAAGATGACGCTGATCCAGAACACCTTTTTAAGATAGCATCTCAGGGAAAAATAGGAGTTTTTGCAGCTCAGCTAGGGTTAATTGCACGCTATGGTATGAATTACAAAGATGTGTCATATCTCGTGAAAGTGAATTCAAAGACTAATCTTGTAGAAACCTCCCAGACAGATCCTTTTAGTAATCTCTGGTACGATGTAGATCAAGTGGTTGAATTTCAGGAAAACAGTGAGCTCAATATACTTGGTATAGGTTATACCATTTACCTTGGCAGTGAGTTCGAAGCCGAAATGTTTGCACAGGCTGCCCAGGTAATTTACGACGCCCACAAGCACGGGATGATCTCAGTACTCTGGATCTATCCGCGAGGTACTGCCGTAAAAAATGAAAAAGATCCGCACCTGATCGCAGGGGCAACAGGAGTAGGAGCCTGCCTTGGAACAGACTTTGTAAAAGTCAATTACCCAACAAATAAAGGAGCACAATCTGCCGAAATTTTTAAGGAAGCTATTATGGCAGCTGGCCGTACCAAAGTTATTTGTGCGGGTGGTACTAGTGATGAACCTGAGACTTTCTTGAGAAAGCTTCATGATCAAATACATATATCTGGAGCTATGGGGAACGCAACTGGAAGAAATATTCACCAAAAAACTCTTGAAGAAGCTTTATGCATGTGTAATGCTGTCTATGCCATAACCGTTGAAGATGCAAGCTTCGAAGAGGCCCTTAAGATCTATAAAGAGAAATAAGAGAGGCTACAAAATATATGGCAAAAATGTGTAAAATGATAGTGAAATTTGCTAACTAGAAAATGCCTATTTCCGGAGTCCTTATTAAGAAGGAAATTGTAATTTAGAGGTTTCGAAATGGCATAGATTAAAGCTTGAATACGAAAGGCTGTATAAATATGCAAATTCCAGACCATAAGACAAAGATTGTTTGCACAATAGGCCCAGCTTCTTCTTCGGAGAAAATAATCAGGGAACTTGTGCTTGCAGGCATGAACGTGGCAAGGATCAACTTTTCTCATGGTGACTTCGAAAGTCATAAAGAGGTAATTCAGAGGGTCCGCAAAGTTGCCCAAGATCTTGATAGAATAGTTGCAATTCTTGCCGATTTACCCGGCCCAAAGATCCGTATAGGCAAACTGGAGAAAGAACCGCTTATGCTTCATAAAGGAAACTTTGTGACCCTTACAGTTGACGAGTCTTTTGTAAATTCGAAACGTATCCCTGTAAGCTATAAGCAACTTCCGGAAAGTGTAGCTCCTGGAAATCTTATTTACTTAAGTGATGGATTTATACAGCTTCGTTGTCTTGAAATCTCGGGAAAAGATGTTCTTTGCGAGGTCCTCATCGGAGGGCAGCTTTATTCTCATAAAGGGCTGAATCTTCCAGGAGCAAAGATTTTCCTTGACCCTGTGACGGAAAAAGATTTAAAAATTCTTGAGTTCTGCTTGAATGAAGGACTTGACACTTTCAGTATCTCTTTTATAGAAGATGCCGGTGATATCAATAAAGTCCGAAGTTTTGCTGCAGAAAGAGGAAAATCTGTATATATTGTCGCTAAAATAGAGCGCAGAAGAGCTGTAGATAATATTGAGGAAATTCTTGTGGGAACAGATGCCCTTATGATTGCCAGAGGAGATTTGGGCGTTGAAATCCCCATCCAGGAAATCCCCTCTGTCCAGAAAGAACTTATCCAAAGTGCTAAACTTCTTGGAATTCCTGTAATTACAGCCACTCAAATGCTGGCTTCTATGAGTGATAACGTGAGACCTACCCGAGCAGAGGTGACAGATGTCGCCAATGCAATCCTTGATGGGACAGATGCTGTCATGCTTTCGGAAGAAACAGCTGTTGGCAACTATCCTGTAGAGGCTGTTGATATGATGGGAAAAATTGCAACAACCACTGAAAACTGGCGCTCTCGGACAAAATGGGGTCTTGATACAATGATCAAGGGTATTACGGCCAGAGAAATGTCAGTGGATGAGGTAATAACTCTCCAAGTTCACGAAGCTCTGCAAAAACTGCCGATTGCAGCTGTTTTGACTCCTACAAGAAGCGGAGCAACTCCTCGAAGGATTTCACGCTTCAAGCCTGAAATCTGGATCCTCGCATTCAGTCGTTTCCCAGAAACCTGTGGTTTTCTTTCCTTATCCTATGGCGTTTATCCGGTTATTGTGAAAAAAGTAATTGAAAACTGGGAAGTAGAAACCACTAACAGAGCTAAAGAACTGGGGTTTGCAAACAGTGGAGATATTGTAGTTTTTACCCAGGGCCCTTCCTCAGGAAAACCCGGAGGTACAAACATGCTTAAGATCCTTTCTCTTGACTGAACTCAAAAACAGCCGAACTTAAATACCATAAATTCCAGTTTAAAAGCATATCTTTGTTTGATATTGTTTCCAATAGATGAAAATGAGGTAGAAAACCTTCCTGTGCCACATATGTATATATCAGAAATGTGTTTTCTACTGTTAGAAAAATCCATCTTATGTTATGAGGTTTCATTAATGAAAAGAAATGGACCAGCAACAAAAAATCAGAAATATCTGGCTATTCTCTTGGCTGTTATAATGGTTTTCTCAGTCTTTGTTATATTTTTTGCTAACAGTTTAAAAACAGGTAGCAACAATGATTTTTCCACTAAAGCAGTTGACGATAAAAGTTATACAATCCCCTTTTCCCAAATACCCGGAAAACATGTACATCATCAATTTAATTCTATTGTAGATGGATTGAACATATCTCCTGAAGGGGTAATGACTGCAATCTACATTGACCTCCTAAAATCAAAAGGAACTCCTTTAGGGACTCTTTTTAAAAATAAAGATCTGAAAGACTTTTATGGTGCAGATGTTACAAGATGCTACCGTGCAAATTACGCTAACGGAAGTGGGTTCGAATTGAACCAGATCCCAGAGCAGAAGATTCTGATGCCCTGGGGTTTAGTTCCGTATAATGGATACAATCTTCTTCTGAAGACAAACAACACCTACAATATGTGGAGTGTAGTCGGAAACCCTGTGATCAGTGGCTCTCGTCAGAGTGTTAAAGATGTAATCGATATAATGGAGAAAAACAAAACTTCTACCCGCGAGTATGATCAGATTTTGAGCCAGGCGGAACCTGAGGATGTGATACTCGAGGAAGTAGCAACAAAAAACAATGTTACGAACATCCTCGCTGAAAAGTATTATATGGATCTCAAAAAACTAGATAACGGTAGTTATATACAGACGTTCATGTTACTCAATCCTGAGCCAAAGGTAACCAAAAATATAGTAGCTCTCAAGGCAAGCTCGAGCGAACGCGGAGTAACCTATAATGTAACGAATTCAGGAAACATTATTAAACTGAAGATGAGCTCTGATTTTGCAAGTCTGAACAATGAAACAAAATTACTTTCATTGTAAGGAGGCAATTTTTACCCATCTCAATTTTTTTATTTTTTGTCAAAACCCCAAATTTTACTTTCTTTCATTTTTGTCTACCATTTTAATGGTTAGGGATGAAAGCCTCCAACTTCCGAACTATTGATATTTTTTAAACCTTAAATTTATATTTTGAGATCTTTAAATTTTAACATTGTGTTTTTTTGTAAAAAGCAATGCAGACAAAATTTATATAAAGTATAACAGGTAAAAAAGCGAGGAGACAATTAATTTCTTCTATATTTTTTAAAATATGTGTTAATAAGTCATTTATTTAATTTACTGATTAAAGTCGACAAATATTGACTGTCAAGGATAGTTAAGAATTCATTACTCCGATGGTTTAAATTTTCTCACCTTTTGATATAAATTCTACTCAATATTCAATGAATTGATCGTCCTCGATTATTTGATTGGTGTTTTCAAGAGTAAGTTTCCATTGTGATGAATGCTTAAGTTTTCATTAATGGAACATTATGTTCTATTTCGCTGAAACGCGGAACAAAAAAGGCCGAGATAATGGTTGTATGAGTATTGATTGGAAATAATATCAATCAAATAAAATAGAAAGTACCAGCTTACAGGATTCGCATGCTTGGAGCGACAAGGCATAGTTCTAATATTTTAAATCAACCAGTTGAAGCAATACAAGCATAAGAAAAAGCAGTTGAAATTGACCAAGAGTATTCAAGTGCTTGGTACAATCGTGCATATATTTGTTCTCTCCTCAACAACAATGATCAATCAGTCCTTAGAGGATTTCAATAAATTCCTAAATTTTGTTATCTGCTTATATATAGTATCTAAATGATACGTGAAAGTCATAGGTTTCTCGAAATTTTCTAAGATTTTTAGACTTATTTTAGTAAGTAGACTTATTTTAGTAAATAATAATTACATTTTTTTTTGAAAATTCAGTGTATCAATCCAATTCATGGAACTCAAGTATTACCTTCTCCTAGATACAGACTTATTATTTGATTTCCTCTAAATTGTGAGAGTCACTTGTAAGAAAATTTTTATACAGGTTCAGGTCTTTTTATCAATATTGATAAACCATTCCAGAAACTTATCAATGGCCATCCGACGGTGTGAAACCTTGTTCTTCTCTTCATATCTAAGTTCCCCGAAAGTAATGCCCTGATACTCAAAAATAGGGTCGTATCCAAAACCGCCTATGCCTCGCTCTTCATGCGCTATCTTCCCTTTCACAACGCCTGAAAAAACAAGAGGCTCTTTCCCAGGTTCGCAGTATCCGATTACTGTCTTAAAGTAAGCTGTTCTGTCTTCTTCTTTTTCCATTAGTTTGAGCACTTTCAGGTTTCCGAGTTTATTTTCCACAAAGCGAGAATATGGGCCTGGAAAGCCATTTAAGACTCTTATGAATATTCCGGAATCATCAACCATTACAGGCATGTTCAGTTTATTTGCAGCATGTTGCGCTCCATAGGCTGCAATAGGTTCAAGTTCATCTTCCTGAAGTTCAGGATAGCCGTTTTTGTCCTGAATTACTTCAACTCCAAAGTTTTGAGAATGTCCCTTACCTCTACAAACTTGTCCTTATTTCCCGTAACAAAAACGATCTTATGCATAGCGAGCTCTCTTTTTAATCTCTCCAACTCGCTTGAGTACATCTTCTGAATCTATAAAAGTACTTTGGTACCCTTTTTTGAATGCTTCGATAAGAGCTATGTGGTCGCTGTGTGTGCTCTCAAAGGTCTGAAAAAGCACATGGACATCCACACCTCTGGCTTCCAGGCCTTTATCGAAATAAGCGAGTCCGAAGTCCAGAAGATAAAGCTTCTTACCTGCAAGCATGAGATTTGAGGTGGTTAGGTCTCCGTGTACTATACCTGAACTATGAAGTTTTCCGATGAGTTTTCCTACGTTTTTAGATATTTCAGGATTGATAAGATATTTTATGGGAACTCCTTCTATGTACTGCATTTTGAGCTTGAAATCTTCTACATCATAGATGATAGGTGTCGAAATCCCATAGCTTCGGGCTTCAGACATTAATTTAGCTTCGGTACGGTTTCTTTCCTTCCTAATAATTTCGTCGATATCTTTATGCCTGTAAACCTTCGGAATCCTTTCTTTAACAAGCACTTTTTTTCCTTCAGGTCCTTCTTCCAGATATACAACAGCTTCAGCTCCGTTTTCTAGCATTTCTCCTGAGGGAATTCTGAAGAAATCTTCATAGGAAATTTCAGGGATTTTTTTCATTTCTTCTTCTCTAATCCATATAACATTTACATCGTCAGTCCTGAAACTTCGGGTTTACACGGGAGTTTTCAAGGGTGAGAGTATTTCCTGACTTATACATCAGAAGACCTGTATATGCGATCATGGTTCCATTATCTCCCATGAAACATTTTTCTGGCACATAAAATTTTGCGCCTCTTGCATTGCACATTTCGTTTAACATCTCTCGAAGCCTTGTATTTGCTCCGACTCCTCCTGCCAGAAGCACTTCTTTTTTTCCTGTATGAGCAAGAGCACGCTCCACAACTTCCACAACCATTGCGAAAGCAGTTTCCTGATAAGAATAGCAGACATCTTCAAGGGGCGTTGTTTTTAGGGCTTCACTGGAAGCCGTTGCGAGCCCAGAAAAGGAAAGGTCCATTCCCTTTACAACATAAGGGAGAGGAATATACTTTTTTGCGTTTTTTGCGTATGCCTCAATCTTTGGTCCTCCAGGATGCTGCAAGCCAGCTCCTCGTGCAAATTTATCAAGGGCATTCCCAAGTCCTATATCCAAAGTCTCTCCAAAAATTCTGTATCTTCCTCCCATATAGGAGATAACCTGCGAATTGGCTCCGCTTACATAGAGAATAACAGGATCTTTTGTCAGCGTTTTCCAGATTCCTATTTCTATGTGGGCGATACAGTGGTTAACCCCTATCAAGGGAACTCCAAGAGAAAGGGAAAGCATTCTAGCTGCTGTTGCAACAGTTCTCAAGCATGGTCCCAGTCCAGGTCCTTGTGAAAAAGCTATCCCGTCAATATACGAAGGCTCGACTCCTTTTTCTTTTGCCTTTGTAAGGAGTCTTTTGATTACACTTGATGCATATTTTGCATGGTGCTGAGCGGCTTCTCGGGGGTGTATTCCTCCGATTTCGGGTTTATATGTCTCTGTAACCTCAACAATAATCTCAGTCTCGTTTACGATTGCTGCACTAAGGTTCCAGGCAGTGCCTTCGATTCCAAGAATAAAAGTGTTTTTCAAGGCTTATGGTCTCCTTTAAGTCCTTTTCCTCAGCTTTTTGTCACTGCCTTCGATAATACTGGATAGAACTTATATAAATTTGCTTTTCTGACATCCATTGAAGAAATTTTGATTTTTTTTCACGGCTTTAAAATTTCCAAATTCTTCCACACTTTCTTCTGTATAGAAAAAAACAGGTTTTTTTCAATTTTTTTCTTAAATTCATCAAAAAGAGATCCGAAATGTCGAAATTTTGAGATGGAGGAGTCAGAAACTTGTATTAAGTTTTATTTTAGAGTGCTCATCATTTGTTTTCTTGGCTCTCAATATCCTTTTTACAACATCAAAAGTTAAAGAATCAATTGTAGTATGAACTTAGATAAAGTCAATAATGTAGGGAGCCTCTTTTTCCGTTAGGGAAATTCTAATCTTAATTGCTTCGATGTATATCCTTTTATTTTTGATACCATTGAATAGACTACTATTTTTGGATCTACATTTAATAGCAAATGCACATGAACCGGGATTATCTCCATGTCAAAAATTTCATAACAAATTCTTCTTGTTTTTCTAAGATAAGTTATTTGAGTTTTATAGTTATTTTGCCTGTTAATAGTGATTTTTTGTATTTTGGACCAAAGATTATATGTACTGGCAACTATACACTAAAGGTTTATTCTTTTTATACTTTTTTGCTAATATATCCCCAGCTCAATCCCGGTCGCTATTTCTTATAAACAAGTTCATTCTAAAACACAAAATTTACTTATAAACTTAAGGTTATACTTTAAAAAGTCAGTCTTTTTCATAAATATAGCATGAGCTAAAAAAAATAACAATACTTTGAAAGCCAGATAACTTTGTTGATATTTATAGTAAGATACTTTTTATCTTATATTGATAAAAATTCTAGGCCTCCAAGTAATCATAAAATCCATTTATCAGATTTTCTTTTTAAGGTAATTTACCATCATTTTAGAGATTTTCTTTTGCGTAACTTCTGTCACTGTTGTATTATGGAATTTTGTTTTCGTATTATTTTTTACTATAAGCGACATTGTGTGATTTCAGGTTGCTGAATAATGATGCTTTGGGATCTGGATTGTGAGTATTTTATGTTTCCAAAGTCCTAATAAGATGAAATTAGTGATCCTATATTTTTTTCAGTGAACACAACATCAAGTGGTATATTTCAGGAGGTAGAGGTTGCAAAAAACTCAGTAACTTTCGATGTATTCCCAGTTTCCGTGAAAGCCTTGATACATACATTTGTATTTGAGTAACCTGAATCTGTTGTTATATCTGTCCAAGTATTTCCATTTGAACTGACAAAACTCTCCCCGGAATTTGCTTTTGCTTTACTACTATATCCAGAGATCGGTGTTTCTACTGCAATCGGGTAATTGT
Source organism: uncultured Methanosarcinaceae archaeon (assembly GCA_963848985.1). GTDB lineage: Archaea > Halobacteriota > Methanosarcinia > Methanosarcinales > Methanosarcinaceae > Methanosarcina. Next base: position 55,967 of record CAWKGG010000043.1, read on the forward strand.
ATTTAGAGTTTGTAAGTTTCAAGACTACGGAAAATTTATGGTCAGCTTTGAGTTGAATTCCAGAACTTAGATTAACTGTGTGGTAGCCTGACATGGAGATTAAACCACTTTGGGTAAGAACCGGATCAGCTTGACTAATGGGTGTGGTACTTGGATTAGTGTAAATGTATATTTTGTAGTTGCAGTTTAAGTCTGTTGTATAGAAACTTACTGCTTCGAGGACTTCGTTAGATTTTGCAGTAAAGATGTTTGCACACCATCCAGTTTGGCTGCCATATCCAAAGTTACCTGTCCACCCTAATGGGTCGTATTGATAGATGTTTGTATAATCATTAGGATTTTCAGCCGTGAAAACACCATTATTAGAGCTTCCTATCGATGAATCATAGTAGGAAACATAGAAATATCCATTATCACCCCACTGAGGACCCCAACTATTTTTCACGATAAATGCTCCGTTTCCTGGCGGAACCTGAGAGAAATTATTCTTATCAAAAGAGTCATCCCAGCCCACAATAGCCACTGCGTGGTTAGGGTTTGAGGTTCCTTTATAGTAATAATTGTGCTTGGTTGAGGAATAAGATGTGGGATTATAGTACAATGTGGTCCATACAGCTCCATAGTTCTGAACGGCCGATTTTATTTCTGCATTGTCCAAAGAACCATGCCTACCTGGAAGGAAAAGTACATTTTGTACATGTTTCTGTAAAGGAAGGCCGAGCTCGCTGGGCGAATAGGTTGATGAATCACGATAAGGATCATTGCTTCCAGAGATAGGTCCACTCCAGCGAGTCAGGTAAGCAGTTGACATAAACATGTTTCCCCCTTCATTTAAATCAAATCCATCCGGATAAGCAGGAGAAAGCAAATTTTTTAAATTATTTTCCGAAAATTCCCACTGTTCTATCGGCATTAAGTATGATTCAAGAGACGCATAGGTTGCAAATGCCCAACAATTCCCTGCATTACCCTGATCTTTCACATGCGTAATTCTGTTTAGTTCCCTCAGATCATAGTGAGTCGGAGTAGATGTATTTGCTCCAGAAATACTACTAAGTAGAAGATGGCGATGAGTGCTTAGATGACGAAGATCCACAGGTGCCGGTATGAAGCCTGTTCTATATTCATCTAGGGAATAAAAATTCTCTGGATTAGAAACTATGTTCCTTTGATATTTGACAAACTCAGGGTTTTCTGGTGCAAATTCAAGCTTTGGAGAAAATTCAGTATGATTTGCGATATTTTTCTTAATTTCAAATGATTTGTTATCGGCTAAGAATCCTGTATATGCCATTGCTATCGATGAGCCTATAACTAAAAATAAAATAAATATTCCAATAATTATTAGCTTTCGTGTTTTCATATTTACAAGGTTTTTTATATCGAAATATTTTTTCATTTTTATTTCCCCCTTATTTTATATTTCCTTATTGTTTGTGAGTTATGGATCGAATTTAAAAAAAGAGCATAAATACTGTGTGTAAAAAAATTTAATAAAACATTTTCATTCCTTTTTTAATAAATTGATAAACCCGTAACCTTTCTCTAACTTGATTCATTCCCTAATTTCATATTCTGCAAACAGTGATATCAACCTCTTACAACTGTTAGATATTTTAGTTTGAGGAGGCAGATTCCAATAATATTGCGTATATCCTAGTTTAATATGTACCAACTAACACATAAATCTCAATGTTACAATTGTATTAAATAGGTGTGATTATATTTAGAACTATTTGATGATAATTTGTTATACTTGCATATTATGATGAGAAGTTTTATCAAAAAATAATTGCTTAAATTGCTCATTTTATATTAATTAGGACTGAAATAGTTTAATTGAAAAATCCATAGCATTAGACTTCAAAATGTCTAAAATCGAAGTTGAAACTACAATGCCCAATATACTTGATTTCTATTTTAAGTGTGTAAGTCCCATTGAGCAATCAAATTAGAATAATCTGTTTTGAACGGCCATTAATTTAGAAAGAATAATGCAAAATCCTTTGCAATGTGAACTATATTAATTTCTTAGCTTACGACAGTTTCATAAAAATCATCAAAAAGGCAAAAATGGCGGATTTAGGAAGCTGTTTCCACTATAGTGAAATTGATGATTCTTTACTCTGGGCACTTATTTAGATAGAAAAGTTTGGAATTACGATTTTGGGAGGAATTAGCGGAATATGCGTCCTTGAAGAAAACGAAATTAAAATTGAAACGAAACCTCTTTCTACGATTGTGGAGTACAAAACGATGTCATAAATATGAGGCAAGCAGGTGTTCAGACTTACTGTAATCCACGACAATGTAGTGAATCAGGATTTTACAGGTAGCTGGGGATTTGCGGTCCTTGTTGAAGAAGATCGCGAACTCCTTCTTTTCGGCACTGGATGAGATGGAACTCTTCTTATCAAACATATGAAGAGACTTGAGACTTATCCGGAAAATATAAAAAGATTTGTTCTTTCTCACCAGTATTGGGATCATATAGGTGGCCTGCCTGAGGTTCTTAGTCAAATCCCAGACTTAAGGTCTATGGTACCTGCGTGCTTTTCTAAGAACATGAAAACATAAATGAAAATAGAGCTACTCTTATTGGAGTAAAAGAATCGGTTCAAATTTCTAAGGGTGTTAGGAGTACAGAGGAACTTGGAGATAAAATCAAAGAACAGACCCTGATTCTGATACTGGAAACGGATGTTACGTGCGTACAGGCTCGTTCATCGGGTATTCCATAATCATGGATAAAGCTCTAGTTTATGGGAATATTAAGGGAATTTTTGGAGGGTTGCACGATAGTAGGGAGTTTGAGATACTTATAGGGCTGAAAATCATTGCAGTAGGACACTGTACTGCTCACAAAGAAAAACGAAAAGAGATATTTCCGTCGGGATTCATTGAAATCAAAGTTGGTTTATGCCTAGATTTGAAATGAATCGACATTTAATCAAAAGTTCTATTTTTGCCCTTGATATGTTTTTGCACTAATATTTGGGTAGTCCTATATTATTTGGTTGATGTTATTTCCGAAACTCCCCTTAATGCCGTCTCCCACTTTTTTTGTTACGCACTTCTGTGCGGCTAGAACAAAATATCAAATTTTAACGTTAAAGTATGCTTTTAAGCAAGGCAAAGCATGAACAAAAAGAAAAAGGAATGGAAAGCCTATTCTTCAATATAACTGTGCTCGCTCTGCGCCGGAATCGGTGGGAAGTCAGAAAGGAGAGCAAATTTGCCAGAATGAAGAAACTATGTTAAATCCTTCAACTTTTATCCTGCTTATTTTTCCTCTAGGGTTTTTTCTACAGCATTCACAACATACTCAAAGTTTTTCTGCCATCCCGTGTTGTGTTCCAGCAGTTCTTGGACAACTGTGCCCTTATCTTCCATTTCTGCGACTTTTGGCTCTATAGGAAGTCTGGCAAGGATTGGGATGTTGAAATCTTTTGAAGCTTTTTCGACACCACCAGTTCCGAATACTTCTATTGGTTTAACGCAGTGAGGGCAGATCAGACCATGCATGTTATCGACAAGTCCTATAACAGGCACATTAAGCTTCTCAGAAAATCTGATTGATTTGCGGACGCTAATAAGAGCTACGTCCTGAGGAGTTGTAACAAGTATTGAACCATCACAATTGGGGATCAGCTGAGCTACGCTTAGGGGCTCATCTCCTGTACCTGGAGGCAGATCTATAATCAGGAAATCAAGTTCTCCCCAGATAACATCTTCCAGGAACTGTTTGATTGCACCCATTTTTGCCGGCCCCCTCCAGATGATCGGGGAATCTTTATCTTCGAGCAGAAAACCGACAGACATCACCGAAAGATTGGGAAGTACCTGAATTGGCAGTATGCCCTCTTCGTTAACAGCTAGTCTCTCAGATTCCAATCCGAAAATTGTTGGGATAGTTGGGCCGTGGATATCACAGTCCAGAAGTCCCACATTATATCCACGCAGAGACAGTCCAATAGATAGATTTGCAGCAACTGTGCTTTTCCCTACTCCTCCTTTCCCGCTCATTATCATAATTTTACGTTTGATGCGCCTGAGGTTTACTACAATTTTTGGCTCATCGGGCTTTTTTGATAAGCTTTTCAGTAATTGAACTTGATCAGTCATTTTTTATCGCCTGTTTAAAATTTCTACTTTTTTCACATATATATCTCTTTAAAGCGCAGTGTCTTCACTAATGTTAGCACTTTAAGACTTGATTATAGTTGCTGCCCTATATTTTATTGTTTTCTCTATGATAGAAAGATCGACTTCAATTCTGGCTGCTTTCAGATCTTCCCATAAAGATTTCCTTAAGATCTCTATCCCTGCAGCTGTATCCTTACTGTCTCAGTCCTTCGAAGTCCACAATCCTCAGGGTTTCAATATCGTCTACTTTGAGGGATATTTTGTAAAATCTTCGGGGAATGATTAGCTATAGAAGTTCGAAGCTAGCTGAAAAAAACTCTAATTCCCCGAAGACTACACAGAATCCGATTAAATAAATCACTTTGAAAATTCTTCATTTTTCTTATGTATTTCATGCCAAAGCACAAATTTAGGCCAGAGAGATAGTGAAATTATCATTGTAATTATAAAAACAAAAATTGAACCTGCAACCATATCCACTTGAGTATAAGCCGCTCCTCCTCTGATTACAATGGTTGAAATAGCCCCAAAAAGAAAAAAAATTACAAGCACTATTGACGTAACAATGCTTGCTAAAAGCACTGACCTAGGCCTATTACTCTTATATATTGATTTTACCATAGAATCCACCGTCAATCTCTTTAATTTTAAAATTCTTCAAATGTAAATTTTAAATCTCTTCTCAGAGAAATAGACTCCTAAATCAACAAATTTTGCCAGCAGTTATTATCATACTTATTTTCTACTCTTCCTTCAAATATATATCAAACAAGTTTAGATGAATAAATTTTATAACTATTTTAATAATTTATTTAATTCTGCTCCGTTTCATTAGCAGGGAGTTGGTCGTTACTGAAACTGAACTAAGTGCCATGAAAGCGGCAGCAAGATCAGGTGTAATCAAAATCTTGTGAAAGAAGGGATACAGAATTCCTGCTGCAATAGGGATGCCTATCGTATTGTACCCAAAAGCCCAAAGTAAGTTCTGCTTGATCTTGTTTATTGTAAGCCGGCTCAATTTAAGGGCAGCAACCACGTCTCTCGGGTCATTTCTTATGAGAACGATTTTTGCGGATTCCATTGCAACATCAGTGCCCGCACCCATAGCAATCCCCACATCAGATTGAACCAGGGCTGGGGCGTCATTAATGCCGTCACCTACCATTCCTACAAGCTTGCCCTCATCCTGAAGCTTCTTTATTTCGTGTGCTTTATCCTCGGGCAGCACCTCTGTAAGCAATCTGGAAATCCCAACCTCTGCTGCAATTGCACCGGCTGTAGCTGCATTATCACCGGTTATCATAACTACCTCGATGCCCATTTTTTTCAGGGTTTCAACTGCCTCTTTAGAGTTTTCCTTCAGAGTGTCAGCAACTGCAACAAGGCCTATAATTTCTTTCCCGGAAGCCACAAAAACTGCGGTTTTTCCGTCTTTCTTCGAAACTCCGCATTTTAGCTTCAAGTTCATCAAATGAGATCCCATTTTCTTCCATAAGTTTACGAGTACCTAGCAAGATTCTTTTTTCTTCAAAATAGGCTTCGATTCCTTTCCCTGGGACGGAACGGAACTTTTCTACCTTTCCAAGCCTAATTCCTCTTTCCTCAGCCTCTTTTACGACAGCTTCCCCTAACGGATGTTCCGACCCTCTTTCAGCTGTCGCTGCAATAAAAAGGACTTCTTTTTCCTCATGGCCCTGGGCTGTAAAAACATCTGTAAGGCTTGGAGTGCCTTCAGTAAGGGTTCCTGTTTTGTCAAAAACTATAGTGTCAAGCTTATGCGCCCTTTCAAGTGCTTCACCGCCTTTTATAAGGATTCCATTCTCTGCACCTTTACCGGTGCCAACCATTATAGCTGCTGGGGTTGCAAGCCCAACGGCACATGGGCAGGATATTACCAGAATTGTAATGGCGATAAGCAGGGAAAAGAGAAATGGGCTAATTCCTCCATAAGATTCCGATACCCCTACCCCGTAGCTCCAGTATCCTATGAAAAACCAAAAGAAAAAAGCAAAAGGGCAATAATATGCACACTTACTATGAAATTGCCCGCAAAAACGTCCGCAACTCTCTGAATGGGGGCTTTGGTTGTCTGAGCAGTTTCCACAAGCCTAATTATCTGAGCAAGAGTAGTGTCAGCCCCAACTTTTGTTGCTCTGAACCTGAAAGATCCTGTCTTGTTTAGAGTAGCTCCGATAACCCCATCTCCCGGATTTTTCTCCACTGGGATACTTTCTCCTGTGAGCATGGATTCGTCTACTGAAGAACTTCCCTCTGCCACAATTCCATCAACTGGGATCTTTTCTCCAGGCCTGACAACAACAATGTCGCTTACTACAACTTCTTCAACAGGAATTTCCTTTTCCACGCCGTTAACGAGAATCCTGGAAGTCTTTGCTCTGAGTCCCATCAGTTTCAAAATGGCTTCAGACGTCCTACCTCTTGCCTTAGCTTCGAGATACCTCCCAAAGATAATAAAAATGATTAGAAAAACTACAGTGTCATAGTAAAGACTATTATACCCTGGGCCCAAATTGAGAAAAGTTGCTGCCACACTGATGAGGTAAGCTGATCCGGTTCCTGCAGCAATCAGTAGGTTCATATCAGTTACGCCATATTTGAAGCCCTTGAAAGTCCCGACAAAAAACTGCCTTCCAGGGAAAAGAAGGACAAGAGTAGACAGTATAAAAAGGACGATATGATTGGAAAGGAAGTCAGGTACAAAAGATAGGTAGGAAAACATCATACTCATGTTTCCAAGTCCAATTGGAATTCCCAGCACAAGGGCTATGATCAGGTTATTCCTCTGCCTACGGATTTCAGCATCCTGTGACATTTGTTTTCTATCTGCATAATCTACTGTTTCAGTTCTGACCGCTGCTCCATATCCGATTCCCTGAACTGAAGCAATTATCTCTCTGACAGAAATTCGGACCGAATCGAATTCTATAACTGCCTTTTCAAGCGGAAAATTTACTGAAGCAGAAATGACACCTTCTGTTTTGTTAAGAACCTTCTCAATGTTTGCAGCACAGGATGCACAAGTCATACCCTGAAGATCGAGAGTTACCCTGTCCTTCTCTACCTTGTACCCAATGGATTCGATAGCTTCCTCAATTTCCCCGGGGGAGATAAGGGAAGGATCAAAAATGACTTTTGCCCGTCCTAATTCCAGATTGACGGCTACTGAGTCCACTCCTTTCTTTTTCTTCAACAACTTCTCAATATTCAGAGCACAGGCCGAGCATGTCATGCCTGAAACTCCAAGGGTAATTTCTGTTTGGTCCGTTTTTTGGCTTGAGTTGCTGAGAGTTTCCTTTTCTGCAAGCTTGCATTCCTGTGTCGTTTGGGGGCAGGCTTGAAATTTTCCTTCCACTTCTTCTAAAGCTATATCAACAGTTTCTGAGGCTACGCTTGTTATGTCTGCAGCAGTTAAGGTTCCTGCTTCAATATTTGTCTGTACCTCTCTTGATCCTTCTTCAGTTTCTTCTTCAACATCTGTTGAGTAGCCAGCCTTTCGGATAGCCTCTTTTATATCATGCATACTAACTTTTTGAGGGTTAAAAGTAACATTAGCACGTTCAGCTTCCAGATTTACCCCAACTGCCCCCACTCCTTCAAGCAAAGATACAGCATCCTCTACTTTTTTCTGGCAGTGACCACAGGTCATGCCGTAGACTCCTATATTAACTTCCATCGGAATATGCCGCCCATATTTTTTGAGACCTTCCAGGAGCTTATAGAGCCTTTACTGGTGTCATTATGATTTTCTGACCTTCTTTAAGCAGGGTCATCCGTATGACGTGCGCATCAGCTGTCTGGCTGTCATAGAATACATTCACGGTCCTATCAGAAATATTTATGTTTACTCTGGCCACCTCTTTTGATAGAGTTAACGGGCTTTGTGACCTCCTTGTATACCTGTAGACCATATGTCTACTATGAATATTGTATCTCCGATGGGTTCACACACTCCGCATTAGCTTTTTTTCAAACAGGCTTCACTCATTGTAATAAAAATCCGTACCTTTTGGTATATAATTCATTGGAAATGATGTGCGCGATCCGTATCATTACCCGGGCTCATACCCGACTTCCTTAATCGCAGCCTTGATTTTTTCGAAGTTTGCCTTCCTTTCGTCGTATTCAACAACTACATTCTTATTCCGAAGATTTACCTCCACTTTCCTTATACCTTCTATAGCTTCAATTGCCTTTTTAACCCTCATCTCACAGTGTCCGCAGGACATGCCCTCAACTTTTATTGTTCCTTGAGTTATGCTTTCGCCCTCCAATTTCATACTTGTCCAGATTACTTTATCAAATAAATTTATTGACTACTGTATAGAATAATGATTCAAATAGAATATTTGATTAACTATAGGTTTACAACTATAATTTTGGGGAATGTATATAATAATTTTATATAGTTTCTGCGAATTACTTTTTTGACAGGCTTAATACAAACAGAGCACAAACATAATCAAACAGAATAATACTATATATTAAAAACATTATATATTATAAATACGATATAGTTTAGTGATCTATAATGTATAAATAATGTGATTTATAATGAGGTTTTTCCGATGAATCTCAAAAAATTGTTTCTGGAAGAAAATGTAGGTGGCTTTGATCTCCTGCTTCGAACTATGTTTGGAGTGCTTGCAATAATTGCTCTGGGAACAGGTTTTGTGAAAACGTCTCCCTGAAATGGGCTGTTATCATGATAGTTTTTACAGGGCTCTACAGTTCGATCCTGAGACACTGCACTCCCTATTCTATCTTTAAGATTAATACTGCATAAAATAATTAGAGATTAATTTTAAGGACTTTAAGTATTTATCTTTATCAGGGTATTATGGAAGATGCCCGTTCTTCTTCAATTAACTTTCATTTTCAACGAAATTGCCTGAATGAGATTGAAATATATTTCATTAATTTTTAAAATGAGACTATTTGCTTCTTTTGTTTCCCAGATAATATTGAAAAATTATAATATTTTTAGGACTTATGTATTTGAGATATAAATTTAAGTACAATATGACACGGTGGTTTAATATTTTAGTTTATGTAGTTGGAGGTTTAATACTATTGATTTTTTTCCTCAAGTACGTAAGTCCTGAGAATCTCAAGGAAAACAATAAGCTTCCCAAATGAAGTTAAGTGGCTGTACAATAAAATGAGGCTTTACAGCACTAATTTTAACTTTTGTAGAGATCAAAGGGGATCAACAAAGAAAACAGAAAATAGAGTTTGGACAAGAAGATACCTGCAAAAAATGTAGACTGCTCGCAATAACTAGATATTAAGAGAGTTGTTAAACGGTAGGTTCCTCAAAACATCAATTGATTATTGAGGTAGCGCCGTGGATTCTAAAAACACTGTATTGTTTTTTTACTGATGTTATTCTTTTCATTTATCATATACCACTTTTTAGCATCGTTTGCAAGTTCTTTCCATTCCATATACTAATGAGTTCTTGTAGTTTTTCAAGCCGTTGATCCTGATTTGATCTATACTTGGAAATTGGCCTTTCTGAATTTCCTTTTTGTAAAGATGTTTCAGTAGCTCTCTGTCCGCTAGAAAAATGCTTCCTGTTTTATGCCAAGTATATAGGATCAAAACCATAACGCTTACATTAAGGATTAATTGGATTTTGAATATATAAAAATTGTTTTTATCCATATTATTTTTTGGTAGAAGGAAGAAATCGCATGGAATTTTAGATATCCAGAACTTCAACAGCTAGATCAGCGTTGATGATATAATCAAAGTTGATTATTTTATCCCATTTCTGCTGCATGAACATAGACTGGAAACATAATCCAATAATCCTTTTTTTTTCGGAATTTTCAAGGACCTTTCTGGCAATTTCGTTTGCTTTTTCAGGATTTATCCCCGTTTTAGGCATCGCAAGCCCACCTAGAAGGACGAGCACGTCAGCATGTGCATCTGTTGGTTCCCCAAGCTGCATACCCTCAGGAGTCATATGGATTGATCTAGCTTTCTCAATGTCTAGGCCGGGGATGAAGGCAAGCTTTCTGTCCCGGACTACGAAACTTAGAAGTTCAGCAAAGGGAGTACAGAAACCTGGAGTTCCTACAAAAGTGATCTTTTCTGCTCTTTCTACAAGGTCCCTGAAATTGTTCAGGATACCCCCTACTCCTTGTGAGGTGTTTATTATTGACATAAAATATTCTCCTTATTGAACTTTTATTAAACTCCTATTTTTGAGTATTCTCTGTAGTATTATATATTTCTACTATGATATTGAGTCTATTACCCCAGATTAATTGAGTTGATTAGCTCATCCCAAAACAAAGGCAAGAAATGTACTGTTCATATATATTGGCACAAGATTAGGAAACTGACATGTAAGTTATTCCAAAATAATTACGTATTGCCTAGATTAATTAGTAACAAGCACTAAATGTTTTTTGCATTCAGTTTATTGCTTCGAGTAACCATTCTATTTGGTACCTGAAGCTGCTTTTTTAAATAGTTCTTGTTTTTTATAGGTTAAAGATTTTTATGCACGACTCCAAATACTGAGTGTAGCAATTTTCCGACTTTAATGTGAGGCCTTTAGTATAAAAATAACACTCTTTAGGCCTTTCTTTAGACATTTTGTGTCTTATCTGATTACAAATGAAGCAGTCTTATACATATTTTCAGGACGAATTTTTAAACTTTCTGGTATACTTCTTCATCGTAGACAGGCTCAAGGTAGTCATCTTCTATATAGGTTCTTGAGATCGTTTTTATTTTTTGGGGAGTTCTCTCCAGATCTTCACTCATCTTTTGCCTCAAAGCAAGGGATGCATACTATTTTTCCATTTCTCACTCTTCCCAGAGATTCCATAAAACCTTCCCCACATTTGCTACAAATCAGAGTAGAGTAAATTATGGCTTTTTCCGGAGGCTTTATTTCCATTTCCCTGACCCAGAAAAGTTTTTCCTCTTGCATTTCTAGGACCCTCTGGCTTTTTGCTTCGTGTAAGGCTCGAAAATCCTTTGTCTCCTCTGAGCTTGCAGTTTCACTCCTCATTTTTGCGAAGAGTGCAACATGCTTTTCATCCTGTGAAAGTACCCCGGGTTTCAAGGAAATTCTGATGGCCTTTTTATCGCCTCTCTTGAAATATGTGTAAACATGCTTCCCATGATCTTTAAAAATAAGATTTCCCTTCCCACAAGTACAGCCGTTTATTACTTGAATAGCATCAATAGCACATGATCTGTTTTCAACAATTGCAACTAATTCTTCGTCTTTGCTCCGGTCTCTAAAATGATTGGCAGCTAGTAATGCTACCCTATAACCAATTGAAAGCCCTGGACATACATGCCCATGAAATTGTACAACAGTATTGAAATTCAAATTTTTAACTCCTACTTATGTTGATTTTCCTGTTGATATGGTTAATTTTTATAAAATCGTTTCTTATTATCTAAATACTGTTTGCCCAGGTAGAGTTATTCGCGATGATAATATTATAGTTAGTCAGTAAATCTCCTACTGAACAGTACATAGGAATATCCATCGAGGAAACTATCAAAAGATTAAGTACTTACTCAAAACTTGGCTGATAGATTGAAAGGTTTCAAGAGATAATTCACAGGTCAGGCGATGACAAGGCACTTAAGAGGAGACAACTTACTCAGCTCGATTTTATAAGCGGTTCTTGGGCCAGATTCCCTGAATGCTTGAAATTACCATAGCTTTCTCTTAAGTGTTAGAACAATATGTCGATTTTATTGTCATAACTTTCCTGGTATTCATTAATGCAATACTATTTTTTTTTCAGGAGCAGCAATTATCAATGTGAAATCTCTCAAGTGGAAGCTCAAAGTTAAGGTTACCGTTGCTCCAGGATGGGCACTTGTTGGCCACAGCGTCAAGAGACATTGTGCCCTTTCAATAGTACTCTTTTTGCTTGCCATTGCCTTTTCAGTTTCTTACATCAGGATTGCATTACTTATACCTAAGAATAACTAATATGTATTTTTGGGGAAGTAATACTCTTTTTTTGATTGATTTCATCACCATGGCTATAGCTACCTACAGCATCAGACTTCCAAGACCCAGTGCCTTGGGACATATAGCATCGCTGGCAAGAGTTGCAGTATTTCTGGGCATGTTAATGGTAGCCGAATCTTGTTTGGCTACATAATATATCTGGATGAGTCACTCGGGACTCACTGGCAACATAGGGTTGCATACATTTGTCTTTGACATGCTGATCTTAGGAGGTATGTTCACGATACATGTGGTGAGAGAGAATGTTTATTTTTTAGGAGTCTATTCCCAGCAAAAAACTCATGACAGCTATATGTGCCGATATGGTCGTAACTTTTGTCATCTCAATCTTTGGGATTCTAGGCCCGATACCGATAGTTGCCAATTTCATACTGATGGTGATGATCTGTATTTTGCATTTACCTTGATTATTAATGACATTGTGAAGGTCACAATATTGAAATATTTTAAAATAAATTAGAAATTTATTTATAATACATCTCCTATGTATAACTTGATGGTCAATAGAGTTAAGCGTAGAGTATCCTGCTTCCCAAAAGCCACCTATTATAAACCCAGGGAAGTTCCGTTCTGTGAACTCGAAACTATCAACTTATCCATCGAAAATCTTGAAGCTCTCCGTCTTTGCGATCTCCTCAATATCGAGCAGAATGAAGCCGCTGAAATGATGGGTGTATCCAGAAAAACCTTCTGGAACGACTTGCAAAAAGCCAGAGAGAAGGTAGTTGATGCTCTTGTCAATGGCAAAGCAATTGAGATTTCTGGTGGAGTTTACATAAATAGTGGCGAGTGTAAGATCGACTTCCTCTGCAAAGGATGTGAACATGAGTGGGAATCACAATGCTGTGAGGGACGCCCCACCCTCTGTCCCAAGTGCGGTTCCGGCATTATTTACCGAATCGGCGGCGATGGAAAAGGAAAAAGATTTATTAAGAACAATTACTGCTGTCCCAAAAACAAAGGGAAAGCGGTGATAAATGCTAAAGCAGGAAGTTTAAGAAATGACAAAAATTGCAATACCATCAATGAATAATGGTGGACTAGAGTCTGATGTATGTGCCCACTTTGGTTCATGCGAATATTTTACCGTTGTAGATGTACAGGACCAAGCTATTACAGACATTGAGACAATAAGCAATATATCTCCTAATGGCGAGCACAACTGTGCTGCACCTTCGATAATCTTGAAATCGCATAATATCGAGACAGTACTCGTCTCGGGCATCGGTGGAAGGCCACTAATATCCCTGGTTGAAAATAAAATAAAGGTATTTGCTGGAGCTATGGGTAAGGTTTCAGATGCTCTTCAGGACTATAACAATGGAATGCTGCAGGAATTATCTACAAATGGCACTTGTAACTGCTCTCATCACTAGAGTGAGATTAAGTGAAATTTGTAGGAATCATTTGATTCTGCACGATCAAGGGTCTAGCGCTTATAACATCTAAAAAAAAGCTAAGGCAAGCAAAATTTGGATGTTTAATAGTATTAGGACTTGTGCAGTTGAACTGAAAAATCAGTATCATTAAATTTTTAACTGTTCGCCATACTAATTCAAACAACATTGATTAATGCGATCTATTTTGTTGCTCAAGTATGTAAATCCTAAGTATATTGCATCAATAATTTAGTATCCAAATCTGTGTTCTATCACTATTGTATATTGAAATGATTCTTTTGTGTCTAGGTGCGGGTGTGGTATCCAAACCCAAATCAGATTTTTAAAAAGCGGAGTTGAAAATATGGATATAAAAGAGATAAACAGCTATGGTCAGGAACTAATGGAGTGCCTTAAACTCACAACGTCTCCAGTTGCAGTAAAGCTGATCCATAACGTAGAGGAAGTTCCCGAGGGAATTGAAAGGGTAGATGAGCCTATGAGGCACTGCCAGCTGGTTGATCGAGTACGAAGAACAGGTGAGGAGTTCTATACCCTTGGCGAAGATCAAATGTGCAAAGGTGGAGCTGGTGCAATGGGCATTGGGGAGATGCCTGCAAAAGTAGCCAGTGGGGAATTTTACTATAAAGGACTCAAACAGTTCAGCACTCAGGGTGCTGCAATGCGGACAATTGATATGGTTCCTAAGCTTCCTCCAAATTCAACAGAAGCTGTCTTATACTCTCCTCTGGAAAAAACCTCATTTACTCCGGATGTTATTGTGGTCATCTGCAACCCTAGACAAATCATGTTACTTACACAAGCTTTTATGTACAAGATCGGAGGCAGGCTTGAAGCCAGTTTCGCTGGAAAGCAGAGCTTATGTTCTGATGGTGTTGTGAAGGTGTATAAGGAAGGTAAAATCGGAGTTACAGTCGGTTGCAGTGGCAGCAGATCTTATACCAAAATCGCCGATGAAGAGATGATTATAGGAATTCCGGTTGAACTTTTAGCTGATGTTGTTTTTGGCCTCAAGGAAATATGTCCGAAATGAACTATAAAACTTGAATTTTTCCTTTAAATTGAGGATCTTTCATGTTCAAGTTATTTCACAGTGTTTTTTATTTATCTTACAAAAATACTCACACAGGCAACAAACAGCCATCAGAATGTTATTGCAGTTCATAATCACGGAGGAAAAGTCGTGCCTGTATTAATTAACGTTAAGAATTTAACCGTAGATATAGATGGTCACAAGGTGCTGAAAGACGTAAATTTAAGCATTAATGAGGGAGAAATTGTTGGAGTTCTCGGAAAAAGCGGATCAGGAAAAACAATCCTGATGCATGTGTTGCGTGGGACCGAGTCTTTTAAAAATATCTCTGGTGAAGTTATTTATTATCTTGCTTGTTGCAAGAATTGCAGATACATAGATTGTTCCAGCAAGGCAGGCCAGAAATGTCCTGCTTGTGGAGAGATGCTTGAAGCTTTCGAAGCTGATTTTATAAAACTTTCTCCTTACGACCCGATAAGGAAAGACATCTCTAAAAGAATTGCTATCATGCTCCAGCGTACCTTTGCTCTTTATGGTGATGAAAGAGTTATTGTAAATGTTATAAACTCCTTAAATGAAATTGGGTACACAGGTCAAGATTCCATAAGAAGAGCTGTTGAACTGCTGGAAGAAGTACATTTGAGCCACCGTATGATGCATATTGCAAGAGAACTTTCAGGTGGAGAAAAACAGAGGGTTGTGCTTGCAAGACAACTTGTAAGAAATCCCTTGCTCCTGTTAGCTGATGAGCCCACAGGTACCCTTGATCCAATGACTGCTAAACTGGTTCATGATGTTATGATTAAGGTAGTGAGAAATTATAATATGAGTATGATTCTTACATCTCACTGGCCTGAAGTTATCGAGAATCTAACAGATAAGGCGATTCTTCTTGAAAATGGAGAAGTAGTTTTAGAAGGTAATCCTCTTGAAGTTTCTGCAGTCTTTATGAATAACGCATGTATGGTGAAGCAAGAAAAAAACCTCATTTTCGGGGAGCCTATAATTAAGGTAAGGGATCTATCTAAGCGTTATATATCAGTAGACCGAGGTGTAGTAAGAGCTGTGGACAAGATCTCTTTTGACGTGCGAGAAGGAGAAATCTTTGGGCTAGTCGGAGTTAGTGGAGCAGGCAAGACTACCACCTCGAAGATTCTGATGGGAATTTTACCGCCCACATCAGGAGAAGTTGAGGTTCGTGTGGGAGATGAATGGGTTGATATGACACAGCTGGGAGTCGAAAATAAAGGAAGAGCGACTAAATACATGGGATTCCTGCATCAGGAATACGGCCTTTATACTCATAGCTCTGTAATAGATAACCTCACTGAATCCATTAGTCTTGATTTACCCTTCGAACTTGGTGTCAGAAAAGCTTTAATGACTCTAAAGGCTGCAGGCTTTGAAGAGAATAAGGCAAAAGCTATTTTGCCAAAAATGGCTGATGAAATGAGCGAAGGAGAACGGCATAGGATAGCACTTGCTCAGGTCCTTATAAAGGAGCCAAACATCATCATCATGGATGAACCAACCGGAACAATGGATCCAATTACAAAGATATCGGTGACAACTTCCATTCTTAAAGCTAGAGACGAGCTAGGTGAAACCTTCGTTATAGTTTCTCACGACATGGATTTTGTAAATGAGATATGTGACCGCGTCGCACTTATGCGCGAAGGAAAAATTGTAGACATTGGGGAACCTAAAAAAGTACTGTTTCAGCTCACTGAAGAAGAAAGGATCAAAACTCATTCATTTAAGCCTTCTACACTTGAAGAGCAAAATAAAGCACGTTCGAATAAATTATAAATATTTTAGTTTAGATCATTTAGATTTCAATCTTACTAGTGCATCGATTTTAAAATAGATACATAATTTGGGAGATAATTATTTTTCTTGGAATGAATTCAAACATCTGGCTTTAGATGTAGTTTGCAATCTATGTACTAATTTTTTGATTCAACTGTATAATATTAATATTAAGGCACTCTGAACTTGGGAAGTGACAGAAAAGGAAAATGAAAGATCCATAAATTGTTTATAAATCCGAATTCTTCAAGGAAGTGAACTATTGGTAGGAAAAAATTTACATCGATGAAAAGCTAAAATTATGGTCTTACAACTACCAGAAGTGATAAATGCATTTTCAGGATTCCATTTCGAAGTTGTTAAGGATGAGGCTCTCAGTTCCAAAATGAAAGACCCATTATGGTGGAAATTACAGTGGCTCATCGCTATGAATATTGTCTCTGGAAAAACGTTCCTGAAGCTGTAAAATTAGGAGCAAATCTTGAGGACAATTTGGAGGCTGTGAGTACTGCCATATTGATGACTGATTGACCTACAGTAGCTTAGAGGTCAATATTTATTATTGAAATTCTAGATGAACTCGGAATTTTAAAAAAATTAGGTGATCTAAATTGACTGAGGGAAGGACTAGTCTTGTCAAATGCCATGTTTGCAGGGGTGAACTGGAAAGAGAAGATGTTATTGAAGAAGAAAGCAAGATTTTCTGTGAGGACTGTTACATAGAGAGCCATCATAAAATCCAGGCTTGTGATCCCTGGGCTGTCCGTTCAAAAAAAATATTTAGGGCAGAAGCTGGGTTTGAAGGGACAGAAGGCTTGACTGAGCTGCAAAAAGCCATTTATGAATTCATTGTCTCGAGTGGAGGGGTAAAAAAGGAAGAAATTGCACATGAATTTTCGATATCTTTACTAGAAACAGAAAACCAATTTGCTCTTCTGAGACATTGTGAACTGGTTAAAGGGCAAAAAAGGGTAGATGGTATATACCTTGTACCTTTCGAAAATAAATATATTCCATTTTGTGGATAAGTAATAATATACATATCCAATTGTATTTATATGGTTTGAATTAGGCTCTTTCTTATATTTAAGTAACAAGCTAATGGTAAGGTTTTCATTCGATGGCAATGGAAGTTGTTAATCACCATAAAATCGATAGTATCATCACTACAATGGTTTATGTTGGCTAAGTGAATTTAGATTACATATTTGGACTATACTTTTGCTGGCCGTAGTGATTTATTTGATGATTTTTTGCTAACCATGGTATTTTTATGCTAATTAGTCAATTTAATTCGGTATTATTTGGTATTTTTACTGACTAAATCAATTAATTTTGGAGTTTATTCGTCAAATTATATCTAAAGTTGATATTTATTTGAAAATTAATTTTGACAAAGAAGGTGAATGATCACTGTTTAGAAAATTCAAAGAATCTATTAGAGCTTTAGATCTCAAAAAATTAGTCTAATGGCAAAAATTATAAGATGGTGGATGCTTCTGTAAGTCAACTTTTATTTACCATATTTTTGCACGAGTAGTTACGTTCTCATCTGAGAAATTATTGTCGTTCAGAAATATACAATCCAACATAGAAGTGATTTGATATTGGAGCCACAATTTTATATTTTTTAATCTCTCCATACAATTGAGTAAATTCTTATGAAGCATTGAATAGATGGTTTTTTTTGGGACAGATTGCTGCTAGGTAAATGCAAATAGAATGCAAGTTATACTAAGTTCTTAACGTATTTATTATCTTCAATGTATAGGATTATTTTACCTTTATATTCATTCTATATTTTTTTCTTTCACCAAAAAAGTGGAATGCTTAGCTGATTCATATCTATTTTATTTACTAGCACCCTAACTTACGACTTCAAAACATAGAACTACACATACACAACTTCAATGCATTTGACTATATTCTGTTTCGAAATTCCTATATCTAGATTTCTTGATGCTTTTTAGGAAAAAGCTCAATGTTAAATTTGTGAGGATCTCCGAGTAGAATAAAAACATAATTAATATAAAATTATGTTCTGGTTTTAAAACATTTTATAGGGAAGTAATTTTTATTCAGAAACTATTTTTTGTATAATTAATTTAAAATAAATACGGGGCAATTGTATACTGTAACTTAAAATGAACAGATAAAGAGTTTCACATTTATCGCGAAGTATTTGTATCATTAATTTAAAATAATGAAGGAGATAATTGTACTTTGCATCTTAAAGTGAACATATAAAAACTTTTATATTTATCGCGAAGTAAGTCTAAATAAAGATACATTATAGAGGGAGTCAAATGAGTGAAATGGGTACATCTGGAGAAGTAAAAGTTCCTTATGCTGTAACAAATATCGAAAGATGCATGTGTCCCCAGTGTCCTGTCCAAGCTAACAGTGCGTGCACATTGGATAAAATTGGGAACTTAAAAAATGAAATGAAAAGTTTAGGGAAAGATGAAGCTCCAGAGCCTTACAAGGTTCCTGGAGTCTACTGTTCATCTGGTACTGCAACCTGCAGCGACTTAGATCCTAATAAGGATTGCATTTGTAAAACCTGCTCGGTCTGGGAAGAATACTGCCTGGAGCATGCAAATACAATAATATATTTTTGCAATAATGGTAGAGCAATTTGATTCTTTCATCCTGCAAAATGTTAGATATTTCTTTTATCATTAGGACTTATGTGCTTGAGGAGCAAAATAAACGGTGAATAGATCTACCATAAACATTCTAATTTCGGAGTTTTAGGTTTAAAAAGCTTATTGATTTTTAGGATCTACGCAGTTCAACTGTCTGAATAATGAATTTGACCAAACTATCTATTATTCTTGATTTTGATCCTTAAGTGCATAAGTCATAGATTTCTTAGTTCCATAGCTTATTTTTTACTGCATGTGACAGTGTCTATAGGGAAGCTACAGGAACTGTGGGCATCAAAATTAAACGCAAACCTAAATTGTAATAACTAATTAGCACAGGAATTTGAGGTATTTTATTTCAGAGGGATCTAGCGAGATGGGGAAAATGTATCCAATAATTGATTATATTAGGTGTCTGGGATTCTTGCCTGCTATGAAGTCTGATGTCCATTATGATGCACTAAATAATTCTGATTACTAATTTGTAGAAAATTTTGGAGGGATAGCTGATGAAAACTAGATTGTTATTAGTAATGATTTTCTCGGCGATGCTGATGGCTGCAACTACGATCTATGCCTATGAAGGGTCCACGCATGATGCCATAGCTACCTTGAAGGATGCGAAGGGCAATAACGTGGGGATAGCTACCTTTACCGAGGAAGCTAATGGCCTGGTCCGCGTCAACGTCAACGCAAGCGGCCTGACGCCGGGTTTGCACGGCATCCACATCCACAATAAAGGAAACTGCACTGTACCGTCGTTTATCTCGGCCGGCGAACACTACAACCCTTTGAGCAAAGAGCATGGGCTCAACAACCCGAAAGGTCCCCATGCAGGTGACTTGCCCAACCTAGAAGTGGGCGAGGATGGTATAGGACATATGAATATAACCACCACCCTTGTGGCATTGTCACCAGGACCGACCACTCTATTCACAGCCAACGGCACTTCACTGGTTATCCATGCTAATCCTGATGATGAGCTGACAAACCCTTCTGGAAACAGTGGAGTGCGAGTTATCTGTGGGATCATCGAGAAAAAATAAGTTTTCCTTTATCTTTGCAGGAGTATAAACTTGGCCAGAAGTGGAGAAAAGACAACGTCCAGAACAATGAACCAGCGTTACTTATCTACACGAAGTTGCCTGGATCGCTGACAAAGTGAGCGAATAGGCTGCCGAACGAGTTGATATGTACCTATGCTACCGTTCGGCAATGAATATCTAAAAGAAACGAGCATCAAATTAGATTATGGATTTCAAGAGCTAATTTGAGTTTCTATGATTACAATACTTAATGTAATGAAATGAATATTAAAAAATATACGAAGGTAGATTGTGGAACTATTTAAGGCATTTTCTTGAGTATGGTAGGGTTTATCTTACTTTGGATGAATAGAGGGAAACAATGTTTAGTGTCTGCTGCTGACGTCCAAAGATAAATGAGTTTATTGTTAAATGTCTATTCAGTTCGAGTTCATTGAATTTATTTCTTAAAATCTTTTCCTTAATTTTGTTATCTGTTCTTTATTCCTTTTATGGAATCTATTTCTTCAGCTATATTTTCGAGTTCATCAAAAATCCTTTCAGAGTCCTTTCGCATTTCTTTTACCGCAGCTTTTAAGCTACCTCCCCGCAGATATAGAAAACGTTTTTTTCTGTAAAGCAGGCCCGAATAGTTGAGATTTCTGATATGATGATTTACTCTTGATATATTTATATTAAGGTCTTCAGCCAGATCTTCAGATGATGTTAATTCGTCATTAGAAAGTTTATCAACCAAGCTAAAAATGATCTTTGTAGCGGTTTTTTCGATGTCTCGACCAGAAGAGAAGCCGAAGCTATCGCAGAACCATATCAGATCCTCATCCAAACTTTTTATATGTGGTTTTTCAATATTTCTTAGAGTAATCTCTTGAACCATTTGAATGGTATTTTGGAGTTTCATATATATATATTTTATCCAGTTTTGTATGTATCATTTCTATTTTTTATGTATTATATCTCTTTTCTCAGCAATTTTTAAATATAAGTTTTGTATTGTAAGCAGATAGTTAGGCTTTCTATAGCTCAACATATTAACTCATTATTGACTTTAAATGAACATTTTATGCTCAGCTAATTATAGATCATGTCCTCAAGTCATTGATAAGATCTAAACGCCTTGTGTTTACGATTTTCAATGACTCATGGAAGCGACCATGTCTAGAATCACTTGAGAATAAGGAGGAATAAAATAGTGATTGTCAAACCTATTGGCGAAAGAGTTTTGCTCAAACACCTGAAGAAAGAAGAAGTGACAAAAGGAGGAATTTATATTCCTGACTCTGCACAACAGGAAAAGAAAGAAGGAATAATTATAGCTGTGGGGACCTTTGAAGATGGGAAGGAACTACCTCTGAAGAAAGATGATCATGTGATTTACGGAGGGTACCAATCTGACAATATAGAAATAGATGACGAAAAATATGTTTTCGTTGACTTTAAGGATATACTCGCAACATTTGTGGATAATAAATGTTGAACAAGGTTTATTCTGAAGAATGCAATGAATTAGGATCTAATTTAATTAACTCAAGAAAAAATTTGATCTCAATCAAGGTGAATTGTTATGGCTTCAAAAAAAATAATGTTTGACGAAAGTGCCAGAAAGGCGCTTTTAAATGGTGTCAATAAAGTTGCGAACACCGTTAAAATAACTCTTGGACCCAAAGGTCGCTATGTTGTGCTGGATAAAACTACAAAACCTGTGGTCACAAATGACGGGGTAACTATTGCAAAAGAAATAGAACTTCACGACAAGTTTGAAAATATGGGAGCTAAACTTGTAAAAGAAGTTGCTTCCAAAACCCAAGACAACACAGGAGATGGAACAACTACAGCAATTCTCCTTGCTCAAAGCATGATTCAAGAAGGTCTGAAAAATGTCAGTGCCGGAGCAAATCCATTAGATGTTAAGAAAGGCATCGAGATTGCAACAGAAAAAGTTGTGAGCTATCTCAAGAATAAGAGTGTTGAGGTAAAAGGCAAAGAGAAAATCATACAGGTAGCTACCATTTCTGCAAATAACGATGAAGAAATTGGTAATTTAATATCCAATGCAATGGAAAGAGTTGGCAACAACGGAGTAATCACTGTCGAAGATTCCAAGACGATGGATACAAGCTTGGAGGTCGTAGAAGGAATGCAATTCGATCGCGGTTTCGTTTCTCCATATATGGCAACTGATACTGAGAAAATGATCTGCGAGCTTGATGATCCTTATATCCTGATTACGGACAAAAAAATAAGCAGCATGAAGCAGATTGTCCCGGTGCTCGAAAAAGTCGCATCAGAGGGCCGCTATCTTTGATCATTGCCGAAGATGTCGATGGAGATGCTCAGGCAGCTCTGATATTAAACATCATCCGTGGAGCACTGAAGGTCTGTGCTGTCAAAGCTCCTGGTTTTGGGAATGAGAGAAAAGAGATGCTGGAAGATATTGCTGTGCTGACTGGAGGACAGGTAATCAGTGAGGAAAAAGGTTTGAAACTTGAGGAATTCGATTACCATATGCTCGGAAGTGCCAGGAAAGTCACAGTTGATAACCATAAAACCATTATTGTGGAAGGTAGGGGCGACAAAACAAAGATCAATGAAAGGGTCAGGATCATCGAAGCCCAGATTAATATTGGAGACTCTGATTACAAGAAGACAGAACTCAAAAAGCGTCAGGCAAAGTTGAAAGGCGGTGTAGCAGTAATCAAAGTTGGAGCTGCCACTGAAACTGAGCTAAAAGAGAAGAAAATGAGGATTGATGATGCCCTAAATGCCACAAAAGCTGCAGTTGAAGAAGGAGTCGTTACCGGTGGTGGAGTAAGCCTTTTCTGCGCAGCTGCTACTCTAGATTCTCTGAAACTTGAAGATGACAGACAGGTAGGCGTAAATATTATTAAGAGGGCTATCGAAGAGCCTATGCGTCAGATTGCTACAAATGCAGGTAGAGAAGGTGCTGAAGTTGTGGCAACTATCAGGGCTAAATCCAGCGAGCTATTCGGGTACAATGCAAAGAAAGATGTATTTGAAGATCTTTTCGAAGCAGGTGTAATCGACCCGACAAAAGTAGTCAGAAGTGCTCTCCAGAATGCTGCTTCAATTGCAGGAATGTTACTTACAACTGAAGCCCTTATTACCGACTTCGATGAAGAAAAAGATGAGAAGACAGCTACAATCATAATTTGATTATATTTTTTACCGTAACTATTTAGGGTATATTTAGCGGTGTTTCATTGAGCATCGCAAGAATATCCTTTATAACCGGCAAATAACTTTTTTATTGTAGAAATTTATTCTTTTATTCTGTAGAAAACTTCTGTTAATGAAGTAGTTCGGAAAGTTACCAACCCACAGACTACATAGAACCAATATTCTAAAAGC
The DNA here is from genome assembly GCA_963848985.1 of uncultured Methanosarcinaceae archaeon. GTDB lineage: Archaea > Halobacteriota > Methanosarcinia > Methanosarcinales > Methanosarcinaceae > Methanosarcina. The sequence goes on from CAWKGG010000043.1 coordinate 79,453, forward strand.
TTATTAATCTAAAGATATTCATTTTCTCTTTTGAAAGATGCTGAGAAAACAGAAAAAATGGGATATTCTAGACTTTTTAATTGTTCATTAGGTACATTTCTTATTACAAGTATGTCTTCCGCTATTAAGATCCTCAATAGTTCCAATTATTCCCGCTATTTTCCTTTACCAGTCTCCCTTCTGAAAAATTGTATGCCACAAGCTCTCCTGTGGAAAAGTTGACGTCCATTATATCCTTATCAGGAATATCTTCTATATATTTGACTAAAGCTCTCAAACTACCCTGATGGGCACAGACTAACACATTTTTTCCATCTTTTACTGCAGGCATAACTTTTTGCATGAAATAGGAGACAGCACGCTCATATACAACTTTAAGGCTTTCCCCATCAGGAGGGCCTGTCTCAAAATTCCAGCTCCAGAAAGCAACCATTTCTGCCCCATACTTTTCTTCTATCTTTCTTTTTTTCCTGCCCTGAAGCTTACCGTAATAACGTTCGTTTAAAGCAGCTGTACCGAATACTGGGATTAAATTATTATTAAGTTTTTCCGAGTATGAATACCATTTAATTTTACCTACCTTGTTTTTATCATCTACCTTTTCATGGATAAGAATCCCGGTTTTTTTCTGCCCTGCCAGTATTACAAAAAGAGTTTCCTGTGTTCGGACAAGGTTTGAGGCAAAAGCAAGATCCAATTCGATATTTTCAAGTTTAACTGCGCAATCAAGAGCTTCTTCAATTCCTTCACTACTAAGAAGAATATCAATCCAGCCAACAAACCTGTCTTCAGGCTTAAAGCATAGAGCTCCATGTCTAACAAGTATAAGATACCCCATAAATTATGCTCCATATAATTACATCAACATAGAATTAGTTCAAGGTATTACAATATAGTGCATTTGAAAAAACTATGTAATAAATTCAATCCAGCTATTGTTCAAAGGTCTACCCACCTTCAAAATATCCTTCGATGGGCTGCGGGTATTGACCCACCTGCAGTCACAAGATCAACTTTTTTGCATTCAAAATTAGACGGATTGCCTAAACGAATTAAGTAAAATAACTCTTATTTTGGAATTTGAGAAGATAATCGATCAATATTATCTCGTTGTGTTTATATAACCCTGCAAAAGTTTGCTGTTGACTTGTGCAATGATATTAGGCAGCCCAAAGATCAGGACTACGTAATTTTAATACTAATTAGTTATCATTATTAATCTTTAGAATATATGCAAAAAGCATATATAAAATCAAATCTATTTTTTATTTAAAGGTATTTAGGTACCTTCGAACAGACCTTCTATGAACTGCAGGGATGGGCACACCTGCAGTTCATAAGATTGAAGTTTTGGCATCTAAGAGCAGCTGGATATCTATAATTGGGGATATTAAATGACTACAGACACGATTCTAATAGACGTTTACGACAGGTATGGTAAAAAATTAATCGAAGGGATCACACCGGTAAATCCAACCAATCATAAAATGCCGATTTTTAAAGATTATAGAGATCAATGAAAATTATACGGGAATAGGAAATAAATGGGGACGATTTTAATCCCTAGATTAATTTTTTTGAATGAAATGGCTGTAATTAAATCAAATAACAGAATGAAATAAGTTATAATAAATTGATCAACTCTTCAGTTAAATGTATACAATCTATTCACATAATTAATTTCTGAATCAATCTGCAAAAGCTTAACTTTTACTTCTGTATCATCATCTCCATCGGTGATAGTGCAATCCAATTCATGAATAACACCAAGTTGTTGATTAAACTCATCTATTTGCTCTGGCATTGTTTTTTCGCATAACGTGAAATATCCAGGTTCGTCTTCTTTATCAAAAAGTACCGGAGTGCACAAAAACGAATGTTTCTCAATTAATGGATCACAATCTTCAATGCGCGCAGTTGCTACTCTCAAAAGCTTTATTGTAACTTCTTTCCATTTACATGGATGGGCTTGAAAAAAATCTTCTTTTAATTCAGGCATTATTTCTGACGCAAATTCTGGACTAATTTCGTGCTTGTAGCTATCAATGGAAATCATTTTAATCGCCTTTTATTTTCTGCCAACCCTGACAGAAGCCTTCAATTTCTATTTTCTTTACTTTGCCTTCATTTACAAGTTTATAAAGCATGTTTTTAGCCGTGGACCTGCTGCATCCTACTCGACTCATAATAGTTGCAGTGGACTAGATACTGTCAATTGATAGAGCATTCAGGAACATATCTTCTGTAAATTTCTGTTGAAATCTTGTTTTACCACCTTTCATATTATGCGATCTACCAGCCAATAAATTTTTAAGAAAGTATGCTACTATATACTATTTATTGACATTTATAAATTATCATCACTCAATAATTGTAATGGCAAACAATACATTTTGACGTTCAGATATTGGGTTATGTAGAAAATTTTGATGGAAGAAATTTAAACGGGAAAATTTTAAAAATAAAACAGACAAAAATGTGATATTTAGGCTAAAACTATTCATTCATGTACACTTCTTACTGCAAGTATGTCTTATGTGATTATATTTCCAATAATTCCCAATTATTCCCGCTATTTTTTCCATTATATTCCCATTAAAAATAATATAAAAACAATAACAAGGGAATTAAAATCATAAAAAAAAGGGGAATTATGTTCCCAAAATAAAAAAATGATATAGGATTTTTTAAATAATATCCAAAATATTAAAATGTCAAAAAATATAATTTTCTGTTTCTTTCTTGCATTTTCGGGTTTTTGGGAACAAAATGTCAAATGATTGCGTTTCAATGGGGGAAAAACGGGAATATTTTGGGATAAATGGGAATATTCTGGGAATGAAAGAATCATTTGACTTTATACCCCGATCATGCATCCTTCAGGAAGATAAACTCCTTGTCAAATAGTGACCAGAAATTAAATTTTGATTTATCTATACTGAATTTAAAAGCCTTTCTTCCACTACTGCTTATCAAGATATCTACTGTCCTTTTGTAGTCTATATCAATTTCTTCTTCCATTTTTAACTCTTTGATCTTGTCAAGGAGTCCACCTGCTTCCCGATCTTTTCGTCCTAATAGTGCACTCGTAGACTCAAAGTAAGGTTCTCATTCGATAGCAATTGGTTTTTTATGCTAGCACCCGCATAATCGATCCCATAATTACTAAAGTGGGTTACGTGAGTTTGGTAGGGTAAGGGTTTTGGATCGCATATTTGTAGATTGTTTGGTGATCTTGATGGAGATCATGACATAGACAATGATGTTTCCATTAATTTGTTGGCCATAGCGATTTATTTGATGATTTTTTGCTAACCATGGTATTTTTATGCTAATTAGTCAATTTAATTCGGTATTATTTGGCATTTTTAATGAATAGATCAAATTAATTTTGGGATTTATTTATCAATTTATATCAAAAATTGGTATTATTTGAGAATTAATTTTGATGA
>CAWKGG010000044.1:0-8068 GCA_963848985.1 uncultured Methanosarcinaceae archaeon
GTAAATCGAAGACAGACCGACGGCAATAATACGAGCATAAGACAATGCGTTACCCATAAGAGATGGCAATTCTACCGGACCTTTGATACCTTCACCCATAGTGAGCATCACAATTCCGAGAAGAAGAATAACAACACCTACAGAAGTCAGCCCTGAAATAACACCAAAATAGCCGAGAGCTGCAAAGAGTACACCAAGCTCAATAATCATCCAACTGCCTTTTTCAAGTACTGCATGTTTTAATCCATGGTGTTTGGAAATGTTTATAAATCCAAGAATATACCCAAGATTTAAATGCAGCAGTCCTACTGCGACAGATACTCCAATCATAGTCATTACCATGTGAGCTCTATGGACAGGGAATGTAAATTCTTCGCCGCTAATTCCTGGAAATAGAGTAACCGTATTCCAGAAAGGTAATAGCCCTGCCACAGTTTCGCCTTCCGTATGCAGACTTGCTAACGGAAATCCAAGAAACTCACCATAAATAATACCAAATATAAATGTTGAGATCTGACAATACAGCAGAATGTTCATTAGAGGCTTCACTGAATCTGATTTTACTAGTGATTTAATCGCCAGCGCCATTGCCCCCAAAATAATTGCGTACCCGATGTCTCCGAGAATCATTCCATATATCAATGGAAAAGTAATAAAGATAATCGAAGAAGGATCGATTTCAGTGTATCGGGGTCTGGAATACAGATTCATGATCTCCTGCATAGGTGCCACTGGTTTAGAGTTATTATATTCGACTGGTATATGCTCTTCTTCCTCTTCTTCTTCTATTCCTATTGAAGTAACATATGCCCGACCGGATGTAGCATCATTAACACTGTTGACAAGGATATCGTATTTATCGCTGGGCACCCAACCTTCTATAATAAAGGCATTATCAGATGTAGCGATTCTTAAGGGTAGTTCAGCCTTTTGATTTTCAATACTCAAAACCTCATCACTGGCAAGGAGAAAATCTGTATACTGTGATCTTATGGATTCGACCTCAGCTTTCAGAGACACGATCTTTCTGGAGGCTTCGGCCTCTGTCTGTTCGGTTTCCTTTAACAATTCACTTGGGACACCACCTCTTTCCGGAATTCTGAGCTCTTTGAATTCGAGAGCCTGAAGCACTTCAGCGACTTTATCTGCATCTTTCTTGGCTACAAATAATACGACAGTCTTTGTATTTACATCAAAAAACAGTTCGTATGCCTGTGTGACGCGTGAAATCAGACCTTCTTCCAAATTTTCTTTGACTGATCCTGCAAAAACCTCAAGGTTTTCATAACCGCGATAATAGTCAAAATCCAGATTAAGGGACAAGAATGGGAGAAGTTCCTTCTTTTGAGCCTCGATATTCTTTAAATCGGTCTCATATTTATTGATGATTTTTATTTTTTCCGAGATGTCACTGTCCAGTTTATCCAGCTTTGCATCAAGTTCACGCAAAACGGCATTAATTTTCTGGACGGCCGGCGTTGTTCGCTCAATCCCCAAATAATTGGCGATAGAACGGATCTTCACAAGCTTTTTAGATACTTCTTCTGCATTTTGAAATGGCTTGCTGATCTTAAAACCAGATTCATCTTCTACAAAATCTTCAATATGTAAGAGATTAGAATCGTGTAGTGAATCGATGGTTCTTTTTAAAACACTTTTATGCCCAACAATTACAGCTTTAGTCATTCTTTTAGGTCTACTCATGGACCGCCCTCTCAAACTCCTTTAATAAGTAATCGACGGCTTTGTCAACGTTAGCTTGAGCTTTTTGGGCCATTGCTAAAGCATTTTGTTCACCATCTTTAAGGATCCTCTCTCTTTCAGCCTGGATCTTTTCTTCACCTGATTTAAAGGCATCTTGTACAGCTTTATTTGAATCTACTTTAGCTTGTTTCAGGATTTCTCTAGCTTCAGCTCGAGCATCAGATATTCGTTTGTTTTTTATTTCAATGGCTTCATCAATCATTTTTTTCGCATTTTCTTCTGCTTTTTTGATTTCAGATAAGATTTCATTTTTAGCCATGTGAATCTCCGTCTCTCAAAATTTAATATATAAATTAATAATTAAAAATCCCTACTCCAACGGGGTAGTTAACAACCCTTTGTGAAAGAACTATATAATAGCTTCGATTTTATCAAAGAAGAGAAAAATAAATATAATGAAAAATCACCTCATCGTTTAATTTACAAAAATTAATTTACAAAAATTTTTAGGAAAAATAAAAATATAAATAGGGAAAGATATAGATAATTAAAATAAAAAGCTGTGTATTTTATTATTTGGAAGTTAAAATATCCTAACAATAATTTTTTCGTATCACTTTTGAGTCTATATATTTTGACAAAACATTTTTCTGAGGCAGATATGAAGCTGAATTAATTATTATGTTTAAGATACTTCTTTACAGCAATTATTATGCTTTTCGACTTCGAACTTGATAAACACTCTATTGATAGAATTTCTTTCAAAAAATTTCTTGTTTTTCCCCGAGTACATAACAGACAGTACCACAATTTGGTCATTCATAAAAATAATTATTGGTAACTACAAAGAAGAATAAGCATGGGGACAGTCTCAAAGCAAACTTAATTGCCTTTTTATGGAAATAAAAAAGGGACTAATTCAGACAGCTATACTTTTGTTCACTTAGATCCCTGAAATGCAAAAGCGGATGACCCTCTAGAAAATGAAGCAAAAATAAGGAGAATCAGAGACTGAAACGGGACAAAAAGGATAAAACTCATAATTGGAATATAAAAGTCATATCCATAATAGACAAGTATTCTGAGCTGATCCGAATATTCAAAAAAATAACTAAATCACTTCATCATTCTCGGTAGTTTTAAATCAAAAAAAATGAAGTGGTTTTACAAAGACAGAGGATACTTTGAAGCAAAATCACAGGGTTATGATGAAACAATGAAAAGAACAGTAAACGAAAATCCTCTGGAACTGGTTGATATATTAAGGAACAAGAGGATAAGCTTAAAGTTTTATGAAAACCTTTCCTTATTGTAGAATTTTGAATAAAGCTGTTTTTCCTAAATCGATGAAACATCCAATCCATTATGGTACTAATATTTTAGCTTCAGGAATCTATTGCGAAAATTACCAGTTGTATCTTCTGCAAGAGATATTCTAAATTGATAGTATCATTTTATGAAGATAAAAATCTTTCTGCTAACATAATTAGAGCAAAAAGAAAAAATTTCCAAAATTTAGAGGAATTTGAAAATTTGATTAAGGAAAAGTTAATTACTTATCCAGTCACACACTGTGATAAAACAGGGATGAAAATCAAGACATAAGGACATTGGCTCCATGTAGCTTACAATGACAAATAAACTGTTATCGTTCTAATCTAAAAAGAGAATTCAAACCAAGAGAATCCATCGGAACTCTTCCAAAATTTAAAAGGTATTAGCAGTTCACGGTAGACAGAAGTCCTACAACAGTTATGAATGTACACACACTTTTTATAATGCTCATCTCCAGAGAACTTAATGGGACTGAAGAGAATCAGTAACACAATGATTAAAGAAATGAATGAGCTTTTAACAGAAAATAAAAAAATGCACTGATGAATTCAAAGATCAAATTAAAGCGTTGAGAGAAATGTTCAATTTCATATTCATGAAAAAAATGGAGAAAATTTGCCTTTCTAAACCCTCAAAACAGGACAGCAAGTGCAAATCCAAAACCAAAATCAAGGAATCTAAGTGGTTTTTTTACATACAACACAAAGAAAAGATCCTGACGTTCCTTACAGATTTGATAGTTTCATTGGAAAATAACGAGGTAGAAAGGAGCACAAGAATGACAACAATGGAATAGATGACGATATTCCCCACAGCTAAAGTAGTGGGTATTCTTATACGAAGATTGTGAAAATTTATTCCTGGCACATGCAATTTCAAAAACTTTCAGACTTTTCAAAAAATTACTTAATTAAAGTAACTCTTTTTAAATCTTCCGAGTATAGCAAACTTGGTATGTAAAACCTCAGTATGCAGCTTTCAGTTAAAAAAACAAAGCCTATCTCCGACTAAAAGGAAGAAAAATTTAGGAAGAAGGACAAAATAAGGAATTTTTTTCAGACCACTGTTAAGAAAATCTGATTAGAGGACAGGATCTAAATGTTATATAAGCCTGTGAGGAATTTTTCCACCCCGAGGAATTGTATGAATATACTTCTTCCGGAAAACGGGGTTGCGCATCATACAATAAGAAGTATCCTTTTTGTAAGCATTATGATTACCCATACGCTTCCAGATAGCTCCCAGAGGTTCTTCACATATGTTTCCAAAGGAAAGAGGAGTGTAGGCACAGGGCATTACTTCTCCGTCCGAAGCAACATGCACCCATCTTCTGCCTGCAAAGCACCCGAAAAGATCAGGGCCCATAAAATAGGGAAAAGCAGTAATTCTGGGACCTTCTGGTTTAAGATTCATAGCTTTGTGGAATTTTTCAAGCCTAAATATATCATTTTTTCCAATTACATCGTCTTCGTGATCAAGCCAGCGCCCTACAGCAACGATTTCATAGATCGAAACTTCATGCATTCCAAGGTCAGTTGCAAGATTGTAGAATTCCTCAAGGTCATCGATGTTAGTAGGAGAGACTACCACAAACATATCAGTAAGTATCCCGGCAGCAATCGCATTCCTTATGCCAGACAATGCATCGCTGTACGCACCAGCTCGTCCCCTAATACGATCATGTTCAGATTCAAAAGGGCTATCAAGGCTGACTCTTAAAGAATATAACGATGCTGCCTTAAGCTCTTTTGCCCGTTCTTCGGAAAGTTTGAATCCAGAGGTAAAACAAGTGGTAATTGCCCTGGATTTATCCACTCTCGAAACCATCTCGACAAGATCATTTCGAAGCATTGTTTCCCCTCCGTCAAAGGAAACCAGATACGAACCAAGGTCCAGACTTTGATCTACCGCATCGCATATCTCATCCAGAGTCAATTCTCTTTCCGGTTTAATATCAGCTGCTCCGCAATGAATACAGTGATTGGGACAGCGGGCTGTAATTCCAATTGAGAACTGATCTGGGATTCTCTTCTTCATGATGGCTGCAATCTCGGCACTCATTACTCTGCTGAAGACAGATCCGGGAATAGGTGGGATCCATGTGGAGAAAATAATCTTATCTTCACTCATTGAGATAGGCTTTTCTTTGGCAAAAATATTATTAATGCGCTTCAGGAAAGGTTTTGCGAGCTGGGAAAAAGGACCTTCCGCATAGAGCACTATTTTCTCATTTTCTGTACTGGCATTTACTTTGATCAGCGGACTATCATATACTCTCATGGATACACCTGCTAATGGTAGAGGGGCAAAAATTGAAAAAAATGGTAGAATTAAAATAACAAACTGATAGATACAATTTTATATTCCAAGCATAAATGATTCGATAGGATTTCAATTAATTTTAAGCCAGAGCTGGGTTAATCAAACATTTCCAGAATACCAACAGTCATATAATCGGTAATCTGAAAAAGCTTATCTCTTGCCGGACATTCCCTGAATGTCATAAGTGTCTCTTTTGCGGCATCAACGTGTAGCTTTAATGCATCTAAAGATTTCTGCACTGCTTCTTCCTTTGACATGTTTTTCATATAAACATATGGCAAAGTTTCAGATGTGAATTTCGACTTCTTGCCTTCAACAACTTCCAGAAATTCAAGAATATCATCAACAATTTGATATGCAGTTCCAAGAGAATTTCCAAATAAGTAAAAATGCTCTGCTAAAACCTCATCAGCTCCTCCTGTATAGGCTCCTATAGAAGCACTGATAGCAAACAGAGAAGCAGTTTTCATATAAATGCACTTGAAATAATTGCTTTCCCCGGAATTTTCCTCTTCAAGACCCAGGTCAAGGACTTCCCCTTCAGCCATATCCATCCCAGCTTTCCCGAAATCCCTAATCACCTTCTCTCCATAAGGAGAAATGAACTCAATGGACTTTGCAATGAGATAATCACCACAAAGAAGTGCCCTGGAATGGCCGAATTTTTCAGGAGCTGTAGGCAGATTTCTTCTGAGGAGTCCCTGATCCAGCAGGTCATCATGGATAAGTGAAGCTGAATGCATCATTTCAACAGCAAGAGCTGCGCTGAGACTATGATAATACGAGCCTGAACATATTTCGCTAGCTAGAAGAAGAATAATCGGCCTTATTCGTTTTCCTCCGGTATTACAGACATGTTCTGCTATTTTTTTCAATTTAGAATCCTTCATTTTATCAATGAATGTTTTTATCCCAGATTCAACATATCTGTACTCTTCCCACTCTTCAATATTCATTCATATTACTCCGAATACTTGAAAGGGTTATCCGGTACAATCTTATCTGCCTCAAATATAAATCCAGAAACATTAGTTCTGCTGACACTTACCTATTTTCCTCCTGCGAACTTGGAAGGAAAACTGCCTAGCATATATATACACATGACATTCTGTAGATGTACACATATCTATAATTGGTTTGCCTATTTGCCTAATATTATCCATTGAAAGTTGGATTAATTTTTAAGTCACTGTCATATTGAAAAAATAGATAGCATTCTTGTGTATATCTGCGGACAGTGGGATAAACCTTTTAGTTCTCTCTTTTAGTCCTTGGTTCAAACATCACCATCTAGGAAAACATTTCAAAACTTTCTTATTATACTATTCCCATAACAATTACATTTTGCACGACATTGGCTTGGAGATCAGAAGCAGGCTCAAATATTACAAGGCAAATACCTGGAGGGTCAAGTTCACCTAACTCTGAAAGAACACATCAATAAGGGAAGTCAATTTTCCTTTTTTATCTAAAACTCCGTATAGTATGATCATTAAATTAACTTTTTGTAAAGCTCTAAATAATATAATATAAGTAACGGTGAAAATAATGCAAAATTCTGAGCCGTCTATTGTAAACTCCAGAACAAAGGGATTCATTTTCATCATATCTCCATGGCAAAAGTTTTCTTCATGGACTACTGAGATTGACTTAGTAACTTTTCTTTGATATAGATTAACATAAAATATAATTTTACCCCTATAAATTATATATAATGACAAAAATAACATAAGAGCTTATCAAATAGAAGATATCTCTGTAGAAAAATAAATTTCTGAAAAACATCTTGAATTATATTTTCAAAAGAAAACTCATTATTCCGTTTCAACATTCATTGATTACCCTAAAGTTTGATCCCACTTATATGTAGGAAAATATGAGAAAAATAGTAATTTACTGTTGCAAGTGTTTAGATAGCCAATCAATAAGCCGTGTTCTCGCAAAATCTTCTTGGTCTTCTGCAGATCTTTTCAAATCTATTCGAGCAAAAGCCATTAAAATTATCTGTAAGAAGGGGTCCTTACACTTGATGAATCAGACATAAAAAATTGAAGAATAGTTCTGTCGGAGTTTATCCATCAGTATTGCGGTAAAAGTATAAAAAAGGAAAATGGGCAAATTGGTATACATTTCCTGTTTATTTTAGTCTAATATCCACAGCTTGCTGTGGAGATCGAAAATTCCCGAGATCTTTCATTAACTAAATTATTTATGGTTTTTTATCCTACATTCCACAGAGCACAAAGATATAGAATTTGCTTGCACATCTACCACTATTAATTAATTAATTAATTGAAAATTAGATTAATTTTTGAGCTATTGTCATATTGGGAAAATATATGGTATTCTTGTGTACATATGCAGAAAGTGTGGTATCGGTAAGACAGAAACTTTTTGATGGCAGAATAATAAAGAAAAGAGGATGTTAGCAATCAACCCATTTTGAGTTCTGTGATTTCAACATTGAGGTTTGCAATCCCAAGAGTAGCAACAGTTGCCTTTCCGGAAAGCACTCCCGAGCACTCCCCTGGATTTATCAGAAGCGCACCCTTGACGATTTTAATCCCAGGATCATGAGTATGGCCCCGAATTATTACATCAAAATTTTCTGACTTGGCGATGGCTTTGACAAGCGCCTCATTTGTTCCATGCAAGAGGGCGATATGCAAGCTGTCAACTGTCGGTTCTCCAAAATCTCCGCAGACAG
>CAWKGG010000045.1:0-24157 GCA_963848985.1 uncultured Methanosarcinaceae archaeon
GTCAAAGGAAACCAGATACGAACCAAGGTCCAGACTTTGATCTACCGCATCACATATCTCATCCAGAGTCAATTCTCTTTCCGGTTTAATATCAGCTGCTCCGCAATGAATACAGTGATTGGGACAGCGGGCTGTAATTCCAATTGAGAACTGATCTGGGATTCTCTTCTTCATGATGGCTGCAATCTCGGCACTCATTACTCTGCTGAAGACAGATCCGGGAATAGGTGGGATCCATGTGGAGAAAATAATCTTATCTTCACTCATTGAGATAGGCTTTTCTTTGGCAAAAATATTATTAATGCGCTTCAGGAAAGGTTTTGCGAGCTGGGAAAAAGGACCTTCCGCATAGAGCACTATTTTCTCATTTTCTGTACTGGCATTTACTTTGATCAGCGGACTATCATATACTCTCATGGATACACCTGCTAATGGTAGAGGGGCAAAAATTGAAAAAAATGGTAGAATTAAAATAACAAACTGATAGATACAATTTTATATTCCAAGCATAAATGATTCGATAGGATTTCAATTAATTTTAAGCCAGAGCTGGGTTAATCAAACATTTCCAGAATACCAACAGTCATATAATCGGTAATCTGAAAAAGCTTATCTCTTGCCGGACATTCCCTGAATGTCATAAGTGTCTCTTTTGCGGCATCAACGTGTAGCTTTAATGCATCTAAAGATTTCTGCACTGCTTCTTCCTTTGACATGTTTTTCATATAAACATATGGCAAAGTTTCAGATGTGAATTTCGACTTCTTGCCTTCAACAACTTCCAGAAATTCAAGAATATCATCAACAATTTGATATGCAGTTCCAAGAGAATTTCCAAATAAGTAAAAATGCTCTGCTAAAACCTCATCAGCTCCTCCTGTATAGGCTCCTATAGAAGCACTGATAGCAAACAGAGAAGCAGTTTTCATATAAATGCACTTGAAATAATTGCTTTCCCCGGAATTTTCCTCTTCAAGACCCAGGTCAAGGACTTCCCCTTCAGCCATATCCATCCCAGCTTTCCCGAAATCCCTAATCACCTTCTCTCCATAAGGAGAAATGAACTCAATGGACTTTGCAATGAGATAATCACCACAAAGAAGTGCCCTGGAATGGCCGAATTTTTCAGGAGCTGTAGGCAGATTTCTTCTGAGGAGTCCCTGATCCAGCAGGTCATCATGGATAAGTGAAGCTGAATGCATCATTTCAACAGCAAGAGCTGCGCTGAGACTATGATAATACGAGCCTGAACATATTTCGCTAGCTAGAAGAAGAATAATCGGCCTTATTCGTTTTCCTCCGGTATTACAGACATGTTCTGCTATTTTTTTCAATTTAGAATCCTTCATTTTATCAATGAATGTTTTTATCCCAGATTCAACATATCTGTACTCTTCCCACTCTTCAATATTCATTCATATTACTCCGAATACTTGAAAGGGTTATCCGGTACAATCTTATCTGCCTCAAATATAAATCCAGAAACATTAGTTCTGCTGACACTTACCTATTTTCCTCCTGCGAACTTGGAAGGAAAACTGCCTAGCATATATATACACATGACATTCTGTAGATGTACACATATCTATAATTGGTTTGCCTATTTGCCTAATATTATCCATTGAAAGTTGGATTAATTTTTAAGTCACTGTCATATTGAAAAAATAGATAGCATTCTTGTGTATATCTGCGGACAGTGGGATAAACCTTTTAGTTCTCTCTTTTAGTCCTTGGTTCAAACATCACCATCTAGGAAAACATTTCAAAACTTTCTTATTATACTATTCCCATAACAATTACATTTTGCACGACATTGGCTTGGAGATCAGAAGCAGGCTCAAATATTACAAGGCAAATACCTGGAGGGTCAAGTTCACCTAACTCTGAAAGAACACATCAATAAGGGAAGTCAATTTTCCTTTTTTATCTAAAACTCCGTATAGTATGATCATTAAATTAACTTTTTGTAAAGCTCTAAATAATATAATATAAGTAACGGTGAAAATAATGCAAAATTCTGAGCCGTCTATTGTAAACTCCAGAACAAAGGGATTCATTTTCATCATATCTCCATGGCAAAAGTTTTCTTCATGGACTACTGAGATTGACTTAGTAACTTTTCTTTGATATAGATTAACATAAAATATAATTTTACCCCTATAAATTATATATAATGACAAAAATAACATAAGAGCTTATCAAATAGAAGATATCTCTGTAGAAAAATAAATTTCTGAAAAACATCTTGAATTATATTTTCAAAAGAAAACTCATTATTCCGTTTCAACATTCATTGATTACCCTAAAGTTTGATCCCACTTATATGTAGGAAAATATGAGAAAAATAGTAATTTACTGTTGCAAGTGTTTAGATAGCCAATCAATAAGCCGTGTTCTCGCAAAATCTTCTTGGTCTTCTGCAGATCTTTTCAAATCTATTCGAGCAAAAGCCATTAAAATTATCTGTAAGAAGGGGTCCTTACACTTGATGAATCAGACATAAAAAATTGAAGAATAGTTCTGTCGGAGTTTATCCATCAGTATTGCGGCAACCTGAGAAAAAAGGAAAATGGGCAAATTGGTATACATTTCCTGTTTATTTTAGTCTAATATCCACAGCTTGCTGTGGGGATCGAAAATTCCCGAGATCTTTCATTAACTAAATTATTTATGGTTTTTTATCCTACATTCCACAGAGCACAAAGATATAGAATTTGCTTGCACATCTACCACTATTAATTAATTAATTAATTGAAAATTAGATTAATTTTTGAGCTATTGTCATATTGGGAAAATATATGGTATTCTTGTGTACATATGCAGAAAGTGTGGTATCGGTAAGACAGAAACTTTTTGATGGCAGAATAATAAAGAAAAGAGGATGTTAGCAATCAACCCATTTTGAGTTCTGTGATTTCAACATTGAGGTTTGCAATCCCAAGAGTAGCAACAGTTGCCTTTCCGGAAAGCACTCCCGAGCACTCCCCTGGATTTATCAGAAGCGCACCCTTGACGATTTTAATCCCAGGATCATGAGTATGGCCCCGAATTATTACATCAAAATTTTCTGACTTGGCGATGGCTTTGACAAGCGCCTCATTTGTTCCATGCAAGAGGGCGATATGCAGACTGTCAACTGTCAGTTCTCCAAAATCTCCGCAGACAGTAGCGCCAATATCTTCAAACGCTTTTGTAAGCATTACTTTGTCTCCGTCATTGTTTCCGAATACAATGTAAAGTTTTGACTTCAATTTCTCAAAGACCCTAGCAGTAAAAGGAGAAACGAGATCTCCTGCATGTAGCACTGCTTTTACGTCATTGTCATTAAAAAATTCCACCGCTTTTCGAATAGCAGCCAGGTTGTCATGTGAGTCCGAAATGATTCCAATCAAATGATACCACCTCTCTTAACATTAAATTTCCGCATTTATATTTATACTTAGGTTTCCTTAAAAAGGAATTATCTAAACAGTTAGTTATAGCTTATTCAAAAAATTAGAATTTTATTTTATAACCTTAGTTTGACAGCACAAATTATAATTAGAATTAAATAAAATTTTTTCTTCAAAAAGAATTTGAAAGCCTTCAAAAATTCCATCAAAATTATTTTAGATTTATTAGTTTCCAACCCATAACCTAAAAAAATGTTTGAGCATGGTCTTTGTTTCATTTTAGCATTTTTTCTATCCGATCTTTAAAACATTACCAATATTTGTACTATAAATTATATAACCTGTCAAAATAATAATTAAAAAATCGATCAAAATTTGAAAAAAATAAAGGTCTGAAGACAGATAATTGTCTTCTAAACAGAACAATAAAAATGTGTTCTAAATTTGTTGACTATATTAATCCTCTCAAATGTGAAAATCTCCTATAAGCATAAAAAAATCAAACTGTCAAAATAAGGATTTAAGGTTAAATCTGAAGACCAACAAATATTAAAAAGTATCAACAAAATCATTGGACCAATTGCGCTACTCAAAATTGATCAGAGTCAAATATATAGAGTTAGCTAAATCAAAATCATTTGCTGAGAGTTGTATAAAAGATTTGATGAACAAATAAAAAAAATGTAATTAATTGCTAAGTTAACTATAGAGGATGATGGATAACCCTTTGATGTTAACGAGTCATCATGCACAATATATAAGAACACGACGAATTTAGGGGTTTATCGGAATATTCTTTGATTTATGAGTAATTTTACTGAAACAGTTTATGATGCTCAATTTAGTCTGTTACTAGTTTGAGAATGTCTTAATGATTACTTATTTCATTCGATATGCTGTAATCCCAATAACTAACTTAATAAATTAAAAAATGGTATACATTCCAATTGATTACAAAAAGCACCGTCCTTTCAAGGGATTATTTGGGATAGGTTCCTATCTTGAAAGCGTTTTTGCTCCATCAACTAAAGATATCATAGCAAAGAGGATTTTGATTTACCTTTATAAATCAAATTTATTAAATGTAGAACCTTAAGACTCCTCTAAGAAACATTTGCCTTCGAAGAAATAATAAAATGGCAAAACATATAGGAAATTATGATCACGCATTTTGCACCTGAGGACTTTCAGGAAATAATAGAGATTGAAAAAGAAGCGTTTTCAGAGCACAATTCTCTACTATATATGAGTTTTTACGAAATGGCTAGAGACGGTTTCCTTGTTGCGAAGCAAGATGGAAAAATAGTGGGGTATGTTGTAGGCTATCGTTCCGCAGAGAATGAAGGGCATATTTTTTCCGTCGGTGTCAAAGAAGAGTACCGTGGAAGAGGGATAGGTAGAGAACTAATATACACGATATGTAGCATTTTTTTTGCAAAAGGACTTAAATACGCAAGATTGGAAGTAAGAAATAGTAATAAAAAAGCACAAAAATTATACAAGTCCATAGGATTCATACCTTGCTGGACCGAACAAAAATATTACTCAGATGGAGAAGATGGTATGGTAATGAAAATGCACTTGCATCCATACCGTCTTTTGATATCAAAACAAAAATATCTCAAACCTACATTTTCATATAAGAACTCCGGGTCGATTTAAGAAGCTCTATCAATTACTACCCATAAGCTTGATAATGGAATTCAGAGATTCCCTCATCTGGACTGATTGGCCATCAGAAATAAAATCATCCCTGGACATGAGGTTCGCAAGCTCGCCTCCTAAAATGAAAATTGCGCGCTTGTGATCCGCCTTGCTCCGATGAATATGGACAGGGCTTATGGATAAAGCCTTATAATCGTCGAATTCCTGCGTTATCCCGTTCCTTTCAAAGTACCTTTTCATTTGGGCCATATATGTGTGCAGTTGTATGAGCTCTTCCTTGTGCATAGCGAACAGACCTACAATTTTACAAGATCAAACTAATACTATCTTAATCCAGATAAAAGAATTGCTCGAGGAAATTTATTTCCTATTTTAGCTTAATAAAGATTTCTATATAAAGTTTATGATAAATAATGAAGGATTACCTATTATAGTGTGATATTTAGCATCAAAATGTGAAATCATGCCAAACGTAGTGATTCAATAAGTCGCGTAAATAACTAGTGAACTAACCCCCATATAGGGTTTATACCCTCCTAGTAAAGTGATTCCTTCGAGTAATTCCTTCATCTGTTATCAAATTTGAGATCCATGCGGAATTTTGTATTTTCGAAGATTATCAACAAATTGTTGAGAGCCTGTCCACAAGACATTTTGTAATAGGAAATGCAATATGAAATTTATAGAACTATCTCGATCCCTATCAAGATTGTTTCCACAATCACAAATCATAACACGCTTCCAAGAAGACATATCATGGATCTCCAAACAATAATAATATTTCTTAGTTGTGTGTTTTTTTGTCAATTCTTATTACACTTTTACCTACATTTTTTGTTTTATAGGTCAAGAATTGAACAAATCTACCTAAGTTTTCTAGACCCTGAGTAAAACGATTTTGACCTTTCTTTAGTTTGGTCTTCTTTTCCTTTTTACTATCTTTTACTTTGGGTTGAGCCATTTGTTGCACACTAAAGTTACTGACTATGATACTGTTAGTTTAGTGTTCTCAACCAAAGTTTTGGAAAGTTTGTGTGAGAAGTCTTTAACTTGATTTGCTTTCTTTCGATTCATTTTTGTAACTGCTTTAGCTATTCTCATGTATGGCTTACTTTTTGTAGAACTTTTTTTTAACATCAATCATGATATCTTCTTGATTTAGCGGTATCAATCATAGGATTCCAATAATTATCAGGTCTAGATGCTTTTACTTCGAAAAATTTACCATCATTATTGATAGCAGTAATTATCTTTGGAATATCAAATGTCAATTTTGAGGTGAAAATCATGTGAGAAATAATCTAGATATATTTAACTAACTTCTACATCAAACATTTTAATTATATCATAGCTTTATATATTAGTAAATACACTATATTTGACTATTAAGAGCTTTTATTACTTATTTTACGCATTGTGCAAAATAGTAATGGATCCATAGACAAAATGGCCCCAAAGATCCAGATTATGTATTATAGTCACTAAATTATATATATAACTATAACTATAGACACATTTTTTATCATAAAAAGAATGGGAAGTTGAAAGCTTTCATTCACCACCTTTCACACTGATTAATGTCGAGGAAAGAGACTTCCAGCCTTAGATTTAGATAGAAGATAATAATCAGGAGAAGTTTAATTTTAGAAAAAAACCGTAATTTCCATTAGTTGTTATAAATGATAAACACAATACTATTCCTAAACTTTTCCAAATATTGGAATATACTTTTTTTTCAAATCTGATCAATGATGCAAGAACACAAAAAGAAAACAAAATATAATCGATAGTACATACTAAATAAAAGTATATGAATAAAAAATAGAAACTGTTTACAGTCAGAAAAAAAACAAAAGTACAGACTGTAAAAAAGGTAACTGAAAAGAAAAAAGACCTTTCAGAGCATTTTAGAAGTCAATATTTCCATATCCGCCGGTATTTTGGTAATGTTTCCAATTTTAATACCGATGAGACTTTTAATTGCGTTACTTGAAGCAATATCTACAAGTCTCTGAGTAATTACACCGTCAAAAACGACACTTAAAACATCATCTTTATAGGCCTTCAATCTGCTGGCGAGATCCCGGACTGCAATTTCTTCCACCACCTTGTCCTCAGGATCCAAAATTCTGGCTGTAAGAGTCCCTTTAAGAGCTTCAACGTGAGGCCTGAACCTGAGAGCTTCGGGAGAAACAGAAGCTATCCTTGCCGGAGCAGGAGAAACTCTGACAGCCTCACCCCCAGGAACCTTCATAGCTGAAACCTTATCATTTGGAGATTTTCCTCTCGGAGTTCTGGCCTTCTGGGATGGCCTAGACAAAACTGTGGAGTTTGCGACAACAGGTATTGTCTCGACGTGTTCTATTACTGGAAAATTTTTCCCATAGACTTTTTCGAAGGTTTTTTTGGGAAGCTTTTCCGGAATTGTTTCATGACCCTCTTCAAATATCTTACCATAACCTTCTCCCTCAATCCTTTCTTCTTTTGGAAGTTTCTCTCCATAAAAATCTGACATTGGGGAGACCCTGTGTATCTTAACACGCTTATGTAGCTTCGTCTCGGCAATCCGTGGAACAACGTCGGGAGCCCGAATCTTCCTTTTTGAAATCCTTTCAACCCTGCAGGCATCTTCTTCGACTTCCCTTTCCTGAATTCCATATTTTTCGATAATCTGTTCCACTGGAACCTTTCTGCGAAGGGCTCTGATAATTTCCTTCTGGACAAGATCCTCCACACATTTCCCATCTGGAGCACGGGCAACATAGTCAATATCTGCTACCTGCAAAAGCTCACGAACAATTAGTTCGCCTCCGCGATCCCCATCCGTAAAAGCAGTTACTGTCTTCTTTTTAGTAAGATCTGCAACCTCAGGAGGAATATTTGTTCCACCCACACAAATAGTGTTCTTTATACCATAGCGGAGAAGATTCAGGATGTCAGCCCTTCCCTCAACAATAATAATGGCATCTGAATTAAGAACATTCGGACCACAGGGAATTTTGGACTTCCCATAATAAGTAAGCTCGTCAACCCTTACAGACTGACGGACTTCATCAGCAAGTTCCTGTGATTCAGGCACCGTCTCATCAAACATTTTGGTAAAGATAAGTTTTGCCCTTTCAATGATCTTTTTGCGCTTTACAGCTCTTACATCTTCTACTTGGGAGACCTCAATTTTAGCGCTACAAGGACCTACCCTATCAATAGTTTCAAGAGATGCGGCAAGAATGGATGTCTCAACCTTATCAAGGCTTGAGGGAACAAAGATATTTCCTTTGGTCTTTCCCCCTTTAGCAGTAACCAGTACCTCTATCCTACCAATTCTGCCAGTTTTTTGCAAATCACGCAAATCAAGATCAGCCCCTAGCAATCCTTCAGTCTGACCAAAAATCGCACCTACGATATCAGGGCGTTCTATTACACCATCAGCATTAATTTTAGAATGAATAATATACTTTGTAGTATCCGTATTTTGCATGTAAATTCTCCTGGAAATATTGTGAATAATTTATCGTGAATAATTTTTCAAATTAAATTCCACAGAAATTGATTCAGTAGCCCTAAATAATTACGATATAATTGATACTCTGAACTTTGAATCCATTTTCCTTAAGATACAAAAATACCTTCTATACATGAAAACTCGTAAAGGTTCAGACGATGCAAAAATAGTAAAAAATTAGATTTTATACCAAATCAGGGATAATACACCCTTGAAGAAACAGATTTAAGAAGTAATGACAATTACGACCGGAAAGATAACTCCAGCTCTGTCTTCAATACCATCATTACCTATGCCAGGAGACCTTATCCAGAAGAATATCCGTAACGACTCTATATAATGGAGACCTTACCTCATGAAAGCCAGCTAGATGACCAGCCCAGCTACCTTAAATAAATACACTCCTAATTTTTCGAGCCGACAGAAAATAACTTTCGAGCCAAGCACCAATAATACTTGCGATATCCCTGAGGTTTTCTATACATTCCCGAAAGCCTTCGCCCTAACATAAGTTTTCATTTGTGATCCTGAAATGACCTTCAGAGTCAGAAGCCAAAACTTGTGTTCATCTTCGATGCCTGATAACTGAAATTTTTCATAAATAACCCTGAAAGCAGGTAATCCGTGCGTGAGCATCAAAAGAATGCAAAACGCCTCATCCCGCAAACAAGGAACTCCCTAATGATAAGTGGTAAAGTAGTAAATAAATGCATCTTTTTTATTGATAGCACGCTTTTACTTTAACTTCATGGGTGATGAGTATGAACTTTAAATGGTTTAATTTACCCTGATTAGGTAATATATAAATCTAAAATTTGTATATTTGCATGCGAATTATTCAAATAAGTTGTCTTTACGAATTTAGCAATGATGAACGATAAAGTTGTTAATTGATACGACCTTACAGCACAGCCTCTGCCCACCTTTAAAGGAATTTTGGCAAAACAGATACCCTACACATCACACTTTTAAATCCATGTATTTAACGCCTCCAGGATTTAAGAACTTTGTGGTTATAAAAAAGTCCCACAAAATCTAGTCATTTTCTATACACGATATCTTTTAAAAGAGTCTACTTTCAGAACAACTATGGAGTAGATTTAGAAATTGTAAAAAATAATAAATTCGATAAACTTAGAAAGGTATATATAAAACAAAATACTTGTAAAAAGTTGAACGGGCGAGCCATATAAACTTTTTTATGTACTAACCCCCCCACTCCCAAACTCGCTCGTTCAACCACCCATCTAATAATAGTGTCATTGAAATTTAATTAGAGAGTATTTGATACTTGCATAGCATCTCATCAATATAAATGGATTCAGAGCTTATTTGACATGAAAGTACATAATCAACCTTCCTACATACTCTCGCCTTCCTCTATAATTGCAATTTTTACTATCATTTTCATATACGTTCATCAACCGAAAAGGTTTCAACCTCAACAATTCTTCTTTTTTGAATTTTCTTTTTTCATGTCAGTTTTCATCTTCGTATATCTCGTCATTTGTAACCAGATGCCATATAATTAGGGCAATTTCCCTTGCTAGAGCAATATTGTCTTCACATGTCCAATTGATTCCTCTTTCGGTTAAAGAATTCTTTTAATTTGCTATTTTTCTTCCTTGATGCTGCCTGAGCAATTTGTATTAGAATCCACCTTGCTTCCTTTGATACTCTTTTTGTGTCGCTACAATTTTAAAATTTATCTGCATATTGGTATATATTTAGAACTATTCCAAGCCAAGAAACAGGCCTATCTATTAGATAAAAATCCTTAATTACCGATTTCAGCAAGTAAAGTTGCTGCACCAATTTCTCAAATACAAGAAACTGACATTAAAACATTCACTTTCAGTTCATGTTTCCTATGAGCATAATTAAAAATTTATTTCTCCAAAGCTTCTATTTCATTGTCAAGATGTTTTATGAGACCGAGGCATATCTAAAGCCTCAATGAAATACTTTGAGATATTCCTCTGTCCAGCATCTCATTTTCTAAGCATTTTGTGAGAATATATAGAGACTAGACCTCTATTTTTTAGTCATATGCTTTCACAAAAGTGAATACTGATAGAATTACAATACAGGTTTTACCAAAAATAATTGTTAGCACATTATTGATATTATAACACATCAGATGTTAGAATAAGATTGCTTCATTTTTAATAGCTGTTCTTCTTTGTACAAGTCTGTAGAATCCGAATTTATGAATGAAACTTTTTGATCTTTTGGGAAAATATTTGATTCTGAATCATACTATTTAAAGTGTAAATTGTACAATGAATTCTAAAATCTACTTTCGATCTTTTTATGGGTAAACACCTTCATATTTCATGCATTTCCAACTATAACTTTTAGATGCTTTATCAATGAATTATAATTATAATTATAATTCCAAAAGTCACTTGTTGATTCACATGCAAAAACATCACATTTTCTGATATATCCAACTCTTAAGATCTAAAATTTCATCGTCATCTCTAGCGAAAAGTTGCAAATATTTTTCACCAGATATACTGAGGATATTAGAAACTGAAAAACTTTTTTGAATGCCGAAACCACAAAAAATAATTACGTTCCTGCCAATTTAGGCCACTTAATTTGCTTAGGTAGTGGAATTATTCAAAGATATCTTAGCATCCGTGATCAAAGTCATATTTAAGCCTTCAATTGAAATTTATGAATTAGTTTCGAGAAGTTTTGAAAAACCAAAATTAGAACAAATTTCCTGCCCAAGATAACGATGGAGTTAATGTTCAAAAAATTCACTGAAGCATATTTTCATTCATTCGAGATTATCACTCGAAGGAATTAGTATTTTTTTTAGTGTAATTTGAGTATTAAGTTTGATTCCAGCCGAATACACAGCATCTTGCTGCAGGTAGGGAAACTTCCTCGAGAATTGTTATTAACTAATTGTGATATATTTTTAGTTACGTTTGTTCTATGAAATGAACTACAGAATGCAAACAATTATGTATATTAAATAAGATATAAAATCGTTTTTTCTATGAAGTATCGTAAAAAATTTTATTTAAATAACGACCTCATCAACTATTTAGAAAATATATGCTTTGAAATTGGTAAAAGGTACCATTTTGATTTTGATTCGAGAGTATGCTTTGAAATTGGTAAAAGGTACCATTTTGATTTTGATTCGAGAGATATGATAGTGATTTTGTGCATATTGTCGTTGATGCTTAACCAAAATATTTATCTTCAATAATTATGCACATTATAAAAAGTATCACAGAAAAAAAAATTAAAGAATACTCTGAGAGCAAAAAAAGCTTTTTGGTTGCTAAATCTGGAGCGATGGAAGTTATATTGGAACTTTTGATGATGGTGCAACTTCCGAGATTATTATAAAACTATTTAGGATTCCAGGAAACCAGGAAGAAAATGAATCATGGAAACAAATCAAAGTATTTGATTTTCAATAATTCCTTTATGCCCAAAACTTGGGATTTCGCATATTCAGTCGCTTGCAACTGAGTGCTAAACAGCAGATTTAATTTTTCAAGCCTTAAGCAATTTAATTTTTTCATTGATAGCAACAATTCGTTTTTTTGTTAATTACCATTTGAGTACTCCATATTGCTCCTGACATTTTGAAAGATAAGCAAAATACAAATTTATGCTTGATTTAAGGTAAAACTTTGTGGTATTAGAATAATCATTAAAGCCTAGATTAAGTTCTCAGATCCGGATTCTACTTCTGAGTTAGAAATTCTACTTCCAATATTTTTCCTTTTAAAGTTAGAATTATTCAATTATATCATTTCCTCTTTATATTTTGAAATTCAATTCTGATATTTTACTCTGAGGTTATTATGAAGCATTCTTGATCTGATTTAGAGTCTTTAGTAACATTGATGGCATCAATCTAATTATCGTATGAAATTCAGGAATCCACCCATAATATTGATTCTAATTTCCATACAAATCATGAGAAATTTTAACAGTAAAGGTTCTTTCTGACAGCTTGCTAAATGATGTTGATATGATCCTAAGTAAATATAGGATCAGTCTTATTTTTTTCATCTGAATTTCACCCTTTATAAGTCATGACACTGTTTATACAAGGGGGAAGTAAATATAAGAATTCTTTTCTGAATATAAGCATTCTTTTCTGGATAAAATATTAGTTTCTGAGTAATTTTAATATATATGTGCAGATACACCTTCAAGCTTGATAAAACCTTTATTTGCTTTATAAAGCTTGACTATCCCTCTTAGTTTATAAAATTCTGTAACGAAAAGCAAAAGATTTATGCTAAAAACTCATTTAACACTGCGTGAATTTCAAAAAGCTTTACAGGCTCACCTGTATTTTCTTTTTAATTATGTTTTTTCAGGGGAATGCATTTGCGGCCACAATTCACGGGACTGTATATGAGTGGGAGAGTTTCAAACCTCTTGATAACGCAGTCGTTGAAATTAACTCTACTCCTGAACAGAATTTTGTTGCAACGAATGCAAATTATTCCTTCAATCTTACTCCTGGGACTTACTTGATAACTGCGAATTATTTTGAGGGAAAAACCATAGTTTATACAGCTAAAGAGGAGGTTGTAATCTCAGATAAAGGAGAGTATGTGCATGACCTTCTTCTATTTCCAACCTATAACGAAGAACTTCTGAACCATAGTAGATTTGAAGTTCCGAACTTGAGTTTTGATGAAACAAAACATGCAGATCAGAATAACTCTCAAAATTACTTTTTCGTTTCTGTTTTTCTTGCCTTCATACTCATCCTTTTACTGGCAGGATATTTCATTAAAAAAAGATATCTAAAACCCCTTGTGATAACAAATAGTTTTCCGGACGGAGGCAGGGAGCCGAAAACATTGCAACCTGAGAGTGCCATAGATGAAGAAGAAAATCTTGACGACACTTTTGAAATAAGTTCTAAGTTATCTACAACAAACTCTGTAGATGTCGAGGATCTTCAAGAGGACCGTGAAATCAATCTCCCTGAGGATCTCAAAGAACTTCTGAATCTAATTCGAACTAATGGAAACCGAATTACCCAGAGAGAACTCCGGAAAAAATCTCCTTACTCAGAATCCAAAGTCAGCCTTATGCTTTCAGACCTTGAAGAACGCGGCTTGATTGAAAAATTCAAAAGAGGTAGAGGGAATATTATACGTATTCCTGATGAGCATCTCTCTAAACAAACAGATGATGAAAGTAAGCAAGAATAGGGTGAAAGAGGTAGTTTATACAACCTTTTTTGCGAAAAGTAAATCGCAAACTATATATCCAAATTCATCAACTAAGCAGCAACAAAGGTTAAACAATATTTGAAAGATAGGGAATAAGAATCTAATAATTCCCTTTTTGCTTCCCAAAATTACCAAAAAAGCTTTCTTTTGCAACAAAGATTATTCACAAAATATCACTTAATTTAACTAGATTAATAGCAAATAGCAGGTAATTGGACCCTACTTTACGAAACTAAGTTCAAGAAATTATGAAACAATTCAGCCTACCAAAAATCACTTGGATGACATCTATTTTGACGCAATATAGTCTCATGATCACTAAATTAAGGAAAAATAAAAATATGATCAATAGCTGATATTTAAAGAAAATAAGCCAATCGAAATTTACTCATTGGAGATTAATAAAGATGGCTATTGATACTTTTTTCCCATAATGAATATTAATAAATCATATGAAATTAGATGAGGGACAACATGAGAATTTCCATGGACATTGAACTAAAAGATGTACCCGGGCAGATGCTTTTAGCCCTCCAGCCTCTTTCAGACTGCAAAGCTAATCTGATAACTGTATTACATCACCATCAGAAAAGAACCCCTCGAAAAACAGTACCAGTACAACTTGTACTTGAAACAAAACCTGAAAACATTGAAATTATAAAAGCGAAACTTGAAAAAAACGGGGTCAGGGTTGTAAGAGTTGGAGAACACCGTTTTAGGGAGAGCATAAATGTGGTCCTTATAGGGCATGTGGTACACACGGGAATCCAGGATACGATCGATGAAATTGACAAAACTGGTTTTGCTGAGGTTGTGGATCTTTCCCTCTCAATGCCTGGAATTAACCTGCTTTCTTCAACCCTCATAAAAATCGATGCTGTGAGTAAAGAAGATCTACAAAAGGCGCTCAAAATCCTAAAAGAAGTTTCAGCAAAAAAAGACCTGCTGATGATACTCCCAATAAACATCCAGGCCTGAAAAAATTGAGGAGATTGAAAACATGAAGAAGATAACCTGTTCCATTCTCGGATTCGGTGCAATCGGACAGGGGGTTGCCGAGGTACTCCTTATGAAGAGAGAGTATCTTGAAAGTATCGGGTTGGAAGTGAAAGTAGTTGCTGTTGTGGATTCAAAGGGTGCAACTGTCAATCCTGAAGGCTTGAACCTTGCAGATTGCCTTTCCCGTAAGAGAGTTCATGGCACTGTAGCCCTAGAGAATATTAGTGGAATCGAAGTTATTAGGTCTGTAGACCATGAACTGGTAATAGAGACTACCCCTACAAACATCAAAACCGGCGGAGTAGGCCTCCAGAATATGTTCGCAGCTTTTCAAACCGGGAAGTCCCTTATTACTTCGAATAAAGGTCCACTTACCCTTAAGTATAGAGAACTCATGACGAATGCAAAAGAAGCGGGTTCGAAGTTCAGATTTGAAGCCACAGTTGGGGGTTCAATGCCAATTATTAACCTGGCAAACGAAGTTCTCGCAGGCAATAAGATTATAAGTATCAAAGGTATCCTGAACGGAACCTGTAATTACATCCTGACAAGAATGCTGGAAGAAAGAGCAACTTACACTGATATTCTTACAGAGTCAATTGAGCTCGGAATTGCAGAAACCGATCCCACATACGATGTTGAAGGAATTGATACTGCCTGCAAGCTAGTAATTCTGGCAAATGCTATCTTCGGACTCGATGCTACTTACAAGGATGTCGAAGTTACAGGAATTACAAAGATTACTCCTGAAGCCCTGGAGATGGCTAATGAAAATGGGCATGCAATAAAACTTATAGGCGAAGTTAGTAGGGAAAGGATCGAGGTGGCCCCAAGGCTTGTACCTATCAACCATCCTCTTGCAGTCGGAGGTATTCTAAATATCGCATCTTTATGCACCGAACTTGCAGGAGAAATTACAGTTACTGGTAAAGGTGCAGGCCCTGTTGAGACAGCGAGTGCGATTCTTAGTGATCTGATCGCAATTTATGGGCCTCCATAGAGTATAGCAATTTTGTTTTAGAAACCCGATATTCGGGAAAAAATCAAATTAAAAAGCTGCGTGGACCATGACAAGCTTCAGGGAATTTGCAGAAACCTGCCAGGCAATTGAAAAAATTTCGAGTACAATAGACACTATAAATAGGGTTGCTGACCTTCTTATGAAGGTCAGCGTAGAAGAGCTTTCCCTTACAACTCATTTTATTATGAGTGAGGTTTTTCCTGCCTGGAGTGGAAAGCAGCTCGGAATTGGCACAAGCCTTCTGTACGCTTCTCTTTCCAAGGCTTCCGGAATGTCTATAAGAAGCATAGAGTCTCTGATTCGGACAACAGGAGATATAGGAGACACAGCACTTCTTATCCTGAAGGAAAAACAAAAAAACCAGATCACTTTTTCTTCTTTCCTCGAAGAGCAGCCAGAGCTCACTATAACGGAAATCTACCAGCGCTTCAAAACAGCTTCAGAAGCCTCTGGAAAAGGATCACAGGAAGTTAAGGTCAAAAACCTTCAGTTCCTCTTTAATTCCTCAACCCCAAGGGAAGCAAAGTATATCTCCAGACTTGCACTTGAAGAACTCCGCATAGGTGTCGGGGAAGGAGTTTTAAGGGATGCCATCGCAAAAGCCTTTTCCGTCCCTGCAGATTTGGTAGAGCACGCCTTTATGGTCACAAATGATCTCGGTATAGTCGCTGCAGCTGCAAAGAAAGGAGGTATTGAAGGTCTCAAAGGCCTCGGGATCGAAATTAATCGTCCCATAAAGATGATGCTCTCGCAGATCAGTCCTGATATAGATGCAGATATAAGGGAAATGAAAGAAGCTGCAATTGAATGGAAATTCGACGGTGTGAGGGTCCAGATCCACAAAGCTGGAAACTTAGTTACCATTTATTCACGAAAACTTGAAAATGTTACAAATTCCCTTCCAGACATTGTTGAAATTATTAGAAAGCATGTGAAAGCTGAATATGCAATTCTGGATGGAGAAGCTGTTGCAGTGGATGAAAAAGGAAAACCAAGAGCTTTCCAGGAAATCCTTAAACGTTTCCGGCGCAAGTACGATGTAGGGGAAAAAGTACTTGGAATCCCTATCCAGCTCAATCTCTTTGATATCATGTACTTAAACGGCAGAACATTAATTGACCTTCATCTTCTTGAGCGAAGAAGGGTGCTTGAGTCCTGCATAGAGAACTCAACTGAAGATTCAAAATCCATTTCTGTTGATAAGCAGGTGATAACTGGAGATCTTGAGGTAGTGGAAAAGATCTATAGGGAAGCCTTGAAAGCAGGTCATGAGGGTGTAATGGTCAAAAATCCGAATTCGGTTTATTCCCCCGGTAAACGCGGTAGGAACTGGCTTAAGAAAAAACCCCTCATGGAAACCCTTGATCTTGTAGTAGTTGGAGCTGAGTGGGGCTTTGGTAGGCGTGTAAGCCTCATAGGTTCTTACACTGTTGCCTGTTATGACCCTGAAACTTCTCAATTTTTGCAGGTCGGCAAGGTTGGAACAGGCCTGAGTGACGAAAAGCTAAAGGAGCTCACAGAAATGCTTTCCGGATTGATGGACGGCGGAGAAGCAGGTGGGGTATTTGCTATAAGACCCAAAATTGTTCTGGAAATTGCCTTCGAGGAAATTCAGAAAAGCCCCAATTATAACTCTGGTTTTGCACTTCGTTTTCCCCGATTTATCCGTATCCGAGATGATAAAGATCCCGAAGAAGCGGATACAATCCAGAGTATTGAAAAGGCATATAACCAGCAACTTAAAAGACTTTAATGTGTAAAGATGCGGATTTTTTTGTGGCTAAAGCACATCCTTTAAAGTTCATCTGATTTTGTTACCTTTATCTGGATGGTGAAAATCTCTTTTCCTGAGAAGATACAGATTCTAAAGCGCCTACTTTTCTATCTTTACATTTGTTATATTTAATACCATTCAAGGACTAAGTTCCATGGTTCTTCAATGTTTATACTTTTTATTCCGAGATACGTATTCAGATTTTAGTGCAGATCAGATATCCAGACTAAAATCAGTTCATGGACTTTTTTTTTGTTTGGTATGGTTAAGCTTGCCAAATAGATTACTTCTGTATTATTAAGACACCAAAAAAATACATATTCTGTAAAATAATTTCTAAATTATTTAATGGAATTTAATAAAAGGAATTCAGCGTTCGCTCTCAGTTAATTGTATATTAATTCAAAAATGTACTCAAAAAAAATAAGCAACCTATCAAAAGTATTCAGTTCCAGCTTGTTCAAGATTTCATTGAATCCTAGTTCCTGAAGTTCCTCGATCGTCTTGTTGTATAGTAAAGGTACCATATGATTGTTGTTTTTGATGCCCCTTCTAGTCGAAAAGCAATTGAAATATTTTCAATTAACGCTTTGTTTTCGTCCTAAATGTTTGCATCTCCCAATTTATAATTTGCGTTTAAATAGCTGCATCAATAAAACGAGCATCATCAACAGATTTAATCGCGTATAATAATAATAAATTTTTAGGACTATAAACTTTAAGATCATAGACCAATTGAAAATATGACATCTAACACAATATTAACACTATATTCAGAAATCTTAAAGGAAACTGAAAACAGAGTTTAAAATCATATAGATTAAGAAATTTGGTCGAATAAAAATCAACAATTTCTTGTTTCGATGAACTGACCTGATGGCCCAAAGCATGCCCAATAATTTTGGATAGGGGAGAAGCAAATAATTTGATTTCTATAGATATACTTTTAAATCTCACCGAGAAGGTTAAAGATTACAAAAAAGCATTGAAGATCAAGATTACAAAAAAGTGTTAATAACATTGGCCATTATTATACATCTGTTAGGCATAAAAAGAGGTGTCGTTCTATAGAGAAACTATTGCCTTCCGTCTGCAAATCCTTTGATGAACTTCTGGGAGGAGGTTTCGAGAAGGGAATCGTAACTCAAATCTTTGGAGCTGCAGGAACCGGGAAAACAAATATCTGTATTCAGCTTGCAGTGGAATGTGTAAAGCAGGGGCAGAAAGTCATTTTCATAGATACCGAAGGACTTTCTCCTGTTCGCTTCAAACAAATTGCAGGGGAAAAGGCAAAGGAAATAGCAAGGAATATCATTGTCTTCGAACCCCTCAATTTTGAAGAACAGTATGTGGCTGTAAGAGAAGTGGAGAAAATAGCCGGTGAGAACATCGGTCTCGTGATACTTGACTCCGCAACTTCATACTACAGGTTTGAGCTCGAAGAAGAAGAAGAAACTTGTATGAAGAGCCGAAGAGAGCTTGCCAGCCAGATAGGATTTCTGCATGCATTAGCCCGCAAACACAGCTTTGTTGCAGTCATAACCAACCAAGTATACTCCGATATAATCTTAGGAGGAGTACGTCCATTGGGTGGAAGTGCCTTAGAACATATATCAAAGGCAATTATTCAGCTGGAAAAAATAGGTAAAGGAACAAGGCGTGCTATTCTGTACAAACATCGCTCTCTTCCGGAAGGCTCAAGCGCTGATTTTAGAATTACAGCTGAAGGGATCCGTTAAACAGTAAAGAAACAATGAGACAAATTCCGTGAAAAATATTTTGGGACAGAAAAAAACTTAAATCCTCATATTCTTTCGGAATTTTTCAGCTAAAAAGACTTTTATAATTTTTTCTTCCAGTTTTAACGTTTCCGTGTACCGGCTATGAACTCCTCGGTCCTTCTGTAGGCTTCGTCGTCAGGATATTGGATAGCTGGGTGTTTCATAAAATAGGATGCCGGGGAATACAGTACTCCTCCAATTCCTCGATCAAGAGCCAGCTTACAGCAGCGAATTGCATCAATTACCACACCTGCAGAGTTTGGGGAATCTTCTACAGAAAGCCGAAGTTCAAGGTTCATGGGCACGTCCCCAAAGAGCCTGCCTTCCATTCTCAAGAAACATACTTTGTTGTCTTTTTGCCAGGCTACGTAGTCGCTAGGTCCAATGTGAATGTTTTCATCCTCAAGTTTGTGGGAGAGAACGGACTGGACAGCTTCTGTTTTTGATTCTCGTTTGGAAGCAAGTCTGCTCCTGTTGAGCATATTTAGGAAATCAGTATTTCCTCCTGTATTCAGCTGATATGTCCTGTCAAGTTTTAAGCCGCGTTTTTCGAAAAGGTCTGCAAGAATCCTGTGGGTAATTGTAGCCCCTAGCTGGGCTTTCACATCATCTCCTACTATCGGGATGTTTTTTTCTTCAAATTTTTTTGCCCATTCAGGATTGCTTGCGATAAAAACAGGCATATTATTAATAAAAGCTACTCCGGCCTCAAGAGCGCACTCTGCATAGAAACGGACGGCTTCTTCAGAACCTACAGGTAAGTAATTGAGAAGCATATCTGCGCCGGAATTTTGCAGTTCGTTGACTATGTCTTCTTTTGTAGCTTCTGGTTCCTTGCTGACAACAAATGTATATCTTTCCTCATAATTTTTCATGTGGTCAGAGATGCCGTCAAGAACTCTACCCATTTTAACCTTCACGCCTGTGGCAGGAATGTCAGGGCAAAAAATCGTTGTGCAGTTCGGGGGAGCAAAGATAGCCTCAGCTACATCTTTTCCTTCTTTCCTAGCGTCAACGTCAAAGGCAGCAACAACTTTGATATCCGTGGGTTTATACCCACCAAGATCCCAGTGCATCAGCCCGATAGATTCTTTATGTTCAGCTTTATAATACTCAATGCCCTGTATCAAAGAGCTTGCACAGTTCCCGATTCCTGCAATTGCTATTTTTATTTTTGTCATAAGCGCTTACTCTCCGACGAATACCCTGATTTCATAAACCGTATTAATAGAATAACAGATCCTTCATAATTTTTGAAATTTACAGACCAAATTTACAGATTCAAGGTCCCTTAAATGTATGAGTTTATTCATCAAACATTCCACAGATATACACAGATGTATAATTTGTTTGCCTATTTACCCATTATTATTCAGTGAAAGTTAGATTAAGTTTTAAGATATTGTCATTTTGAGAATATTAGATGGCATTCTTATGTACATCGGCAGAAAATGGGTTTATGAAATTTATGACTTGATATTCCTTAAACTACGACTTCTCCTGTATCTAAGCTATGGGTTTTAAATCTTCTCTTATTTATTCTATTACCCTATAAATCTAGAGGATTTCGATAGACCTTCATATTTCTTAGTACGCATATAAATGGCTTATAAATGACTCTTGAAAATAGAGGTTTATCGAAATTCTCTCTATTATATTTAAGTTTGCCTTTCTGGGAAAAAAGATTGTAATTATCTGTATATTCAAAGATAAATGTTTATTCTTGATTTAATTCTTGCTCTCAGATAGGGGCTCCAAATACTTCATTTCTCACTTTTTCTTCAATTATTTTTCTATTTAAAGATAATGATGGCTCCAACAGAATTTCATATTAATCACTCAGGTTATCCAGATAATTTAAGAAAAGGATAAACAAGTCTCTCAGGGAATTGAGTTGAATAGTTTTTTATTACATGTGAGGCTTGAAAAGAGAGTCAGATGATTTTTCTATAGAATATGTTGCTTACATCGGAAAGTGATTTCAATGAGAACAATTGACTGGAAGGAAGAGTCAAAATCAGTTGTATTGGTAGATCAAACATTGCTCCCGAAAGAGTACAGAATAATTGAATGCAAAACTTTGAGTTCTCTATGCGAGGCTATAAAGTCTCTCAGGATAAGGGGCGCTCCTGCTCTTGGGACCGCAGGAGGTTTTGGGATTGCCCTTGCAGCTTTACGTAGTGAAGCTAGAGACTTAGAAACAATGGTACAAGATCTCGAAGTTGCAGGAAAAGTTCTTAAGTCTATCCGTCCTACAGCAGTAAATCTTGGTTGGGGTGTTGACAGGGTCTTAAGAGCAATTTCTGATGCCTTTGATATCCAGGGAATCCAAGATATTGCCTTTCAGGAAGCCATAAATATTGCGGAAGAAGACGTGGCGACTAACAAGATAATAGGTGAATATGGAGCCAAACTCCTAAAAGATGGAGATACGGTACTCACACACTGTAACGCAGGCAGGCTCTCTTGTGTGGAATGGGGCACAGCCCTTGGAGTTGTACGTTCGGCTATCGCTGAAGGCAAAAAAATAAAGGTTATTGCCTGTGAGACCAGGCCTCTTAATCAGGGAAGCAGAATCACTACCTGGGAGCTTATGCAGGACAAAATTCCAGTGACCCTAATCACGGACTCGATGGCTGGATGGGCAATGCACCAAGGACTTGTGGATAGTGTGCTTGTAGGAGCTGACAGGATCACTCATGACGTTATTTTTAACAAAATCGGGACATATACACATTCTATCCTTGCAAAAGAGCATGAAATCCCCTTCTATGTAGCAGCTCCGATCTCTACTTTTGATTTCAATGGCTGGGAAGGCATTGTAGAAATAGAAATGCGGAGCCCTGAAGAGTTACGATTCTTTGGATCAGAACAATGTGCCCCAATAGATGTAGAAGTCTATAATCCTGCTTTTGATGCGACTCCAATGGAGAATGTAACTGCGATAATTACGGAAAAGGGAGTGTTTTATCCACCTTTCCTACTGGATGAGGTACTTGTTTAAAGAATTATCCTTTTTCTGGAGTATAAAATAGATTCTACATTGAACCTGCTGAATCTTGTTTATTCAAAAATTTCTCTGCTGGATTTAAATATAAGAACTGTACAATCGGATAACAAAGTTAACAGAAAATTTAACAGTATGT
Organism: uncultured Methanosarcinaceae archaeon; assembly: GCA_963848985.1. Taxonomy (GTDB): domain Archaea; phylum Halobacteriota; class Methanosarcinia; order Methanosarcinales; family Methanosarcinaceae; genus Methanosarcina. The sequence continues at coordinate 22,512 of CAWKGG010000045.1, forward strand.
TACATTTCTTAATTTTCAGATAATTACTTTGGTTTTAGCCACAGCAATTCATTATGGTTATGAAACTGTATATTTCAATTACCGTTCATTCGTACAGATGTTAACTAATGGATAAAGGGTCAGATACAAGACTGCAATTTTCTGCAGGACCCATGCGGTACTACGAAGTAGATAAAAATGCAGTTCACATTCAGAAAAAAAGTGCTGATTGACTGTATCATTACAGGCAAAGCAGTATTATTTCTAAATGCTACGAACGGTTTTTGGCCATGATTACAATTTTCTGGGCAGGGTTCCATTGAGCAAGCATAACTCTAGAAAAAAAGAAAGCAAAAAAAGCGCTTTTTCAAGAATCAAAGCTATTAAACCCAAATTTTTTTTCCTGGGTATCTTTTAATATCTGTGGGCATTTTCGGAAAGTCTTGTACAGTCCCGTCAATTATTCCCAACGCGCATCTCTCTGGAGTGTTTCGGAAGCCGGTACTCTATCTTTTACCAAAAGGGAAGAGCCTTTATTTACAACTCATGAAATAAAGGATATATATTTTCCTGAAAACTCAGATACTTTGAAACTTCTGTCTTTTGAAAGTCAAGGGGATAAAATTCAGGCTCTTCTAAGGATTCCTGCAAACTCTAACTCTTCTTCGGGTTTTCCTGGAATAATCCTATTCCCGGGAGCAACAGTTAGAAAGGAATCTGAACAGGGATTGGCTGTGGAACTCTCAAAAATGGGATATGCTACTCTTGCTATTGACCAGCGCAATCTCGGCAGCGTAAGTATGGAACAGGATCTAGAACTTTTCAGAAGGGGCATCGAACCTCTTGAATATACCCTGGTTTATGATGCACATAAAGCCGCAGATGTCCTTGCAGTCCAGCCGGAAATTGATCCAAAAAGATTTGCAATTTTAGGAGAAAGTAATGGCGGAAGATTTGCAGTGATTGCCTGTGCCCTTGATCCTTCCCTTAAAGGGGTCATCGGAATCAGTACTGCAGGATATGGCACTCAGGAGATCGATCCCACCTTCGTTGCTGATAATAATAATACTTACCGTTTTTATCGTTCGATTCATCCAGAGCACCCATCTCCCTACTCTGACGCCTGTGAGATTAGTACTGATTCATTCATTTAATGATACCGTAATTCCTCATAAGGCAGCACTAAAGACTTTTTCCCTTGCTAAAAAGCCAAAAGTAATGTATATTGTTAGCGATGCGACACATGGATATACATCTTCAATGCACCCTTATCTTGAAAAAGAACTTGCTCTGATCCTAAAGTAAAATTAGACAGGCTTTTGAGTTGACCGAATTTATTGAAACAAAAATTTTTAGTATATGAAATATATTCAACAGCTCTCAAATTTTTGGGAATTTCGTGTAATAGATGAACCAGTAGCTTATAAGCTGGTTGAGCACTTTTGAGGTGAAGATAGCTCTACAAGTTATTGGCGATGGATATATGGTCTCAATTTCTGAAATCAGTTGAATCAACCATAAATTTTCCATTAATCTTGAAGCCACACGAAATTTGGTTTATTCTTAATTCTCTAGTTAAGCTTAAATTGCTTCTAGGTTTCTTCTCAAACATGAAAGTAAGTTGCAGTAATCTCATGAGTTAGACGATATGAATAAAGATTTGTATA
>CAWKGG010000046.1:0-11797 GCA_963848985.1 uncultured Methanosarcinaceae archaeon
GAGGAGTTTCGAGATCTACTTTCCCTATCATCCCTATTGAGGGAGTCGGGGGAATTAAAGTTCTGAATTCGTTGCTTTCGTTGTAGAGAGACACGTTCCCTCCTACTATCGGAATGGAAAGTTCCCTAGCCTCATCTCCAAGGCCATATACAGCACTTTTAAATTGCCAGTAAACTTCTGGACTTTCAGGGTTTCCAAAGTTCAGGCAATTTACAATGGCTAGTCCCTCTGCACCTTTTACTGCAAGGTTCATTGCATTTTCGATAATTGCTATTTTTCCTCCTGAATAAGGATCAAGAAGTGTAGCTCTGGGTTGGCAACCACAGGAGAGTGCGATTCCTTTCTTGGATGTAATCCTGAGTACTCCAGAGTCTTCTCCAGGTTTGGTAACTGTTCTCAACTGAACCTCATGATCATATTGTTTGTAGATCCATTCTTTTGAGGAAATATTATGTGAGGACAAGACTTTCAGAAAAACTGTCTTCAAATCTTCCGGAGTTTCATATTTTTTGCTTCCTTCTTCCACCTCGCGAACATGAGCTTGGGAAGGTTCCTCACAGGTAGGAGCTCCTCCAGTCAAAAAATATATAGGTAGATCTGCAACGATTTCTCCTCTAAACTCAACAATATACCTGGGCTCTTCTGTCAGGTATCCCACTACAGCTCCATTAAGGTCATATTTCTCTGCCAGATAAAGTACGTCATCAACATTTTCAGGGGATACTTCAAAGAGCATACGTTCCTGAGATTCTGAAAGCAATATTTCATAGGGGTTCATGTCGGGTTCCCTCTGAGGTACGGTATCTGTAATAATATGGACTCCTAAACCTCCCTTTGCAGCCAATTCCGAACTTGCTCCCCCAAGCCTGCAGCTCCAAGATCCTTGCAGGATTTTATATAGCCTTTTTCTATGGCTTCCAGGGTCATTTCTATAAGAAGTTTTTCTGAATATGGATCTCCTATCTGGACACTGGGACGGTCTTCTGCTTCTGCTGATTTACAGAGATCTCTGGAAGCAAAGGAAGCTCCAGAAAGTCCATCTTTCCCAGTGCTTGAGCCTGCAAGTACCAGCTTGTTTCCAGCTTTTTGTGAGGTAGAAGTTACGACATTTTCCTCCTTACCGAGTCCTACTGCAATTACATTCACAAGTGGATTCCCACTATATCTCCTGTCAAAGAAAGTCTCGCCGTTGACTACAGGCACTCCCTATACAATTCCCATACCCTGCAATTCCCTTAATGATCTGCTCGAAAAAGAATATATTTTTTTGGGTTTCTAGAGACCCGAGGTATAGAGAGTCCATAAGGGCTATAGGGCGAGTTCCCATGGAGATTATATCCCTTACAATGCCTCCTACCCCGGTAGATGCTCCGTTGTAGGGGTCAACATATGAAGGATGGTTGTGACTTTCCATACCGATTGCTAGCACATATCCATCTTCGAATTTAATTACTGCGGCATCGTCTCCGGGGCCAATAATCACATTTTCTCCCTTAGTAGTGAGGGTTTTTAGGAGAGGAGCACTTGAGCGGTAGGAACAGTGTTCGCTCCACATATTTAAAAAACAGCCCTGTTCTACTAGGGTAGGCTCTCTCCCGAGTTCTTTTATAATGATCTTCAGATCTTCTTCAGGTAACATTGCATTGCCTCTGATTCTTTGAGCATTTCTTTAATCTCGGATATTGTTCGTAGGATATTGATAAAATATGAAAAATGAGTATATTTCACCTTTTTTGGAAAATGTAGAGAGAATCTCATGCCTACAATTTTCAAAAACTCACGAACACGACAGAATTACGAAGCTTCGGTTCTTTTCTGCTAATCGTTCCCTGAAAGTTCAGGATTTTTGGTTAGCTTTAACAGACTATGCCGACATAAAGGGATAAGAATTAGATAAATATTTCTTTGCTACCCGTATTACTCTTCATGAATACGCAGTCTTTCTTCTTAAGCTCAAGTGGAAGAATTCTAAATTTATAGTTTTCTTATATTCTTTCATTTTTACCATGGTAATGATATTGGATAGTGCCTGTAAGCTATTCAAGATCATAACATAAGTATCTCTCTACATTTCCCGCAAAAATATGAATTCACTAGTTTTTCAGGTTTGATCAAGACTTATGGACACGAACAAGTATTGAATGGGATGAAAAGGAGTTAGTAAATCAAAAAAGTAGATGTGATAAAAATAAAGTGAGTAGAATGTTATATTTGCTGGATCATTTTTTCCACTTTTACTCCGGTTTCGGTCAGGAAGTACATTCCTTCCTTTTTTGCAATTAATTCTTTATCCTCAAGCTCCTTGAGGGTCTTTGCAATAGTTGGATATACAACTCTTAGCGTTTTAGATATTCTTTTTTCTTCCATTTTTCCTTTTGAGGAAAGTAAGGAGAGCACTTTTTGTCTTACATTATTTCCGTTCACAAAACCTACTAATTCATTCATAAGATACTCCAGGATGTTGATATTAGTATCTAACAAATTTTATTAGAACTACATATAGAATTCAACCGGATATATTGTTTAATTAAACCAAGTACAGAGAAATTGAATTCAAGATATATTTAACTTTTTGCTGTAAGTAATTCCGAATCTCGTCAGTTACGAAACTATTTCTACAAATCAGAATAAAGTCAAAAAAGTTATTGAAAGTTATGGAAACGTTGATTATGACACTAAAAACACTCCAGTTCTAGTATATATATGTTCTTTACTGTCCATATCTCTGAATTATATCCTGAATTTGACAGAATTATAATTTTAGATGATTTCGATATACCTCTTATTTTTTTTTGCGGGAATGCTATCCAAATATTTCTCGTCCATTTCTATATTTGATTCGATTTTTTCTTTTCTGATTCATTATTCTTTGATTTCAAAGATAGCTCATGCCATTTTAATTAATACTTTTTTATGACTATTTACCTATGATTTTTTCAGCCTACAGCAGATAATTTTGAAATCTTCCTTGTTTTTATGCTTTTTCTGAGTTTGCTGCCAGACTTGCATAAAATTTTACCTGAATCTTATCTTTAATTCCATAGACTGTTTTTTCCAGTATTCTCTGCCTCCTTTACAGCGTCTGTTTACACAGAAATCTTCTTCAGAGCTTGTGCCGTCTTCTTTTAACCTGAAGATTATCCAACCGCATATTTCACAGGTTTCGTCAAGCAGAGTCAATTTTCCAGTTTTTGGGACTGAATGCGTGTACCCACAACGCTTTGTACAGGCCAGGAAACGGTTGTCTTTGAAAGTGATAAGGAACATCCTTCCGTCACATTCCGGGCAGGGTCCAACAGTTTCCGGAGGATGACATTCCTTTTCAATATCGCACTTAAAACAGGGCCCTATGCCTACAGCCCAGTTGTATTTATTTCCTACCTTCAGAACAGCTGGTCCTTCCTTTTTGCATTCCTTGCTCCTGAGCACGGTCAAAGCTCCCGTTTTCGGTAAAGGATAAGCCTTTCTACAGTCTGGATAACCTGTACAACCAACAAAGCGTCCTGAATCTGTCTGTATAATCCTTAGCACATGTCCACAAGTTTTACAGGTCCCTATATAGTTTTTTTTATCCTCAAGAGCAGCTTCATCTTTGATAGTGCCTGCTATGCTAAAAGTCAGCTCCTTTTTATTTGCTTCGAGCTGGGCGTACATCTCCCTGACCAAAGTCGTCCCCTCTTCAAGAGCACCTTCAAACTTTTTTTTCCCATCTTCTACTTCCTGGATCAGCGCTTCGATCTTTGCCCTAATATCTGGCTTGACAAGAATGGGGACCGTGAGAAAAAGCCCTTCCATAAGGGTAAAACCTGTATCCAGAATCGAAACCGTTTTTCCATTGGTCTCGAAGTACCCTCGTTTTTTGTTTGTTTCTATATGAGTTGGAGCTGTTGCCTTTGTTCCTATTCCATGTTTATCCATAAGTGTCAGAAGTTCGGCTTCGGTCATTTTTTTTGGAGGGCTGGTTTTGGCCTTCGTGTTACTGAGCTTTTTTATCCCAACCTTCTGTCCCTCCTCTACAAAAGGTAGAAGCTTGTCTTTTCGGTTCTCAAAGGGGTAGACTTCAAGCCAACCTGAATTTTTGAGTACTGTTCCTGCTGAGTCAAATGGATCTTCCTGCACGAGCAAGTGTAGATGGGTCTTCTCAAAAATCGCTGCAAGCATGAGATTAGCCAGGAAGTGCCTTGCTATAAGGTCATAGACATCGGATGCTTGAGGGATATTTACTGTAGAACTTACCTCTCCTCGCGATGCAGCTTTTATAGGATGGATCGGGGGATGGTCATGTGCATCTCTATTACCATTTTTCGGGACTATCGGAGCGATAAGGATAGATTCGGCAAAAGGCCTGTACTCATTCTGCCGCGCAAAATCAAGGACAATAGACTGAAAATCAAAATCATCTGCATATTTATTTGTCTCTGTTCTAGGGTAGCTGGTGAATCCTGCAAGATAAAGCTGTTCTGCAACCTCAAGTGCGATTTCCGGGCTGATTCCAAGAAATTTAGAAGCCCTTTTTAGAAATTCAGTTGTATTCAAAGGGTTAGGAGGGCTGGTTTTTGTTTCCTTTACAGTCTTTTTTGCAATAAATCCTTCTTTCGTTCCTTTCAGCTTCTTGAAGATCTCAGCAGCTTTCTCTTTTTCATGAATATTTCCTGCCCTATGGGTACCTTCGAATTCCCCGTCTTTTGCAGAGAAGATTGCTGTAATTTTCCAGAAGTCCTTTGCCTGAAAAGCCCGAATTGCTTTTTCTCGTTCATAAACAAAACCACATGTAGGAGTCTGGCAGGGGCCTATTGAAAGTATATCTTTTGTCCTTGCCTTTTCCCTGACTGAAAGTGTGACAAAACGAGTAAATGCTGCCCCCATTTTCAGATCTAGAATCTGCCTGGCTTCTGCAGCCATTGCCATATTATAATCTGGTTCCACCAGGCTCTCGAAGGCTTTCTTTACCTCTTTTGGAGAAAGGGCTGAAAAACGTGCCCTTGCGATCTGCACATTTGTGACTTCTTCAGCAAGGATTTTGGCTTCAAACCCTATATTTTCTCCTTCTCTATCAAAGTCACAGGCAAGAATAATCTTTTCCGCCTTTTTTGCAAGATTTTTCACTGCAGAAGCATAATTTGCTCTTGTCACGAACTTTATGGGGTCAACTCCAAGGAGTACTCCAGGATTAACTTGGTTCCATTTATTATACTGCTCTGGGAAATCGTAATTCATGATGTGCCCGGATAGTCCCATTACCAGCCAATCTTCCCCCTTCCATTTAAATTCATATACAGGGAGTCCTTCTACTTCAATTTTCTTCGTATCTCCATCGCCCAGAATATTGGCAATTTGGGCTGCAGCCTTATTTTTTTCTGCAAATGCGACGATCGTCATGTGAATACCTTGACATTGCTATTGAAAATTGCATTGAGATATTTTATAGTATAAGCGAGGAAATGTGTACGGAAATTTATACGAATAGTGGAAGCAAAATAAGGGAACTAATCATCTCATAAACCACCTAACGTAGTTATTCTACATATTATAAGTTAATAATGATATGTGATCAAACATCAGAGTAAGTTCAAAATTAATAGAAAATATATAGTAAATTTAAAAAAAAACCAATACTTCTAGTATAATAATCATAATATTGCGTTCTTAGCAATATTTATTGTAAAATTACAGATCTTTCAGGGTAGCTTCTAGAAGTATAGGCATGTGGAAAGCATCTCAGCCTTCACTGAAACCGGAGCTGCAACTAAGACTATTTCAAGAATGCAAATAGGCTTTAAGAGCACTCTTTTACCTACAGTAGTGATCATAACTGGGATTCCTGTCTTATAATTTATCGTTGGTGGAACCGCGTATCCAGGAATAGGGATACATGGATTTTCTATTGTATCCACCTCAATAATCTCAACACATGCGTTATCTTTGTGTTGGATTTCTAAGGCCCTATGGAACCGCCTAAATAGCAAAGCTTCCAGATCAGATAAGATAAACTACAGATGCCCTTGATTCAGTAGGAAATACTACAAAAGAAGTGAAAAGCTAAACGTGCTTAGTACTAATTTAATAAGAACCGATGCGAGTTCGCTCTTTCCAAGATCTTTAATCTCGTAAGTCGGTTTCGATTAATTTACTCGAAACATAAAGCACAGCGAGATCATCTCCAAATACAATCTTTGCCATTTTCCTGATATTGAGTACACCCGATGCAAACACTATTACCCACTAATGCTACTACTGTTTCCCAAGGAACTTGGAGGTATTCGCTATTAATAAAATCATAAAGCACAGAACCTTTAGCTTCCCATTTTCTACGAGTTTATCGAGAAATTCTGGTATACTATTAATAATTTACATTTTTAGGAAATGCCACAATATTAGAAATCCTTTGGTTTGTATTGACTTGCCTCATTAAATTTCCTCTAATATTATACTTGATTATACCAATCTATTTCACGAATGAATAGCAAAACTTACAATCAATGCTATATCCTCAGAGTATCAAAGAATATTCTGTAAAGGTTTTTGGCGTAAAATCCTTGTATCTTACAGTAGTAGGACTTGCACATGAATACACAAAATCAAATACAATAAGGGTTGTGGTTAAATTTTTTAAAACAATTATAGATTTAGTGCAGTTGATTTTTCAGTTCAACTCCATGATCCCTAATTATTAATTGATTCTTGCATTTTTTTATACTGTGAACCTCATAGTGAATTCAGTCCCATTGTTCCTTTTAAGTTCAAGATCCCCATCTAACTGGTCCACTAGGGAAGTTACCAGCTGGAATCCTAGCCTTTCAACATCTCCAATTCCAAGGTTTTCAGGTACACCTACCCCATCATCTGAAACTATCAGAATGAAACTTTTACTGTTATTATTTTCAATTTTGCTTTCTTCTCTGTGATTTATACATTCTCCTATTTTTTCACGGCGAAATTTGATTTGAATTTCTCCTTTATCTCTGCCTGGAAATGCGTGTTTAAGGGAGTTCGAAATTAGTTCATTAACAATCATTCCTAATGGGATTGCAGTATCCATATCAAAGAAAAGGTTATTTTCCAAATCCATGTTTAACCTTATATTAGTATTTACAAGCTTATAAGTCTGGAAAAGATTTCGAGTTAGCTTCTCAAGGTATGATGAAAAATCTAGATCTTCGAATTTTCCACCTTTGTATAATTCTTCATGGATAAAGGCCATAGATAATACTCTATTCTGACTTTCTCTGAAAGCAGCTATGATTTCTGAACTACTTACTCCATTTTTGCTTTTGAATTTATCAGCCTGAAGGTCAAGAAGTGAAGATATTACCTGTAAATTATTCTTAATCCTGTGGTGAATTTCCTTTTTACTGGCAATATCTATATTTGCAATTATTCCTTCAATCTTTTTGCGCTCAATAGAATATTGGATAGAACGTTTCAATAATCTCCCATCGATTTGTCCTTTGACTAAATAGTCCTGAGCACCTTTCTGTACAGCATCAATCCCAATTTTTTCATTATTTGACCCAGTAAAGATTATGATCGGAATTCGTGAATTTTCTGAATGAATATCAAGATAAGTGTCGATACCATTGCTATCCTGCAAGCCTAGATCTACCAATATTACACTAAATGAGCGCTCATTAAGAAGCTTCAAACCTTCTTTAAGTGTTTCAACGTTTATAAGTTCATATTGGAAGCCGGCGAATTCTTCAAGCATCTCTTCAATCAGACTTGCATCTCCAGAATTGTCCTCAAGGAGCAAGATTTCAACCTTTTTATCCATAATTGAGCCATATCCTACCGGAGTTACATTGATTTAATTTCGATAATAACTTCACAACTTCAAACCATAAAAATTATGTTCTCATTCATAAGACTTCTTTAATAGATAAATTTCAATACAATTTTGAAAATATTTCTTATGTGTTAAAAGTTCGTCTTTGAACTTATGTGGGGTTGATTAGTAACGTGAAATAAAAAGTTGAACCTTTGCCTAATTCAGATTCTACCCATATACGTCCACTATATCTTTCTACAAATTTTTTATAAATTGCAAGCCAGATTCCTGTTCCAGTATAAGCTTCCCTTTTATGCAATCTTTTAAAAATTTCAAATATTTTTTCTGAATATTATGGATCAATTCCAATTCCATTATCCTGTACTGAAAATAACCATTCACTCGCTTTTTTCTCTCCAAAAATATACATTTTTGGTTCCTCTTCACTATGGAACTTTAATTCATTGATTATCAAATTTCAAAATACCTTATCTAACTTGGTAGAATCTGAATTACACCAGATAAAGAGTCATGTAATAACAATAGCATTATTTTCTTTTATAAATAATTTTAAATTAGATACTCATTATTCAAAAGAAATTTGCAATGTTTAGCTTCCCTGCTTCTTGTAATCACTCGAGAGAATTTTAAAAGATCATTTCTCAGGTTTTGCATGTGGAAAGCACCTTCAACAGCAAAGTGGATGTATTTGCCAGTCTTATCATCAATTTTGCCCTGAAATTTCCTTTGTAAAAGCTGCAAATAAATTGTTATCAACCTTAATGGTTCTTTCGTTTCTTGCGATGAAATGTAAATAAATTGTTCTAATTCTTCATTTTAAAGGGCAAGTTCTTTTTATTTCAATTTTAACATTTTTTCTACTTTTTTTCGCTCTGTTATATCAATAACAAAAACCACACTCGCATTGTGTGCCTCATCTATAGTAGATGCTCCGAAAAAGATATGTATGCTATAGCCATCTTTTCGGATTAACTCTTTCTCGTAGGGAGTGTAAATACCTATGGTTTTCAGTTCTCCAATAGCGTACTCATCACGGAATGGTACTCACGTGGGTCTCGTACCACTTAATCAGCACAGCCTGCAAGTCATCTAACGTGTAGCCGATCATCTCCAAAAATTTGTCGTTGGCTTAGGTGATCCAACATTCCCTTTTACAGTAAAACAAACCAATAAAACCTATTCATGAAATCTGTGAGATGCGCTTCGCTTTTCTGTAGTGCCCCTTCTGCTTTTTTACGATCAGAGATGTCACGGGCATAAAAATTGACGTAACCAAATTTGGGGAACGGAGCGAAACTTCTAATGTATGTGTTATTGGCGTATTTGTACTCAAAATCATCATCCAAGGCTGCAATGGCCATATCTGTAATTGCTGGAGGAGCTTTCTGATTGATAGCCTTCTCAAATAATGCTAATAACATTTGTACAGCGGGATTAGCATAGTTTACGATAAAATTTTTGCTCAGGCGTATCACAGGAGTGAGATTTTCCTGATGCTGAAGTGCTATCTACTTTAGTTCTATCTCTAATCGCTTGCGTTCTGTAATATCCTGGAATGTTCCTCTCGTTCGAACAGGGATACAATTCTCATCGAAAATAACTTCGCCCTGTGCGTGAATTAGTCGCTCTTCTCCATCAGCTAAGATAATTCGATGATCTATTCTAATGGGTTTTTCTTTTGAAGCTTTTTAAAGGCACCATCTACAAGATCTCGATCATCAGGATATAAGTAACTACAAAAATCGTAAGTTGCTTCAAATTCTTGTGGGTTAAATCCATAAATTCGATAAACTTCATCAGATAAATATATTTTACTTTTTATAATAGTCTAATCCCAGTTTCCAATGGGAGCTATTCTATGAGCTTCATAAAAACCCTTTTCACTCTTTTACAACGATATATAAGCCTTCTCAAGCTCTGCTGTACGTTTTTTAACTAAATAGTCTAAATTGTCGAGTGTTTCTTTCAACTTAATTTCTACTTTTTTTTTGTTCTGTAATAGCCATTTGAGCGAAGATAAGACGATCTCCGCGAACAATATACAATGTAAAGAATTCCTTGTCCACGTAAGGGCTATGGTATAGAACGTGACCACTTTACTCGACAGTCGTGCCTTCTCAATCATGGAAAGATAGAATGAAGCTACTTCGTAGCCGAGAACTTATGATTCTCTTTTTCCTTTGGCCTCATAATATCTTTCAGACCTAGGAGCTGGAATCCAGCTGGTTTGAGGTCCTCGAAAATCCAGTAGACAACTTTACCACGTTCATCGTAGATGAACCAATCGATGTAGAAGACCTCCTGCACCGTCTCGAACATGTCTCGATACTTTGCCTCACTCTACTGCAGTGTATTCTCTGCCGTCTTGATTTCTGTAATGTCTCAAACAACGGATCCTATCCAAAGATATTGCCTTTTGGATCGCTTACTGGTACGGTATTCATCTGGAGATAGTACAACTCTCCATTGGAAGGTAGCGAAAGATCTGTACATATAATGGGCACCAGGGCAGGAGCGTCCTCTAATGGGCAGAATACCGTAGGAAGATAGACTCTCGGTCCAAGAATAATTTTTTCGCCTCGATATCTTCCTCGTCGCTGAAGCTAAAGTTCCCACATCGAAATCGTTTCCAAGCTAAACTGGTCTTTACATCTTTCGTGCAATTGGAGAAGACCCAGCCTATCCTCACCAACGCATAAAGCTATCAGTCCATGGATTCATCCCCTTCTCATTACACCTATTGCGCGTGGGACTTGGCGATCAGCATCATTCATAGTGGCCAACAGTTCTGTGGTGCAGTTTGTCCAGAAATTTCCTCACGTCGTTAAGAAGGGCTGAGATGAGTCGAACCTTCCGCAGATAATATTACTGCACATACACTCCAGAATCGGAGAGCCGTTGCTATCGCAAATAAGCTGGCCTACAGCATCTTTCACGCATAGGCTGTTTTCCAACTTCACAAAGTCCTCGGAGAAACCGCAAGTTTCGAAGTAAGGATAGTCATCGCCATCTTTGAGCCGTATGCCTACGGCTTCGAAGCCAGAACGCTAGCTAAAGAAATTAACTGCAGAATGAACCAATTCTACTGTCCCCTTGCTCTTGTTCATGAGATCTAAGAACTCCGCAGTAGTTTCAAGTTCCTACTCTACCCTTTTACGCTCGGTGACATCGCGACCTAGCCAACTGACCCGACTATTCAGCCGTCTTTATCACGAATTGTAGAGAAGCTGTAGCTTTCGACCCAGGTTTCTTCAGTATTTTTGCGTCGCAGGGTGTACTCAGAATAAGTGACTCTCTCTCCCCGCAAAGCCCCAGGCACAGCCCATATGTCCACTGATATCGGTGTCTCATCAGCCATGAACACATTCAGGATGTCAGCGGATTCTGCAAAGAACTTGGAGCATTCGTCCTTGTTTTTGAACTTATGGAATGTTGCGAATGCATCGTTGAAGTCAAAGAATTTCACTTGAGCATCAGAAATGAATACATTATTTGTCATGCTGACCAAAGCTGTCTCTATCTTTGCCCGGCTCTCCAGCAAATCCTCTGCAGCCTTCTTGCACTCTTTAATGTCTACTTTTAGATTTTCAAAAAGGTGGGAATTTCCCAAAGCTAACGATATGATGATGCAAGCTGTACTGCAAAATCAATGTGGCTGTCGTCAAATGCAAAATTAAATCTATGATAATTGAAAAAGATAACCCCGACAACTTCACCCGTAATGATAAGAGGGACAACAAGTACGGAACAGACTCCCAACTTCCTCATATGGTTTCGATTCACTCGTTCATCATTGAAGACATCATTGATAGCTACAGGCTTTTTAGTTTTGATAGCAAGAATCTCGTGTAGTTCTTCCTCATCATTCATTTCCTATCCAATCACGCTGTCCGGGGAACCATACACATAATGGACTATCAAAATATTATCATTTCAAAAAGAAATGGCACCCATTTCGCATTCGATTGCTTTGGATGCTTCTGAAATCGTCTTCTATATTATTTGATCAAA
>CAWKGG010000047.1:0-14730 GCA_963848985.1 uncultured Methanosarcinaceae archaeon
CGAAGTTTTAACTTTCTTTGCGGTCAAACTCTTTGTCAATTCTACAATCTTTGATTTCAAGGACATAAAAGGGGATACTTTTGCAGGTATCAAAACTCTTCCGGTCAGTATTGGAGAACAGAATACCCGTAAACTTCTTATCGGAATGTACATGCTCTCACATGTGATACTTGTTATCGCTTTGATCCACAGACTTATTGCCTTCGAACCTCTGATTATTCTCTATAGTTTCATATGTGGATTGATCTGTATCCAAAAACATACAAAACCTGGAGAAGAACTTCCTTCTCGGAGATTAGAAAGAATTTTTCTTGTGTATGGAGAATCAGCTTCAATTCTTGGACTGAGGATGATCACAGGTGCTATGCTGGTATAATGTTGTCTACGGGATGAACGTATGGTATGAAATATGATAAATATTAAATTTGGCAGAATATTTTAGAAAAAAGAATTCAATTCACTGTAAAATTGTTGAACTAAAAATGACAAAAAATTTAATCCATATTTTACCAACCTGCTTTTCAAGCTTTTCTTAGACGATTTTTAGCAGAAGTTATGAGACTATTTAATTTATTGTGGAATCACCAAAATTTAACATTAATTCCATAATCTATTAGCTGAAATCGATTAAAAAATCGGAATCGTAAAAAATTCCAAAGTTAAATGCTCTTTATTTCAATTGAGTTCTCTTTATAATGCTTAAAAAGATCTTCTCCCCATTTTATTGAGGAAGAATCAAAACCTACTAGGTCACTTCGGGGATCAAAAGTTCCATTTTTGAAAAAGAGAGACAGTGATAAGAAGAGATCCGTTACTGCAAAGGAGACTTTCGCATTGTCATATACATGTAAACTTGTGTGTTTATATCCAATAAATTCTTCAATTTCATAACTATGCTCATTTTTTACTTTGAAGAAAACATTTGGGGTAACAATGATATAAACTGGGATTTTTTTACGAGCGATCTCAAGAAACATTTTAGGAAAGCTTGGGAGAAATATAGATGCAAAACCCATAAAATAAGTAGAAGTCATGACGTTATCCATAAATGACTTATGGGAATCGTAGATGTATTCATGTTCATTTTTTACGATCCTACATTCTTTAAGATCTTGAATTCTGTTTAATAGTGTATCAGGAATTGCAGTTAGTTCATGGTTTCTCCAGAAATCTTCATTCGATTCTATAGCTGTGAGAGTATCCAGAAAAGGTTTGTAATATACAGCTGAAACTTTCCCAAGAGGGGTTAAACGATACATTCCATCCTGTCTGAAAATCATATTTGCTGATTCCATTTCCTTCAGGCGAGGTAGAATCTCAGGTGACCTTACGTCGAAATAATCTTTGATTTCTGAAAGAGTTTTTGGGCTCTCCTCAAGCAGAAATAAAATATCTTTTCTTTTTTCAGAAAAGGTTAGAGTGCTCAAAAGTCCGCCGCCTTTAATATTTATCAACCCGCGATTTTTTATCATTTTTTAGAGGTTATTGAAGTTTCATATCCGTAATTAGATTATACGATCTTTATTTACTTAGAAAGCTTAAAGTTTGTTCTATCTCCATTTATTATATCATATTAATTCGACAGTTGTATTCTGGTAATATAACATTGTTATAATCAATATGAATTCCATATATATTATCTTTTTTAAGAGTAAAGTAGTTTCTAATATCTTCAGCCTTGAAACCATTTGTATAAAATCAAAAAAATACACAAAGAAATATATAATGTTGTAAAGTCGTTAATTATGGAAAAGAAAAATAGAACTATTTTAGTATAGTTACCAAGTTTACTGTCTGAATCTTTTGAATTATACGGTATCGTTAATATAATTCCTTTACTTGATGAAGCGAAATATAATCCCAGCACATTATTACTATTTATTTCATGTTATGGTATCTCCTATCAATTTTCCATAGTCAGAAATCAACGAGCTCAGATCAAAAATATCAAAAATAGGAAACGCTTTTCGAAGGTACTATTTTCAAACATATGCAACTCAATCTGATTTAAAGTCCTCGTTCTTCAATTATGGAAATGAAATATGAATTTTTGAGCTTAACTTTGTCATATTTCCTCGTCATCTACTCGGAAATATAATTTAATATTTATAATCCTATTTCAGTTAAATGATAATAGGAGATTTAATAAGAGATTTTATTAAGTCAAATAATTTTTCGGTAGAAAATAATTTTCTGAAATTCATTTTGAATTCTATTTTTAAAAAAAACTCGTTCTGATGTTCCATTATTATCGATTACCTTAATTGCTTGCTTTGCCTCCAGTGCAAGGAAAATATGAAGAAAATATTAATTTATTGTTTTAAATACGGTAACAATCAATCATCAAGAATTTTTTTCGTCAATTCTCCGTGGTCTTCAACAGATCTCCAAAAATCTGTTCGAACAAAAGTCACTAAAACTATAGAGAATTTCGATAGATACTTCTGTATTTTGAGTGTTGGAGAGGGTAAATTTCTTAACAATAATTTTTACTCATGAAAACTTTTACTGATTTTGCTCTTAAAGGAGAATACAAACTTCTTCAGTAAGCTGGAGACAAATTTGTGAAATTAGTTTCTTAATTATTGGAAAATCTTTTCGTATCATTTTTGAGTTCATATATTTTAACAAAACAGTCCTCTTGAGACAGAGCTGAAGCTGATATCATTATTATGTTTAAAATGTTTGTTTCACAGCAATTGCGTGGTATTTACTACTTCAACTTGAAAAACAATATTAATTGGATTTTTTTCAGAAAATTCCTTGTTTTTTCTGATCACATACCAGGCATTACCCTAGTCTGGTAATTCAGAAAGAAAATTATTGATAACAGCAAGGAAGAAAAGATATGGGTACATTTGCAAAGCCAACTTATTGCCTTGGTTTGAAAATAAAAAAGGGAATAATTCAAGATGCTACTGTTATCCATTCAGATTCGGGATTTCCAAAGGCAGATAAACCTCGAGAAAATGAAGCAGAAATGTAGCTTGAACAAAAATGGGTTGAGAGTCATACTTTGGGTATAAACTTCATAGCAGAATAGACAGAGATTATAAGCTGATCAGAAGTTTCAAGGATACAACTCTTATCTATGATTCTCTAGTAAATTAATCATAAAAAAAATGAAGTGGTTTACCGGAACAGAGGATACTTTGAAGAAAAATCAAAAGGTTATGATGCAACAATTAAAAGAGCAGTAAAAGAATATCCTCTGGAAATGGGTGATATATCAAGAAAAAGAGGATTCGCTCAAAAAGGATTTAAGGAAAATAAGTTTATGCAGTGACTATATAGATATTGAAACAGAAAAGTTCTTGTTACTCTTTCAAAGAATGAATCTAAAGATGTTGGGTACAGCTTTGTGTTGTAATCTCTATTTTTGATGACATTGAAAAATAAAAGGAGTATTTTAAGGATAAAAGGAAGAAATCTTTTGATCTTCATATAATTACCGATAGGTAACCCCTGTGTCACTAACTTGCGCAATAAATATTTACCTTTACTTACTACAATCCAACTATAATTCTTGTTATTAAGCTTATTTTGCTTTTAAAGCTCCAATTTGGGGAAATTGAAATAAACAAACATCTCAAATTTACCTAAGCTCTGTATGAAATCTTCCATATCAGCAAAACGATAAATCCTATTTTTGTGGTTCAAGAAGAAGGATATAGAGTCAATCAGATTTAACAGAACTTTAAGCACAATGCTACAAAGAATATCTTTCTAATATGGTAATTTCATCCTAGTTAGTTGATACAGAACTAAATTTTCATTATAACGGACAGAAAAAGAAATAGAGCCAATAAGCATTTGCAGAACTTTGGGTACAATGCCCAATTTGTTTTGGGATCAGCTCAACAAATTAATTAAAGGAGCTTCAACGAACTTTCTTAAAAAATATAATCTATATAAGGGTATCTCTATTCTGAACTAGTTTAGGATAGAGATATTATATAGATATTTTGCAATCTTTTTTAATCCGACTTAATTGTTCTTTTAAGCGGGATATAGATTCATGGTAGGCCCAAAAAATCTAGCTGTTGCAGTATCAGAGTCTGAAGTTACTTCTTTGTTAGCAAATGAACCTGTTGCATACGCTGAATTGGACTTAAAACCTGCATAAATGTCTGGCGGTGTTACTAAATGGCTCTCTGTTCCTTTAACACTTTGACCAGGTGCAAGTCCATTTGGACTGATTTGCTTTGATCCAAACATATCATCTTTAATAGTTATAGGCCCTGCAATATCCACATCCCCTGTATTGGTTACAGTATAGTCATAATCGAGAAGATCTCCTACTTTGAAATAAGTTTTTGGATCTACTGAATTTACTATCTTCAAACTTGGATGTATATCATAATGTATACGTATTGGGCCCACTATTGAATTTAAAACCAGATCACCATTTTCAAAATATTCCAGTGGAACTGCATATGCTGGGTTTCCGAAGTTCTTATCTCCGAAGATAGTATGATGCATGGTTTTGCCTGTATCCCAATCAAGTCCGAGTACTTCCCAGCCATATGGCAATCTATAACCAGGGAAAAGAGCCATATTACCCGACTGGCTGTGACTTGGGCCCGTACTTGTCTCTACATCTGATCGGGCCCATACTGAAGACCATTGATGTGTTGATGTATTCCATTGAAAGCGCTCAACGCCATATGGTCCCGGATATGCAGGGCCCACGAGCGTGAGGTTAAGCATTAAGTTTTGGCCTTCAAGGTCAGGACTAATAGTTTCCGGTATCTCATTTGCCACAAAAGCTCCGTATCCATATACGACTACAGAAGCTTCCGATTGTATCCATTCAGGAAGAGGTGAAAAACCGCAGGTTACTGGGATCTGCCCAGCGATGCGTTGGGATCCTGGGGGAATGTTATCACGCCAGAATGCCACAAGGTTCATCTGTTTGGCACCATCGGTTATGACCACAAGCTTATCCGGATCATTTCCGAACCCCATGAGCGTGGGCGTTGATCCTGTTCCATTCCCATGTTTGCCGGCTGGGGGTTGTACCGAATGGGTGTACGGACATGACCACGCACCATCGGCCACATTGTCAGAAAGAGTTGTACCGGTCCAGACGAGCTTGCGCATGATAGTATTACTCGCCACATATATACCGTTATTTTCATCTATCGCAATAGAGTTGGTAATAGACTCGTCATCACCAAACTTGCGAAAAGACGCAGAAGAAGCGTTGAGGTCACGATCGATAACCGCTACTCCATTGTTAAAAGTGATAACAACATGGCCGTCGTAAGTCATAGAAAGGCCAGCTATTGTTATGTTAGCTTGATGGTTATTACCCTGAATCGCGGTAACTGTATCTTCTAGCGCGTAGCGTTTGGTTATGCCTTTAGAAGGTTCATTTGAATCGCTTAAAGCAAATGCGTAGACACTACTACCATTGTAATTAGCATAGAGTACGTTATCTTTATCGACTAATGAGTATATCCCATTCCATACGCGGTCTGCGTAATTTTCACCGAAAAGGTTTTTCAAGAAACTATCCATAGAGCTTGTGTTCATTCCTACTGCAGACGACTCGCCGAAGGTACTGAAATTTTCATCCGGAATAGCAGGGAATGTACCTTTTGATGCATCTGCGAGTGCTTCATATTTGGCCACCGCAGTCCAGTTGTTGTCGGCCTTATTAATGTAACTTACGCGATTGGTGCCGACTCCCCACATATAATTCTTGTTAGTGGAGGCAAGAGTCATGATGTTTATTGGGCCACCATAGACAATTGGTTTCTTTGTTAGGTCCACAGTGAAAACACCGCTAGGAGGACCATATGGTGTAGAGTCGCTCTGTGAAGAGTCAAAATGTGTGATAGCATAAAGTGGGGATGCCAAATAGGGATTGACAACTGGTCCGTTAACATTTGTGGTCTCCTGGGCTTCAGCGATTTGGATGACGCCAAAGAGCGCGATAACGCACACCGAGATGACAATCGTTAATATTAATTTTCTATTTGATTTCATTGGATTTTCTATAATATTCATTAGTTTCACCTTATAATTTATTCATCAATGTACAAAATATAATCAATAAATATTGTTAGAAAGTGTACATATGGTTGATAAATATTTTTATTAAGTGTGCCCTTATATTTTGTTTGAAAGTATTTTTAAAAAAAAGAAAGAATTACTCTTCTATTAAAATTATGTTGTCAACGAATGAGAACCTTACTATATGTCTATAAATGATTTAGTATTATTTATTTTGGTAATTCTTGCCTATTCACAATTGCAGCTATGGATTGGATGGAACTGATTGAATACTGAACAATTGATCCTTTTTAAGATTGGATATTGGAACTTTAATCAATTAAGTGCTCAAAGCTAGAAAATGAATTATTGGATTGAAAAAAAAGTTTAATTTTCAAAAGCCAATAAGTTTAATATTGTCTTAATAGTTTCAGACAATGAAGGATTTTAAAACTATACTTTGTAGAAAATTATGTTTTGTTATCTTGATATTTCAATGTGATATAAGGAAGCTATCTTTAAAATCAAAGAATAATGACCCAGAAAAGAAAAAATAGGATAATCCAGAAATTAGCGAGAAAAATTTGGCCCGGATCACCGTAAAGAAAAAAAACAAAGATAAATCGAGACACTCTCTGATATTTATTTTCCTATCTTCCTATTAACCTGGTTTAAAATTAATTTGAATTTATCTGGAGAAGTGTAAAGAAAGAAGTTTTAAATAATTCATAGAATCAGTTACCTGACTCAAAGAATTGATTTGAGGTAAATATACAGAGTTGCTAACTTATAATCACTTGCACAGAATTTTATGAAAATATTTTATAGCAAATAAAAAGTATTAATTGCGTATTTGACTATAATCAGAATTTAAGCATACTGCTTTTTAAAAAAGGCAAGAAGTAATGTTTTAAGCATTTTTTAAATTGAGTTTCATTTAAGCAAATGCCGCAAAAGAAAAAAAACGGAAACTCAGAAGCTGGGAAGATGGAACTTGAGATGAGAGAAGATAATTACATAAGGGCTTGCAGGGATATTTTTGAAAAAGTACTCGCAGGTGAAATAGAAGACGAAAATCAGTTGAACAGAACAAAAAAAGACGTCAGTAAAAATTATCATCTGGCTATCCTGCCCAGGAACGGGGATATCATAGTGCAGGGTTCCCCAGAAGAGCAGACTACAATTAAGGAATTCCTTAAACGGAAACCGGTGAGAACCATTTCTGGAGTGGCAGTAATTGCCGTAATGACATCTCCTGCTCCTTGTCCACATGGGGTTTGTTTGCCATGTCCCGGAGGACCGAATTCAGTTTTTAAATCTCCTCAAAGTTATATGGGGAGGGAACCTGCAGCTATGAGAGCAATCCAGAATGAGTTCGATCCCTACTCTCAGGTTAGATCCAGGCTCTCCCAACTCAAGGAGATAGGTCACGATATAGAGAAAGTAGAATTGATAGTTATGGGTGGCACATTTTCCTCCCGCAGTCTTGATTATCAGGAATGGTTTACCAAAAAGTGCCTCGAAGCTATGAACGATTTCACTTCTGAGGAGTGGAGGGAAAACGTTTGGAAAATCGGAAAATCTTTTCCCTATATCCCGCTTGAAGAGGTACAAAAAGCCAACGAAATAGCTGGAATCCGTAATATAGGAATTACATTTGAAACTCGTCCGGATTGGACAGAAGCAAAACATGTGGACGAATTTCTTAGGTTTGGAGGAACAAAGGTAGAGCTTGGAGTACAGAGTATTTATGATTTTGTGCTTACCCGTATGCAGAGAGGGCATAACGTTGCAGAAATTGTAAGGGCCAACCAAGTGTTAAGAGACAGTGCATTAAAGGTTGGATTTCATATGATGCCTCATCTACCTGGTTCAGATTCTAACTTAGATCGAAGATGTTTCAAAAAACTTTTTGAAGATTCTCGCTTCAGGCCTGATTATCTAAAGATTTATCCTACCCTTGTGACTGAGGGTACTCCTCTATACAGGCTCTGGGAAGC
This sequence comes from uncultured Methanosarcinaceae archaeon, assembly GCA_963848985.1. GTDB lineage: Archaea > Halobacteriota > Methanosarcinia > Methanosarcinales > Methanosarcinaceae > Methanosarcina. Next base: position 8,001 of record CAWKGG010000047.1, read on the forward strand.
AGGAGAATATGAAGCTCTTTCGGATGAAGAGGCGATAGAACTTGTTGCTGACATAAAGGCAATCCTGCCTAAATGGGTACGACTCCAGCGGGTACAGCGTGATATTCCCGCCCACCAGATTTTTGCAGGAGTCCGGAAGAGCAATCTCAGACAGCTTGCAAAAGAAATGCTTATAGAAAATGGAAGAAAATGCCGTTGCATCCGCTGCAGAGAAGTAGGGCATAGCAGCCTGAAAGGGAAAAAAGTACACGAGAAAGATATCGAACTGACTGTGGAAACCTACAAAGCATGTGAAGGCACAGAATATTTCATAGCATTTGAAGATCTTGCTACGGACATTCTGATAGGGTTTCTTCGCCTTCGTTTCCCGTCAATTCCTCATCGTCCAGAGTTGCAGGAAGCCGCTTTGATAAGAGAGTTGCATGTATATGGCTCCATGGTACCCATAGGTAGGGAAGCAAAGAAATCGGATTGGCAGCACAAAGGATATGGAAAGGAACTTCTGGAACATGCAGAAAAAATAGTTAATGAAGCTGGTTACCGAAAACTTGTTGTTGTCAGTGGAATAGGAGCCAGAGAATATTATAGGAAATTCGGCTATGTTCTTGATAACTTGTATATGTCTAAAGTTTTGAAAAATTAGATTTTTTAATATTTTATGGGATATCACTGGCACCACCACCGCGGCTACCACCATGGATATAACCATGGATACCACCACGGATACTACCATTAGTTGTAACAACACTTTAAAATATTCTTTTGAGAAATGAAGAGAAATATGTACTTAGAGCAAAATAATTGATAGATCAAGGTGGGCTCCGGCATAGATTTTATAATTTTATTTTTTAATCAGTTTATTTTATATATCGTGCTTTTTTTAAACTGAAAATGAATTATATATTTCAATAGTTTTATATCAATTATGGTATTTAGAAACAGTATATTTTTGGGATATCTTATTAATATTTTTCAGTTTTCATATCTGATTTTATATTTTATTGGACCATCAGTCCTGTGAAATCTGATTGTCTCTATATCCTTTTTTCATTCTAAAAAGCAGGTTGTAGAGTCTAGAGTTATCTTAACAAAGTTTCGGTTTCTATTATTTCATTGATACATAGTTTTTTGTATGAAAAACTATGCATTTATAAGAAGGAAACGAATATAATCGTAGTTTTTGCTATAAAACCTATGCATATGTAAATGCTATAAATTCTATTTTTATAGTAAAGAAAAGAGTATGGAGTCGATCAGAATTTACAGAACTTTAAATACATGTTATTAAGTGACTTAAATATACAATCAAAATATACTTTCTAGTTGAAAGGTAAATATAAATAGTGGATCTTAGACCACCATTTCTCATTAATTTGGCTATCAGTTCATTGCCAGCTTTTTTAAGGAGCTTTTAACTAGTTAACAATTTACTAACAATTTATTGGATCAGTCTGGTTAAGAGTGTAATTGATATCAAAGGAAGGCTATCTCCCTGAACTTCGTTACCAATTGTGGATGGAAGATACCATGTCAGGTAAACATCATAGCTGGTATTATTATTCATAGTCATAATTTGCATCCCTTGACTATTGTTATAAATAGATGGTGCATAGTAGGTCAGGCTGGGAGTAGTATTGGTAAATGTGCCACCAACTTGTAGTAAGATATCACCTGTAATGAAATTATGTCCATGATTCATTGTGTCAATCCATAGTGCCATTTGTACATCTTTTCCCAAGGCTCCAGAAGGATTTCCATTAGGATAGAACTTCGTTGTCATGTCTGTCTCGGTGAGATTTTGAAAGCTCATGCTTAGATTTCCTGCAAGACTTCCAACATTCTTGATTGTCTCAGTTGTGTAACAACTGTCTCCTGGTTTTATTCCTTGTGGGAAAGTGATATTTGTTGTACAAGGTGCATGTAGCAATGATAGGCTAAGTGTTCCTGCAGTAAAATTATTATTTGGACTTGATTCAATATAATAAAACCCATTTATTTTGCTTATAAACTGCCCGAAGGCCATAGGATTGTCTCCTATAGGTACCGTGGCAGTAACTGTGTTTGTTGCTGTGTCAATTACAGAAACGTTGTTGTTGACTTCATTTGTTTTATATACCTTTGTTCCATCTGGCGTAACTGCAGTTCCCCAAGGCAAGCTTACTACATTCACAGTTGCTGTAACAGCATCTTTTGCTGTGTCAATAACAGATACAGTGTTACTATTATGGTTCGTAATATATGCAAATGGCGCTGCATCTGCTATATTCACCGGCATAAAAATCATAGCTGTTGAAATTAAGGCTATAAAATACAGACTCAGTCTATTTGTAAAGCATCATACCCTTTTTTAAACTCATTATTGATCTTAAAGTTGAACTCACATATAGATGTATAAACTAAATTATATTTATGCCAACTAGTCCATTTGTGTTTATATCTCACTAACATATATATGTATGTTATTGTACTACCGTTTCTAGCCCATTATCTATTTTGCAAAAAAGAGATACCTTCGGAGCAATTTTTTCTTTATTCATAGAGTTTTCTCTTCTTTCGCTCTAACTTTTCAATCAAAATATGTTTTAATTATAAAAAATAAAATTATATCACTATGGTGAATATTTTTCAGCACAAAGAACTATTTGAAGAAAAAATTATTACTGCCTTGAAAAAGAACGATATTAATGGTTTATTCCAACTATTGTAATTGATCCAACTCTCATGAGTACACAGTTTTTTGGGTATTCTCTGACCTACTAATAAAACCCTTTTTTTGTAAAGAATATTAAATGTTTGAGACACTCTATTTTAGAGTCTTATGTAGCCAAATCGCTCATATTTTAACTCAAATAAGCAGGAAATTGGCTTTACACATGAAAAAATTAATGAAACTATTTGAAGCTATCAAATTTAGAAGACAAATTACCTGCCTAAAAACTTTATAAAAAGTACTGCTTATGATACTACGTTGCAGAATAGATGAATAATTTTTCCGACGAAAATTAGACACTGTTGATGTGTGCAGCATCAACAGTATTTCTCAAACCAATTCATGATGAAGATTGATTTTCATAATAGTTAAATTTGTCAAAGTTCGGGCCATATCTCATATTCCAGCGTATTGCAAATAAACATTATTAGGATCTTCTGTTACTAAAAATACCTTTAACGATCCTAGGTTTAATTTTTATTGATTATAATTTTAGTTATATATTTCCAAATGAAAATCCAATGGTTTCTACTACTTTATTATTTTCAATTCAAACTGTAATATTTGCTATTGGATTCTGTATTTTAGCTTTGTGAAATTAAAATCAATTTGAAAAACGGAACATAAAATATTACAAAAGCAAAAAACTCAGCATTCATATATCAGATCCCGAAAATTATAGCTCTTTCCTACAATTGCCGTGAAATCTTGTAGGGCATAGAAGGAATAACATATTTATTATTTGAATAATATAAATATTACTTAATTTTAAGTAATGACAAATGTTGGCTGTAAACAGTATAGGTAGTTATAGTAGTTCCCATAGGAATGACCAGTATCTAATTCATAAAGTATTGTTTATAATATCTAAACTTGACTTTATTCCTATAACTTTGCCTTTAATACTCCCGTAGGATTTTAATTGCCTTGTTCACAATTATTTAATCCGGTATGTTTTTAATTATTTATGTTTGTATTTAATTTCCTATACGGAAACTGACGGAGCGCCGGTCACCGACCCGGCTCGTTCAAGTCGTGAAAAGCGGGAGCGGCGAAGGATTTCATTCCAGAATGGCCCCCATTGTAAGCAAATCGATTATCTCATCGGTCGCAGGGCTTTCGGATTAACACCTGCCATAGCAACGACAAATCTCGGTTCATCACGCCATAAATCGCGCCGTGCATCATAAACAGGGCTATCGTGGTCACGCCGATGAGCAGCGGATAACCGGTCAATAAGACGCCAACGAGGATAAACCAGATGGTGTTGAGATCAAGGTGCATGGCGTGATTCAATACTTGGTGGGCAGCGCAAGTTTGCCGGACGGAATCAAATCCGCGTCATCCGGGCCGTGCTGGATTTTGTCATTGAGCAGGTAAATGAAAACAGCGAACAGCACTGAATAGATCAGCGTGAACAAAATCAGCGATGACAAAACCACGTTCGCCTTCACCACGGCAGACAAACCGGCGGGCGTGCGCATCAGGCCATGGACGATCCAGATCGCGCTGAAATGCGCGCCTAACGCCACCATGCATGTCGAGAAAAAGTGCGGCTTGCGTCCGACCTTCTCCCAGCCAAACAACAGCACCGCCAGAAAACCAGATTGAGAAAAAATGCAAAAATGCCTTCCGCCGCGAGCGCGCTGCCAAACACGTCACCGACGAAGCGCGAATACGTCGCCCAGTTCGTGCCAAACTCAAACTCCATCACGATGCCCGTCGCCACACCGATAGCAAATGTTAGCGCAAACACTTTCGTCCAGAATCGCGCCATTTGGTGATAAAGATTGTTGCCGGTTTTGAGCCACGCGCCTTCCATCAGCACCAACATAATGCCCAGCCCGATGCTCAACGGCGGGTAGATGCAGCGAAACGCAATCGTTGCGCCGAACGGAATTCGTGACAGGGTTAAGACGTCCATATACAACAGGCTAAGGTTCTACAAGATTTGCTCACTGCCAATCGTTTTTTGCTTCGCTGGCAAAAATGTCTATCTTGCTGAAGCGCCTAACAAGTGCCCCTTTTATCGCATTATCGCACTTGCTTCAAAATGCTTTCAGCACGGCCATACGAGTCGAGGTTGAAGGCGTTTGGGTAGCCCATGCTTTTCAGTTTGCTTTTCGCCATGCCGCTCCGCATCCCGCTCGCGCAGTGCAGCAGCAGCGCCTGGTTTTTGTCTTTCGCACGCTTCGGCAGCTCGGTTTCGATTAAATCAGGAGGGAACGGATTGCTCAGGCTAATCGTCAATATGATTGCGGTTGCGTTGCGGTCATTGCAAGCTTTGGATTTCCAAAATGGAGTCATTTTCCTGCGCGGGGTTGAGGGCAATGTTGGCATCTCAACAAACACTTGACACTTGCCCTGGGCTACGGTCATTGTGGCAGCGTTTTGAACCGCGAGTCGAACATCTAATGGCCAGGGATATTTTCAACAGCAGCGATGAGGTTCGCTCCGCGCATCCATTGCGTCTACGCGCAGAGCGTTACGCTGGATCAGCCGTTCCAGTTGGAGTCCGGCGGCACTTTGCCAAAAGTCACGGTGGTTTATGAAACTTACGGCCAGCTCAACGATTCCGGCGATAACGCCATCCTGATCTGCCACGCCATCAGCGGTGATTCACACGTCGCCCAGCATGACGCGGCGATGATCCCGGTTGGTGGGACCTCCTGGTGGGCCGGGCAAGCCGGTGAACACCAACCGTTTTTTGTCATCTGTCCGAATCTCCTCGGCGGCTGTCGCGGCACCACCGGGCCGGGCAGCCTCAACCCGGCGACCGGCAAACCTTACGGACCGGATTTCCCACCATCACATCGGCGACATGGTGGAACTCCAGTCGGTGCTTGTGGATCACCTCGGCATCGGCCAGCTCGTCGCAGTCATCGGCGGCTCCGTTGGCGGACATCAGACCTTAACTCTGGGCCACGCGGTATCCGGATCGGTTGCGGGGCGCGGTGGTGCTGGCCAGTTCACCGCGCTTGACTAGCCAGGCGCTGGCTTTTGATGTCGTCGGGCAGAAACGCCATTCGTCGCGATCCGTTTTTCCACGGCGGCCAGTATTACGACCAGCCGCACGGCCCGGCGGTCGGGCCTGGCGCTGGCGCGGATGATCGGCCACATTACCTATCTTTCGCCGGAGGCCATGAGCCAGAAATTTGAGGCCGACCGGCTGCAGCCGCGCGAGGAAGCCATCAGTTTGAGAAGACCTTTTCCGTGGGCTCCTATCTCGGCCACCAGGGGAACGAAGTTTGTGGACCGCTTCGATGCCAACAGCTACCTCACGCTGTCCCTGGCCATGGACTTGTTTGATTTGGGCGGAACGCCGGAACAACTGGCGGCGAGTTTTCGTTCCGCCCGCTGCCGCTGGCTGGTGCTGATTTTCCAGCGACTGGCTGTTTCGGCGAACCAATCGCGCCACATCGTCGACGCGTGGTCCACAACCACGCCGCCGTCAGCTACTGCGACATTCAGAGCGATTGTGGCCATGATGCCTTTCTGCTGCCGGACGATTTTGACCGTTACGGTGAGATGGTGCGGGCGTTTCGTGCACAACCTTGTCGCCGATGCCGGACCATTGCAGGCATGGATCAGGAGGAGCTGCCCGGAACCATCAGCATTTTTCACCAACGCCGGCTGGATTATGACCGGATTGGGCAGTCGATCTCGCCGGGGGCGAGCGTGCTGGATCCGGGCTGTGGCACCGGGCGATTGCTGGTGCGGCTCAAGCAACAAAACCATCGCCGGTTAGCGGGTGTCGAACTGGACGAGCATAAAATCCTGGGCGTGCTGAAGCGCAATCTGGACGTGATCCAAGCGGACTTGAACGCAGGTTTGCATGCTTTTGCCGACCAACAATTCGACTGTGTGGTGCTGTCCCAGACCTTGCCTGCGGTCCTCAATGCTGGAGGGGTGATTGCCTAAATGCTCCGCGTGGGAGCGACGGGCATTGTGAGCTTTCCGACCCTGGCCTTTTACAAATTGCGCCGCATTCTAGCCGAAGACGGTCGCTGCGCGGCGTGG
>CAWKGG010000048.1:0-28752 GCA_963848985.1 uncultured Methanosarcinaceae archaeon
ATCGATGAAATGGGAAAGTGGGCTGTAACATATACGGCTTGGTCGGATTCTGGTCCTCTACCAGCTCTCGCCTTTACAGAGGATTTTCGTAATTTTGATCGTGTAGGAGCCATCCTACCTCCAGAAAATAAAGATGCTGCTGTTTTTCCTGTAAGAATTGATGGTAAGTGGGCAGTGTTACATCGCCCGATATTTCGTATGATGGATTCGAAGGCGAATATCTGGATATCCTTTTCTCCAGATATGAAGTACTGGGGCGACCACAAAGTTCTTCTGTATGCTCGTGAAGGTGGATGGTGGGATGCTAACAAGATAGGTTTATCTCCACAACCAATTCGCACATCTGACGGATGGTTAATTATGTATCATGGAGTACGCCAGACGACATCTAAAGCAAGTTATCGACTTGGATTGGCTCTTCTTGATCCTGAAAATCCTAGGAAAGTGCTTCATAGATCTGAAGGATGGATTTTCGGGCCTCGTGAAATGTATGAACGCAGTGGGGACGTTAATGATGTTGTTTTCCCTTGCGGCTGGGTCTTAGTAGATGACGAAATCCGCATTTATTATGGGAGTGCGGATGTATCAGTATCAATGGCCAGTGCAAAGATGAAAGATATCTTGGAGTATATACACGGGTGCCCTGAAACACAATGCCCTGATGAATACTGCAGATGGTTTGAAGAAAACAGGGGTCTTTCTAATGATCCAAAAAAAGGCGATGTTAAATTAAAATAAGAATCATAACTATTCAGCTTGGGAAAAAAGATCTCATTAACCATATTATTTAAGATTTAATTGGCAAGTTTTTTTGAGCTCATTTTCTTTGATTGTTGGTTATTGAGCGCAAGAAGGAACTCTTGTCAAATGCATACACTTTACTGCATATGATCAATCATTTTGAGGCTTTCTAACTTGATGTGATTGAAGCTATGGCTAACGATACACTGTAATTGCAATGAAAAGAGGTATGATGCCTGAGCTGATCAGATATGGAGAAACTGGCTTTCTGGTCAATGATAGTGGTGAGGCCGCAGTGACTGGGTAAAAGGTTGGTTCTATCTCCCGCAAAAAATGCCGGGGAATTGGGGGGAAAAAATTCTGTTGATAGCATGGTAGCTGACTACATCAAAGTGTATGAAATAATTATTGAAAAATGCAAACCTGAGTCAGTAACGCCGTGGGAGTACTATGAGGTGCTCTTGATGTGCCAAGGTATAAAGTCAAAACTATAACAATTCTACCTCAGTGTAAAATCTCACTTCAGCGCCATGCTTATAAAAATGAGCACTGTTACATAGTCAATGGAAAAGGAATTGTAACTAAAAGCAGAGTGAAATCAGGTTTCTTTCCGGAGATTATGCAGATCTTCCACTAAACGAGGTGCGCCATATTAGGAATATAGGCAGCGAAAACTTTTTTTGCATTGAGATCACTTAAAGAGTACCTTGGAGAAGACGACATTGTAAAACTTGAAGATAAATATGGAAGAGCCTGAAAAGATATGTTATTACTGAGCTCGTATTCTGGAAGACAATCTATATTGCAGAATACATATAAGCTTTTTAACCTATCTCGGCGTTTTAACTATGGAAGAATTTAATCAAAAATTTAATCAGGATATTCGTATTAGCCTTGTAATTTCATAACCTACATTCTGCAGGATGTACACAGATGTAGATTTTTTTGCCAATTTGCCTATTATTATCCAAAAGTTAGATTATAGAAGATTTTGATTAACCTCTAAATTTTGTCTTATGCTTATAGAAGGAATATGAAAGACTCGTGAAAATAAGAGATTTATCGAAATAACCTATATTTTAAGCTACTATCATATTGAGAACATCTATATCATTTTTTGTAGACTTCTGGGGAAATGGAAACAAATAAACTATCAAGCTTATTTTTTATTATTTCTTTTCAACATACGAATTAGACCATTTGGTTCTACTACACGAATTTAATTGAATAAATCTATTTAATAAAATAGTTTAAAAATACTATATGAATTAAATCAAATAAATTTTATTTAATAATTTCATAATTATTTCAAATTGTATTAACAAATGCTCCTAAGCAAGAAGTGATTCTATATATAGTGTACTAAAATGTGACAACTGTTAAATATTAATAATGTTTGTATTATAGTAGGTGTCGTCTCAGCGGATTCATCCGCGACAGCATTAACTATAATATGATACAGAACCCGTAATTTATTACTCTAGAGCTTTCAGTTTTTTAAATAAAGCTGAAAACAGAGCATTCAGTACCTTATCGCAATCAAGAGTGAGTGATAAAGCAGAGACTAGGGCTCTGAAAAGATAGTAAATATGTTATTAATACATCGAATGAAATTAGGTAGATAACATGATATTAAAAGATGACAACGAACCTTTCCAAAGAGATGAGAGAAATTCTACACTTACCTTTGAAGATTTTCCGCATCATGTCTACTCAGTAGAGAAAGATAATATGATATGGAAAGGGCATGGGGAGCTGTTCCAAAGGTGTAAGAAAAATCCTATCCTTACAGTTGAAGATTGGCCGTATCAGGCTCATTCAGTCTTTAATCCTGCAGCAGCTATAGTTAACGGTATAACTCTATTAATGGTGCGTGTTGAAGATTACAGGGGTTTTTCTCATTTTACGGTAGCCAGGAGTAAGAATGGAATTGATGGCTGGGAGATTGACAGCAAACCTACCTTTGCTCCAGATCCAATAAACTACCCTGAAGAGATATATGGCATTGAAGATGCGCGTATAACTTACATCGATGAGATGGGAAAATGGGCTGTAGCATATACAGCTTTTTCGGATTCTGGACCCCTACCAGCTTTGGCCTTTACAGAAGATTTCTGTAATTTTGATCGTGTAGGAGCCATCCTACCTCCAGAAAATAAAGATGCTGCTGTTTTTCCTGTAAGAATTGATGGTAAGTGGGCAGTGTTACATCGGCCTGTATCTGGTATGCAGGGCTCGAAAGCAAATATATGGATATCCTTTTCTCCAGATATGAAGTACTGGGGAGATCATGAGGTTCTTCTGTATGCTCGTGAAGGTGGATGGTGGGATGCTAACAAGATCGGTTTATCTCCACAACCAATTCGCACATCTGATGGATGGTTAATTATGTACCATGGAGTACGCCAGACGACATCTAAAGCGAGCTATCGACTTGGATTGGCTCTTCTTGATCTTGAAAATCCTAGGAAAGTGCTTCATAGATCTGAAGGATGGATTTTCGGGCCTCGTGAAATGTATGAACGCAGTGGGGACGTTAATGATGTTGTTTTCCCTTGCGGCTGGGTCTTAGTAGATGACGAAATCCGCATTTATTATGGGAGTGCGGATGTATCAGTATCAATGGCCAGTGCAAAGATGAAAGATATCTTGGAGTATATACACGGGTGCCCTGAAACACAATGCCCTGATGAATACTGCAGATGGTTTGAAGAAAACAGGGGTCTTTCTAATGATCCAAAAAAAGGCGATGTTAAATTAAAATAAGAATCAAAAGTATGTTGTCCAGAAAAATGAATCGATGTCTATCAGGAAAGCTGCATACTTGATCTCAGCATCATTATTCTCTGCACTGTACAGTTTTTTTGGTTTTCTGTATGTCGGTAAGCTAAAAAGACAGTGCTTAAAAGTAATCTAACTTTCAATGAATGATCCCATTTCCCACAGACTAACACAACAATTCCAGATATTTTCTCAATAGGGCAGTAACATTAAAAATTGATCTAACCTTTAATGAATGATAGTATGCAAATAATTTCTACACACATGTACATATATAGAGTGATGGGTCTAAAAATGTTAATAGCATACCTTTTTATGGGCTAATATTTTCCCTGCAGGGAAAAAAGTGAGGTGCTTGGTAAAAATTTTTTATAGATTGTTAACTGAGGACATGATGTAGGTGAGAAAAGATTCAGATTTGATATGTTTGTAATTCTCATTGTTTTAGTGGATTTCGATAATCTCTGATTTTTACAAATTATAATATTATTATTTATAATCATATGACGAAATTTAGGCGTTTATCGAAATTTTCTTTAAGTCAATCAAGAATAATCCAAGTTTCGATCATTTTACTCCCTATATCAGGGTCCAGTTGCATGGCTTTCATGTATTGTTTTTTAGCTTCTTCAAAGCGCCTCATTTTTCTCATAAGAAGACCATAACTGTAGTGAATAGGAGGATAATACGGATTCAGGTCAAGAGCTGTTCTATATTCCTCTTCGGCTTCTGATAAGCGCCCAAGCTCCAAAAGGAGGTTTCCATAGCTATAATGCCCTTCTGCACTCTCAGGATCCAAACTGAGAGCTTTATTATATTCCACTTCAGCTTCGTGCCTTATTCCAAAGCGAGCCAAAAGGTTCGCATAATTGGAATGAATTTTTGCATCATTTTGATCAAGTGCAATCGCTTCCAAATAATGGGCCTGTGCTTCCAAAAATCTGCCTTCTCTTGCTAGAAGGTTTCCGTAGTTGAAGAGAGTTCGTCTTTGCCTCGGGTTCAGGTCAAGAGCTTTTCTGTACTCAATTTCGGCTTCTGAACTACGTCCTAGGAAATAGAGTAAAGCTCCACAGTTGTGATGTAGGCTTGGGTCTTCAGGGTTTAGTTCCATTGCAAGTTTATATTCTTTTTCGGCATCTCTGACTCTTCCGATTTTAAAAAGCAGGTTTGCGTACCCACCTCTAGCAGGAACATAATTAGGATCAACATTAAGTGCTCTTGAGTAGTATTCTTCTGCTTCTCTCGTGTAGCCATATTCGGCTAAGAGATAAGCATATCCAGTATTTGCTTTTAGATGTGTTGAAAAGGTTTTAAGTATCATTTTATATTCCTTTTCAGCTTCCTGGATCTTTTTGAGTTCAAATAAAAGCTCTGCATATGCACATCTGACATCTGCATTATCAGGTGTTTCTTTTAGAATTTCTAGATAGCTTGCTTCAGTTTCAAGGGAAAAACCCATAACATGTGCTGCAGTGCTAATTGCAACACAAGCTTCTTCACGGATTCTCCCATAAGCCTTTGAAAAGCAAGCTTTTGCAAAAACGTACTCTTCCATAAACATTTTCTGTTTTTTACAAGCATTAGAAATCTCAAATAATAGTTCGGGAGGAAAGGACATCTCTTCTGCACGTTCAATAGCAAAAGCGACTGCACAGTGGAGATTTCTTTTATCTGATCCTACCATCCCAATTATTTTATGCACAAAATCATCAATTGCATCGAAGTCCATATATTAGACACCTCTGGAAGTAAAATTTCTCTCTATTTAATAAGTAAAGCTATCAGTATAATATGCTGAGTATATTTTACATTTTAATAGAATATATTAGTGCTTTGATAGTGCATGAAATATCAAGTATAACAGTAGTGTTCTGATATTTTCCATTATATATCGAATATAATATTATAGTTATCCTATAATGGTTTATAACTCATATACTAAATTTGGTGAGCCACTTTTTTGTATGAAAATGTTCTTTTAATAAAACAAATTTTGCAGAATAAAAAAATAATGTTTGTGGCAAAAAAAAAGTTGAGAATCTCCAATGAACTAAACGAACATTAAAAATATCTTGATAACCCCCCACTAAATTTCGTCATATGCTTAATAAGTAATAATATCATAATTCGTGAAAATCAAGGGTTTATCAAAATACTCTAAAATGACCCAAAATAAGAAACTTTATACCAGTTCGGCCTTTATAATTTTAACTTCAGTTTTAGGGCTATCTTGGCGGTCAGTTTTCACCTTCCCAATAGCTTCCGCAACTTCCATGCCGGCTATTACCTTCCCAAAAACAGGGTGCATTTTGTCGAGATAGTTATTGTCCACAAGGTTGATAAAGAACTGACTGCCTCCAGTATTTGGGCCTGCATTTGCCATGGAGATAGTGCCCCTATAGTTATGGTTATGCTTTGTGAATTCGTCTGGGATTTCATATCCTGGACCTCCCATCCCCGTTCCTGTGGGATCGCCGCTTTGAATCATAAATTTATCGATGATCCTATGGAAAATAACTCCATCATAGAATCCTTTGTCCACGAGTTTTGCAAAGTTTCCCACTGTTATTGGCATGTCTTCAGAAAACTCAATTGTTATGTCTCCCATAGTTGTATGCAGAATCAACTTTCTTTTCCTTCCACAAAGCCATTTCTAATCCTCTACATATTTTCTGATTTGATTTTTAACATATCTTTCTTTTTGTTGGAATTCTATACGTTGTATGTTCACCTTGCATGTAAATGCATCGCCAGCGAATTTAGCTTCGCTATTAAAAAGTCCATCGCTCGCTTAGATCGTTCGAGAGAAATAAATTGATGAAAATTAAATCCTTTTAGTCTCCAATTTCACTTATCTATTTTCAGGATTTTCATAGGTCTTCGAATGAAAATCTGTTCCTCTTTAGATATTTTTTAAGTTACTGGGTAAACTCAACCCTTTGTGACTCTTTTTAATCTAATTTTCTTGTTCCTTAATTTATTCATTATTTCTAGAGGAGCTTTTACTGCTCCTCTCATTTTGCGGCCATAAAATATTCGATTTTACTCCCAATTTTCATCGTTGCTCATTGAAAATTAGATTAATTTTTAAGTTATTGCCGTATTGAAAAAATATGGCATCCTTATGTATAGATGTCGAAGTGGATCAAAATTAAACTTGAGGATCCAATCCAAATTCGAACTCCTAAATTTATTTAGTTTTTTCTGTTTCAATTATATCAGCATTGAGATTTTGTTTTTTCACGTCTCAAAAGCTCCGGTAAAATTCAACTTATCTGTTTTCCATAAACATGAAATTCGAGATTCTGTGCTTTGTCCTGTGGATCCTAGTTCTATTCTTTTTTCAATATTTCCCCCCACTAATCTGGTATGTATCTAATTACATTGAGGAAGTGTCCATAGTTTGAATCCAATTTCCACTTGAATCAGCTCTGATTGTATGGGATTCTGTAAGCTTAATGTACAAATCGAAGACGTGCCCTGACATTACCGTAGATCTGAACATCGTAATTCAAGGGAGTGATATATTTGTGATTTATGGTCGCGATTCCTCCAGAACCATCTGACTGGGAGTTAAGCCATATGAAATTTTTTATCATCAAGTGCAAATTCTGTATTCTATAAGCCTTAACAGTAAAACAATCTGTACCCGATGGGATTTTTATACCATCAACAAAGAGTTGATATCTACCCTCGGCAACAGGGGCACTCTTTTCAAAAATAATTTGGGCATTTATAATCTCTCCCGGTGATGCAGTGCAATTCATTGTCACGAAATCTCTGAGCACTGATTTTTATGGAGAAATATTCCTTATAATCAAAGCTTCTGCTGGATAAACAAGCAATCCAAATAAAAGAAATGTAGATAGCAAACAAAATATAAGCTTTTTACTTCTTAATATTACAAATTTACATGTGTCTGATTTAAATCCCTATCTAATTTGGAGTTAAATAATAGCTCCAAGTTTGTAAAAGATGATCACTGCTAGACAAAAAAGTAGAGGTGTAATTGCCATATTAAAAGAACTGTTAAGAGATGTGTTCCACGCTTCAGATGATAACAGAACCTCTTTTAAAGAAAGAAGTGTTATAAGCCCTACTATTACCGAAGCACCATAAGGAATTACAGCATTATAATATATGATACTTAGTAACATAAAGACTCCAACATATGATTAAATATCTCCAACTAATCTATACTATAGTTTAGCATAAGTAACTTTTCGACACGTATACTAAATTTTAAACGGTTATGCATTCCTTTATTAAAGGTTTAATTTTAATAAAGCTAGTTATTAACTAATGTTCAATTACATTTCTAATAATGAATTTTTAAACAAAGATGATATTTTTAAAATGAAAGTATGTGACTAAACTAGTTACTTGAGTACTCTTTCTCCATCCTCTTTTTCCATAATTGTGATTATTTCAATAATTATGTTTATATATTTATCAACTTAGAATATCTCAGTCTCAGGGATCTCCTTTTTTTGAGTTTCTTCCTTTTGATATCCTGTTTCATCTTTGTAAATATTGTCATCTGGAATCATATCCTTATTGATTGTGTCAATTTTTCTTTGCAATGCAACTAATTGTCTTGAATGTCCAATTTGGTTCTTCTTATGATTAAAGAACTCTTTTAAATTGCTACTTTTTTCCTGCTGATGCCTGAGTAATCTGAGTTAGGCTCCACCTTGCTTCCTTTGATTCACTTGTTATACCTATACAGTTGCAAAATTAATTCATAGTTAGGTATCCATCCGGAACAATTCCAAGCAATGAAACAAACCTATCCCTTAAGGAAAATTTTTGTTATTGCCTATTTCAACATTAAAGTTGTTGAACCAATTTTCCCAATATCTTGGACCGATATCATAAACTTTATCTCAAATTTAAGTTTCATAAATATAATTACACATTTCTCTTTCCAAACTTTCGATTTCATCGACAAGACGGTTCATAAGATTTAGAAATGTCTGAAGCCTAAACCCAGCTCTTTGAGATCTTTCTATGTCCTGATTATCTCTTATCTGAAAACCTTTTTTACGAACATTTGGCGAAGGGCTTTCGATAGAGAATTTTGATAAACCTCTGATTTTCATGAGTCATTAATATACTATTTATATGCATATAAATATAGGGATTTATCTAAATCCTCTAGGTATTAAGGATAAAAATAAGGATAAAAAAATCATTTAAGAAAATTTCGATAAATCCCTACATTTTGTCATATCCTTATAAATAGTATATTAATGACTCATGAAAATCAGAGGTTTATCAAAATTCTCTTAAATCAGCTATTATACTAATCGTTTCATATGATTTTCTTTTTAACTGAGGGTTCATTTTGAGAGTTAAAAAAGCACTTATTCCAGCAGCTGGCCTTGGAACCAGATTCCTACCGGCCACCAAGTCAATGCCAAAGGAAATGCTTCCAATCATTGACACTCCTGTGATACAGTATGTTGTGGAGGAAGCTATCGATTCCGGAATCAAAGATATAATAATTATTACAGGTCGGGGTAAAAGAGCAATCGAAGATTATTTTGACTATTCTCCTGAGCTTGAAATGTATCTCACAAAAAAAATGATACTTAACTCCTTAAACTGGTCAGGGATGTTTCTTCACTTGTGGATATCCATTATATCCGCCAGAAAGAACCAAATGGGCTTGGAGATGCAGTTCTCAGAGCAGAAAAACATATTGGGGATGAGCCTTTTGCTGTGCTTTTAGGGGATGATATCATTGTGAATGACAAACCCTGCACTGCCCAACTAATTGAGAATTTTGAAAAATATGGAAAATCTATTATCGCAGTTGAAGAAGTTTCTTATGAAAAACTGAGCAGTTATGGGATTATAAAAGGAAAACCTATTGATGATTCACTTTATTTACTTGAAGACATTATCGAAAAACCATCACCTTTAGCTGCTTTTTCAAATATGGGGGCAGTTGGTCGTTATGTATTCACCCCTGAAATCTTTGATTGTATAAGGAGTGCGGGAACAGGGTTCGAAAGCGAAATTCAGCTTACAGATGGAATCAGACTCCTGAATAAATCTCAGATAATATATGCTTGCAAGTTCAAAGGAACAAGATTCGATACCGGAGACAGACTAGGATACATAAAAGCAATAGTAAATTTTGCCATTAAAAACTAAAATCTAAAAGAAAACATAATTGAGTACATGAAAGAAATCCTTGAAATGGAGAAGGAAAAGAAATTATAATTAGTATTAAGATAGTCAAATAGCCTTTATTCTAAAATCGGTTAGATTTATTGAATTTTTGCATATGTATATATATATCTATTTATTCTCTTAGATGGTCTATATCGTTCTAAACAGGGTAATGATTCTATTTTTAATCTCGTACTTTATCTAGGGTAAATATTTATATCTGTTGAATCTACCTTCCACAAATTTCTTACAAATTTGTTCACTTTCTTATCAATATATTAATAGACAAAGCACAGAATCTCGTTCCGGATTTTCTTATGTTTGCCACTAATACATTCTTTTGATAATACTGAGTCTTTTCTGGCATTTGTGATGAACCTGAAATTGAAAAAGTGATTGATGAAGTGATGTCCAAATTTGGGCAGCACAAATTAGCTCATGACTTGTTGATCCTGGAATGTGTATCTACTCTTAATGATATTGCGTTTAGACGAGCCTTTGATAGATTCATGAATAAAAATTTACTCAACTTTGCATGAAATTTGCCTTGTAAATGATGGAAATTGTCAATATCAAAACTCAACTTCTAAATTGTGGCACCACAGCTTTTATCATTTTTAGAGACTACAAAAATATCGATGGCAAATCTCTATTGAAATTACATAAGGAAAATTTTGGTAAATCCCTATATTTTGTCATATGCTGATAAATAAAATATAATAAACCATGAAATATCAGAAGTTTATTGAAATCCTCTATGTCATGCAAAAGACATTAAAGCTAAATGTCAGCGTTTTGAGTTTAAAATAATCACAAATCAGTATGTTTCCAACTATTTCAAAGGCTTAGTCCTGCAATACATCAGACAATAAAATATATAATGGAACTTATAATAATACTCCGGAATATATAAAGTCCAATGATAATGTTTTCTGAATAGTTGATATCGCTCATCTCCTGAAAATAACATCAAATCAATAAGAAAAGACGTGGAATTGAGAACTCGTATTTCTTAAACACTCAATATCTCCAAAAAATTTGTTGTCATTTGATATTGGGTTCAAATAGGAACTGGATCCAAGATGTTCATTTTACGAAACTATAGTTAAATATGGCGATATCAAACAAAAAGGGTAGTCACTCAACTCCACAGATATGCAGAAAAAAAGGAGATTACTTCTGAAAAGAAACTCCAGAGAATGATTACGGAATCTTAGAAAGATCTCAAAAGACTGAAGAATATCAAGTTTGCCTGTGAAAAGGATTCCAAAGCTCTACAGATCCAGCATGAAATGGGATTAAGAAACTGTCGAATAAAAAATAAATTCATTAATAAATTAAATTACTAGCTAAAAAACCAACGAACTGACAAAATTATTGAATAAAATTAGATGATTGCATAAATAGATTAAAGTTGTTGTAAAGCATCCTGCTACAAGTAATGGAGCATGTCAGGCCCCTGCTCTGAATATAAAAAGAATTATTCAAAAACAAATATCCTTATTCGCTTACATGATTATCTTTCTTCCTAGTTTCCCTGATTTTCAACCTAGTTCTTAATGACATCGAAAGTTGTACTATTCCCTTTTTCAATTGTAGCTTCAAGGATTTCCTGGGCAATCTGAATGAGCCTGAACCATGTATTGATAGCTGAGCGAAGGGAGACTGGATCTTCGGCTTTTATTCTCAGTACCAGGTTATTTGCGTCCTTAAGAAACAGGCATATTTCAGATCTTCCTGAAAAATAATCATTAAGCTCGGGCAGCACAACCCTATAAATCGGTTCTGCAGTTTCAGTTTCAAAAGTAAATTCTGCGAAAAGTTTCAGGAAATTCCTCCTTGTAAAATTTGTTTCTCAAAATGGACCCAAAAAATGAACTTGCAACTTTGCTTTGTAAATGATTTTTGAAAATTAAGTTCAAAAATAAGGGTTTCGAGGTCAGTATTTTTTAAAACCTTTGATAATAAAACTAAATAGGCACTTCCCGCTACTCATAAAATAAATATCCTTCCCTTCTATAATTATCAAAATGGAACGAGAAGTAAATTTATCTATTTTATCGCTTTCAATCCTTTTGAATTGGAAAAAAAACTCAAAAGATTCCGCAATCTCTCCATGGCCTATGAGCATGGGCTTAACATCTGAAAACCGGTAAGAATCGATTATCTGAGAATACCAGCCCACAAATCTGAGAGAAAAAAGAAGTTTTCTGCTTCCATCGTAAAAACTGAGTTCCCCAGGATTTCCATGGTACTCTCCTACGACTATGAAGGGATCACTCTGTGTGAACTCCATAAGTTCCTGCATGCCCATTTTTCCACGCGTTATCCGTCTACAGGCTATAAACCTCGAAAGCAACTTGCAAAGCAATCGGGTCTTTGCAGAAGGTTTCCGAGAAGAGGTAATTAACATACTCTTCCTGATAAGGTAACAGTATTTTTTACTTTCGCTCTGTTATACAACCATTTTTATCTTAACTAATCTAATATTTCAATAGTCTGTGATCTTTGATTTCAAAAGCAGATATGATTCTTTGCCCCATTTAAATTTATGGACAACACAGTGCATCTTTTTCCAGCAAATGATAATCACATACATTTGTGAGTGCCCACTTCCAGAAGATGTGCACAAAAATACCAGCTGCTTTCTCAATATGGCAGTAGCTTAAAAACAAATATGAAATTCTTCGAATAACAAACTCAAATAAATAAAAGTGTCACCTACCTTATTTTTTTGAAAATTGAATCCATCGTTATTTCAGCTCGGAAGTTTATTCTAATTTTGGTTATCAAACCAGTCTAAATAATCCTCAATGAATCGACAGCTAATGCCAAAATTTGTTTTGATTACGGTTGTTAAATTGGCTTTTTAGCCAATTTCACTGCCTCAAAAAAAGAATTTATCTATAATAATTGAAAGAGTAACCAGTCTTGTGGTTTAGATATTCCCCAACTCTCTTCCATTGCTAATATTTCAGCATATGTAGTGAAAAGCAGCATCAATTTTTAGCTAGAGACTATTGATTTTTAGCCCCTAAAAGTTGGAGCATATCAGAAAAATGTGACGTTTCTACATTTGAATTAACAAGCAATTTTTTTGTTTCCATTTTATAATCCATCGATAAAGATCTCACTGCTATAGTTAGAAATGCACAAGATATAAAGGCATTTATATACAAAAAACAGATAAGTTGATCTGTAAATCATTGAAGGAATTGCGCTAAACTACATGATTCAGTTATCAAGGGTTTTTCCCAAAAGATCATAAAGAATTTCGTTTATACATTTGGATTCGCCATAAACTTGTACCAAAAAAAATCTATATCAAAAATGAAGCTAGCCCTATTCTCATACCTAACATATTTAATTTAAATGATGTGCTGACAGATATTTTTGGCAAAAAGGGTATAGTAGTTATTTCAGGAATCTCTTCCTGGAAGGCCGTTAACCAAATCATAGAAAGCATTTCCCCAAAATGTTCGTGATAAAGGTATTCTGATAAGATGAACCAGGGACTGAAAAATATCTAAATCGTTGCATTAAAGCTTCAGACATTTCTAAATCTTATGAACCGTCTTGTCGATGAAATCGAAAGTTTGGAAAGAGAAATGTGTAATTATATTTATGAAACTTAAATTTGAGATAAAGTTTATGATATCGGTCCAAGATATTGGGAAAATTGGTTCAACAACTTTAATGTTGAAATAGGCAATAACAAAAATTTTCCTTAAGGGATAGGTTTGTTTCATTGCTTGGAGTAGTTCCAAATTTGCACTTATATTATGATAAATTCTACAAATGTAAAATCATAAAAAGAAGATGAGAGGTATAAAATGGGAAAGCTTTTTTATGTTTATTTTTCCCGTGTTTATTCAACGTCAATTGACTTAAATATAACTATTTATATCTAGAATTATATATATCACTGATATTGATTGGTACTATTACTATCATTTTTATAATAGAAGGATTCCCTCGTAAGTTTACTGAGAGGATTTCGGTAAATCTCCGATTTTCACCAGGCATTTATATCCAATTTATACGACTATAACAAAATCCAGGGTTTATCAAAATTTTATTTGGTTAATTAAAAACTGAAAACACTATGGTAAATATGTTTAAGAGGGGTTCTCCAAGATTCCTAAATAAATTTGGATATATTTTTAGGAAAAGCTGGGTTTATGAGAAAAGCTATATGTAATATGTGATAATAAAATTGCCTCTGTGAAATAGGATCAAGTAATATGTCAAACAAATTATATTATTTTCTCATCTCGCAGAATAAATTTATTGTAAATAAATTCAAGATTGAGGGATTATATTATTCGAAAACATCCAATTTCTGGATACTACTTTGAGAGATGGTGAACAAACACCTGGAGTAGCACTGACAAGGGAGAAGAAGCTCTTAATTGCTCGGGCCCTTGACGATATGGGAATATCGGTAATTGAGGCAGGTTCTGCGATCACTTCCACAGGTGAGAGGGAATCTATTAAGGCTGTCGCAAATGAAGGACTGAATGCCGAAATTTGCAGCTACTGTAGAATTGTAAAGAGGGACATTGACTATGCTCTTGAATGCGACGTTGACTCTATCCACCTAGTAGTACCGGTTTCGGATCTGCATATAAGGACGAAGATCAAAAAGGATCGAGATGCAGTAAGGCAGATAGCTGTAGAGGTAACTGAGTATGCCAAAGACCATGGACTTGTTGTGGAACTGAGCGGAGAAGATGCTTCTCGAGCAGACCTTGGATTTTTAAAAGCTCTGTATAAAGATGGGATGGATGCAGGTGCTGAAAGGTTATGTTTCTGCGATACTGTAGGCCTTCTGGTGCCTGAAAGAACTACTGAAATTTTCCAAGATTTTTCTTCTTCGCTTAAAGCACCTCTAAGCATCCACTGTCACAATGATTTTGGTCTAGCAACTGCAAACACAGTTGCTGCCCTTGCTGCAGGTGCAAAGCAGGCCCATGTAACAGTAAACGGTTTAGGGGAAAGAGCCGGGAATGCATCCATGGAAGAAGTGGTCATGAGTCTGGAATGGCTCTATAAACATAATACAGGTATCAAGCATGAGATGATCTATAGGACTTCAAGGCTTGTAAGCCGTCTTACAGGAGTGCCTGTATCTCCTAATAAGGCTCTTGTAGGTGGGAATGCATTTACCCATGAAGCAGGCATTCACGTCCATGGTCTCATTGCCGACAAGTCAACCTACGAGCCCATGAACCCCGAATATATCGGACGACAGCGCCAGATAGTACTAGGAAAACATGCCGGTAGAAGCTCTATTACCCTTGCCTTAAAGGAAATGGGTCTTGAGGCTGATGAAGTACAGACAGAAGAGATTTTCAACAGAGTCAAACAGCTTGGTGACCAGGGAAAACATATAACTGATGCTGATTTGCAAACTATCGCGGAAATTGTGCTTGATATTTATAGGGAGCCCCTTATTAAATTAGAAGAATTTACTATTGTATCTGGAAACAAGGTGACTCCAACTGCTTCCATAAAACTTAAAGTAAATAATAAAATCATTGTAGAGGCTGGAATAGGGAATGGGCCTGTAGACGCTGTAATCAACTCCATCCGAAAAGCTGTAAGTTCCTGTGCTGAAGATATTATCCTCGAAGAATATCATGTGGACTCAATCACTGGCGGAACTGATGCCCTTGTGGAAGTAAGGGTAAAACTTTCCAAGAATGGGAAGATGATCACTGCAAGCGGGGCCAGAACGGACATAATCATGGCCTCTGTGGAGGCTGTAATGAATGGTATGAATCGCCTTATCCATGTCTAGTGAGTTGCAGAAAAAATGGAGCCTAAAAATTTCTCATGGGGACTTTTACATTCCCTCTTTTTTCTGCTGTAGAAATTTTTGAAATAATTAACTCCATATTTTTTGAAGTAAGAGGGAGCCAGTATCCGTATGTAATATGATTGATTATGATGTATTTGCAAAATTCAAAACAAAAGATCGTGAGTTAGAGATAAAAAAGTATTTCTCGTAAATAGGCACTCAATTGAAGCATACTCCCTTTCTATATCATCAAGTCAAGTTAACATTTTGGAAATATATAAAGGAGTTTATAATGACAACCGGGTCAGCAGAAAGAATAAATGGTGCAAAGGCTCTGATAAAATGCCTGGAAAAAGAAGGTGTTGATATCCTCTTTGGATATCCAGGAGGGCAGATAATCCCCTTCTATAATGAACTTTATGATTCAAACATGCGCCACATACTTGTACGACACGAACAGGCAGCAGCTCATGCTGCGGATGGTTATGCCCGTGCTACTGGAAAGATCGGGGTTTGCGTTTCAACCTCAGGTCCTGGAGCGACTAATCTGGTAACTGGCATTGCTACTGCATATATGGACTCAGTACCTATTGTAGCTTTAACAGGCCAGGTTCCAACTTCCATGATCGGTAATGACGCTTTCCAGGAAGCAGACATTACGGGAATTACACAGCCCATCACTAAACACAACTATCTCGTACAGGATGCAAAAGAACTCCCAAGGATCGTAAAGGAAGCATTCCATATCGCTTATACCGGAAGACCTGGTCCGGTATTAATTGATCTTCCAAAGGACATTCAGAACACGGAAATTGATTTTTATTATCCTGAAAAGGTAGAAATGAGAGGGTATAAGCCCACTTACAAGGGAAATATTCAACAAATCAAACGCGCTGCTGAAGAAATTTTAAATTCCTCAATGCCTGTAATTTACGCAGGTGGGGGGGTGATCAGTTCCAATTCCAGCTGTGAACTTGTGGAGTTGGCCGAAACTATAAATGCTCCTGTTACGACCACACTTATGGGAATAAGTTCAATCCCAACAGTCCATCCTCTATATATCGGAATGCTTGGAATGCACGGAAGCAAATACGCTAACTATGCAGTTCAGGAATCCGATCTTATCATTGCTGTGGGTGCAAGGTTTGATGACCGAGTGACTGGAAAGCTTGAATCCTTTGCTCCCAATGCAAGAGTTATTCATATTGATGTTGACCCTGCTGAGATTTCCAAAAATGTGAAGGTTCACATTCCAATTGTTGGGGATGCAAAGCAGGTACTAAAGTCCCTGAATAAATATGTTAAACGCTGCAATTCCGAAGCTTGGATTAAAAAGATAAACAAGTGGAGAAAGGAGTATCCTCTTACCTATAAGCAGATGTCACCAAATGGTGTGATGCCTCAGTTTGTTATCGAGCAAATATCCAAAGTCTGTGATGATGCAATCATAGTTACGGAAGTTGGGCAGCACCAGATGTGGGCAGCTCAGTACTTCAATTACAGTAAGCCCCGCACTTTCATTACATCAGGTGGTCTGGGTACAATGGGCTATGGATTTCCTGCAGCCATGGGGGCCAAAGTTGGTAGGCCTGATAAAACTGTTATTGATATTGCCGGAGACGGCTCTTTTCAGATGAACTCTCAGGAACTTGCAACTGTGGTTCAGAATGAAATCCCTGTTGTTGTCGTGATCCTGAATAATGGTTATCTTGGAATGGTCAGGCAGTGGCAGGAACTCTTCTATGAAAGACGGTATTCCTGTACATTCATCAAAGGAAGTGTCGATTTTGTGAAGTTGGCTGAAGCTTATGGAGCACTTGGATTGCGCGCAGAAAGACCATCCGAAGTTGGGCCTGCAATTGAGGAAGCTGTTAGGTCAGGTAGGCCTGCTGTTGTGGATGTGATAGTTGAGTGCGAGGCAAATGTTTATCCCATGGTGCCTGCAGGGGCTGCAATAAATGAGATCCTTGACCAGGTGGAACACTGATGAAACACACGCTCGCAGTTCTTGTGGAAAATAAGTCAGGAGTTCTTTCCAGGGTGGCTTCACTTTTCTCCAGGCGTGGATACAATATTGACAGCCTAGCGGTAGGGGTTACGGAAGACTTCGATATTTCTAGAATAACAATTGTTGTTCATGGAGATGACCATGTCCTTGAACAGGTTACAAAGCAGCTGAATAAGCTAGTAGACGTGATCAAAGTTTCGGATATAGGAGGAGAGGACACTGTAGAAAGGGAACTTGTTCTCATCAAAGTTGCAGCTAATGTTGATACAAGAGCTGAAATTATACAGATTGCAGATATATTTAGGGCAAAGATAGTGGATGTGGCCCCCAAGTCAATGATTGTTGAAGTAACTGGAGATGAAAGCAAGATTCAGGCAATCGAAAAGCTCCTCCGCCAATTTGGGATCAAGGAAATGGTTAGGACAGGCAAGATTGCTCTTCTCCGTAGCCCAAAGAAAGATTAAATAGCAAGAGCAAGTAAAGGAGTTAGCTGCATAAGTATTTTTCAAAGAGTTAGGCAGTCTGAAGCCTTTTAATTTCCTGCAAATCTTACTAATAGCAAGAATAAATTTTCAGGCCTATCTTGAAGCTTCAAAATGCTGCCTTTACCAAAGAAAGAAACTTTTAATCAGCTTAAATAAATTTAATTTTCAGGAAGTTTGATGTATTATATATGGAGAAGATTTCGATAAGCCTCTGATTATCATGATTCATTAATATACTATTTAAAAGCATATGACCAAATTTAGAGGTTTATCGAAATTATCTCGAATATGTCCCAAAATAATATGAGGAATTCTGCTCAAAAACTAAATAATTTTTTAGGGGAATCAAGCAATGGTAAAGATAATTAAAGATAATGAAACAACTTTTGATGCGCTCAAGGATAAATCCATCGCAGTAATGGGTTATGGAAGCCAGGGGCACGCTCACGCACTAAATCTCCAAGAGTCCGGCCTCAATGTTATTGTTGGACTCAGGAAAGGCAGCTCCAGCTGGGTAAAAGCCGAAGGTGACGGCCTAAAGGTTATGACTGTGGCTGAAGCTGCAAAAGCTGCAGACGTTATCATGATCCTGCTTCCGGACGAAAAGCAGGCTTTTGTCTACTATTCCGAAATTGAGCCAAACCTGAATGCTGAAGACGCACTGGTTTTTGCCCACGGCTTCAACATCCACTATAACCAGATCGTGCCCCCTCAAAATGTGGATGTTTTCATGGTTGCTCCCAAAGGTCCAGGTCATATCGTAAGAAGGACCTACACAGAAGGTATAGGAGTTCCGGGGCTTATAGCAGTCTACCAGGACGCAACCGGAAAAGCAAGAGATCTTGCTCTTTCCTACGCTAAAGGTATTGGTGCAACCAGGGCAGGCGTTTACGAGACAACCTTCCGTGAGGAAACAGAAACCGATCTTTTTGGGGAACAGGTGGATCTCTGCGGAGGGCTGTCAGCGCTTATCAAGACAGCTTTTGAAGTGCTTGTAGAAGCAGGCTATCAGCCTGAAATGGCTTATTTTGAGACCTGTCACGAAGTCAAGCTCATTGTGGATCTCATCTACGAAGGAGGGCTTGAGAGAATGTGGCATTCTGTTTCCAATACTGCAGAATACGGGGGCATGACAGTCGGTCCTAAGATAATTAATGGGTACTCCCGCGAAGCTATGTGCAAAGCGCTAGAAAGAATTCAGAACGGCGAATTTGCCAAAGAATTCATTATTGAAGGCATGGTCAATCATCCTGTGCTCAAAGCTATGGAACGCCAGGAAAAGGAGCACCAGCTTGAAATTGTTGGGAAGCAAGTTCGGGAATGTATACCCTGGCTCAACAAAAATATTGACGATGATTGATTATACTCATTGGCCGTCTTTGAACATAAAGTCCATAAATCTAAAAAAAAGTAACTTCAAAGGGAAAATAATGCCAAAAAAGGGAGAGAGAAAAGTCATTGATACTATCCTTAATAGACGAAGTGTCCGGGAGTTTATGGATAAACCTGTCAGCAAGGAAGATATTAACACAATACTTAATGCAGGCCACTGGGCTCCTTCCGGATTGAACAATCAGCCCTGGCGCTTTATTGTCATACGGAACAAGGAAACTATTCAGAGAATCTCGGAATGCACTAATTATTCAGGTATCGTAGCAGGGGCTCCCCTGCTTATTGCAACTTTTCTGGACACAGATAATTCCTACAATAGGACAAAGGATATAGAGGCTATCGGGGCTGCAATCCAGAATATGCTCCTTACGTGCTGTGAATTGGGCCTTGGCGGAGTCTGGCTTGGAGAAATTCTGAATCAAAAAGAGAAAGTAAATTCTATTCTTGGATGCCCTTCAAATCTTGAGCTGATGTCAGCTCTCGCAATCGGAGAACCGTTCCCAAAGAACAGGACGTCAACACGCAAAGATCTTAATGAAATTGCATTTGATGAAAATTATAGAACTAGATGGGAAGAATAAATCAGATTCTAGATGGCTGAAACACATGTGAGTAACTGGATGAATTCCCAGACTAAGCTCCTGGAAGATTTTCTTTTTTAACTGCACTCCGCGAAAACACATTATTCCATTAAGGATTAAATTTATAAGCCATTTAACATTATAACCAGCTAATTGAATGCAGTTTGTCTGTCAGTTAACTTATTCAAACTTTTTCACAATGAAGGTCTGTGGTGTAGAGGATATCACTGGAGCTTCCGAAGCTCTGAACCTGGGTTCGATTCCCAGCAGACCTGTTACTAAAAACAGCCAGATTTTGAGACCCAATATAAACTATATCTTTTGTACGTTAGGCTGCAGTACTTTTATTATATTTTAATTAGAGCAACTAATTCACTTTATGTATAGGCTTTACGGGTACGGAATAAAAAAGGATATCATTATTGAGGGTTTTCATATTGGTTCGCTGTATGGAGAGTTTACAAATGATTCTCGGATTGGATCGTCACTTCCTGTGTGTTGTGAAAAAGAGGCTCTCTTTGGTCCAGTTAATTGTTATAGCATTGATACTGTACTTCCTGATACGGATAATTTTGCCGTTTTTGTGATTGCTCATTTTGATCATGGCTTTGATTTTGCTACTAAAAGTAGCGCTGGAAAATATTTGGAGGACTTTGATCAACCCCTAGATTTCATCCTATTCTTATAAAAGGCGTATTACATATACAACAGGATGTTTAATTGTGGATTCAAAGTGGACAGTTTCAAGAGATCTACTGACATTTAGGTATGTTTAAATATTAAACGAATAAAAATAGAAGACCAAAAAATAAGACTTAAGCATTTAAGGTCCAGAATCAATCACAATATACTTTGTGGATAAATCAGTAGTTCAGATATTTAGATTTTTAATGTTGTTTGTTTCAAGTTCAACTGCGTAAGTCCAGAGAAATAAACATGAATTCTCAAAACCGATATTTTATGGTCGAAATAAAGTATGGAAAAGCCCGGGTCAAGCTCGAGGATACAAATCTTATCTATGAACCAGCCGAAGACTCTTTTTTACTTGCCGATGTAGCCCTTAAGGAAGCAGATCAAGGAATGCGCATTCTTGAAATCGGAACAGGGTCTGGCTTTGTATCTGCTGTACTCCTTGCCAACCTAAAGGATATTAACCTAATTGCAACAGAAATTAATCCCCATGCAGCTCGTTGTGCTAAAATAAATGGCTTGGAGTTGATCCGTACAGACCTTTTCAGAGGAATTAAATCCAAAAGCTCGGAAAAGCGCTTTGACCTTATACTTTTTAATGCACCCTACCTCCCCACTTCTAAGGAAGAAAAGGTTTCTGGGTGGTTGAATTATGCTTTTGACGGCGGTATCAATGGGAGAGAGACCCTGTTCCGATTTTTGGATGAAGTAAGAGGCTATACCAGGCCAGGGGGAAAGATTCTTGTACTAATATCCTCAATTACCGGGTTGGAAGCTGTTACCAAAAAGATGAAAAGTGTGGGATTCAAGACTGATATCTTAGGGAGGAAAAAAGTATCTTTTGAAGAGTTGATTGTGGTAAGAGGGAAAATTTTGTGAATCACACGAATACTTTGTTGCTATCAGATATTTTGAAGATAAACGCAGATATAGATTTTGTTTTCCTATTTGCTCACTATTATCCATTGAAAGCTGGATTGATTTTTTAAGGTACTATCAATATTGAGAAAATAGATGTATACTTGTATACATCTGTGGGAAGTGGGTACTATCATTATTTTCAAGAAAAAAATCCTATTCGATGTTTACTCTGAGGGATTCACGATCTCGCTCTCAAGTATTTTTCGTCTCAAATTCTATACCCCGTAAAATTAAATATTAAGTTATTCGAATAAAAAGCTCCAATTAATAGAAGTATTTCCCGATTTACTTCTTTTGAACATTGATTTCATCGTTATTTTAGGTGGGAAGTCGGTTCTAATTTTGGTTTTCAATAAAGTCTAGAAACAAATAGGTGGATTGCTATAGAAGGCTCAAATGTGATTTGATCAAGGATGTCAAATTGGTCTTTTAGGCAATTCCACTGTCCAATTAATTGGTGATTAAAAATAGTAGAACTAGTGAACATTTCTTATTATTTGGGTATTCACAAAAGTTTTTTTCCATTCATACTATTCTCTGAATACAGAGTGAAAAACAGCAGCAAAGTTTCGTTAGAGATGATTATGGTATTTTAGCCCTAAAAAGTGAGGTTATATCAGAAAAATTTGATGCTGTTAACTGTGAATCTATAAGTGATTTTTAGGTTCCTGTTTATGGTTCATTGACAAAGAATCTACCTATTTATAATTTGATACTATATCAATTAATGTAATTTGTATAATTTAGGTTATTAAATGTTATTTTAGGAAGAAAACTTATATTTAGGTCATGTGGATTCACACAAGTAATGACAGAAAGTATATATTTTTCATTCAAAATATAACTTGAATGGAAGACACTGCTAAGATCAAGTTCTTTATTAAGATTGGCTAGCATACTTTTATTTGAAAACTTACTATATGCTTCTTTGAGAGTCCATACAATTAAGAGGTCATGATCATTTTCGGGATCTTTGGTTCTCAAAATTGGTTTGTGCAAGTACCTAAAGATTTTTTTAGGGGGAATCAATTTTTCGAGCTCGATATCAATGCCAACTTTTATTTTAGATATTGCCAAGGAAGCAATGTTCCCAGCATATGATAGGCATATATGTAGATCTTCATGACCTCGCACATGAACCTTCCCGTATTCGTCTTTATATGTGCTTATGGTAGAGATGGATTGTTCTTTAAATAAGCAACATATTATATATTTTAAAACTTTTCTAGAAACTATATACCTCTTCTTAAAATAGCTAGTTTTAAATATATCCATCTCGTCCTTCTCGTTTTCATCGATGTACTCAGTACTTAAAACATTATATTTATCCAGATCAACCACCAAGATAAGTATATCATTCTGTTCCCATAAATGAGGTATAGTTTTCAGAGAAATCTGACATGGTAAATTTAAATATCTAATGAACATTACAACTCACAATATATTTACTACAATCAACCTGTATATAAGATCTGGTTAATAAAATAGAATAAGTTTTAAAAGTCATAGGTCTTTATTCCAGCAAGATATTCCATGAAGCTTCTGGCCTGGACGGATTTACAAGATGAATCTATTGCTGATAATTTTTAGAGTTTTGAAGACTGATCTATAACAGTTATCTGACATATCAGTTTTGAACTCCAATATAAATATCTCAAGAAATAATCCTAAAATATATAAACGATAAAGATATAGGGTATTCGGTCCTTAGCGACTCTGCATGGGAGTAATAATATATTTAGCAGTCATAATCATGATATTATAGAGGATTTCGATAAACCTTCAATTTTCACGAATCATTTTATACATCATTTATATGCACATAACGAAATTCATAGATTTATTGAAATTTTCTATGATATAATACAAGGTATTTATAACTCAAAATATCGTTAACTGAGGTGTACGAAACTGCAGACTGCGGAAGAAAGGGTAAGAGCGAGATTGATAAAGTATCTCGGAAGGGACGAAGACGGGATACGCAAGGTTGTGCTCAATCTCTTCCTGACTGGAGACAAGTTTACCACCGGTGAAGTTTATGACTTTCTCGATAAAGGAAATTTCGAGGTAAGCTACCGTGGGGTTTCTGCCATGGTTGGGCTCATGAATACAAGGCTCGGAATCCTGAGCATAAATGTCACTGGGGATCATAACGTGTATTCCCTTAAAGGGAATTATAGAAACATTGTCAGCTCTGTGCTTGAAAATTACTGATTTTAGATATTTAAGTTTTATCGTATCCTATCACAAATGCCTTGTGGACAGGCTATTAGCTTTTTGCTGGTAACTTCGAAAAACAGGCATTATTAAGGACTAAGAATACTTAGGTATACTTGCAAGTAGTTGTACACTAGTAAACGAGGTTCCGAAGTCTTTAGCTCAGGGGTAGCCCACTATAACTCAAATTGAGCAATTTAAATTACCATATTTTATGTTGCTAGTAAATTATGGATATGAATTCCCAGAAAGTTAATTTAACAGCAAATTTCCCAGAATAGTTGGGGTGGATTAAAGGAAAATTAATAACGAAAACTTCAAAAGCGCAATATATAACGCTACTTTTTGATCCCCCATTCTGTAGATATATAGGCATTAATTATTTGCTCATTTGTGTAAACTTGTGGATGTCTGAGATATAATCTAGATCTCTTGAGTAGAGACTCACAAACATCCAATTAGTTCTCTAGAGCGAAGCTAGAAGGACAGCATGCTACAAGAGCTGTAACTCTGCTAATACCATTATATGAACCAAGGGATTATATATTTAAAAATAGAGAGAAGGAAAATGACCTATTACATAGTAGATTCAGCAGTCTTTATAATGAGGAACTCTAATTTAGACAGTTCGCTGATGATTACCATCCCTTCTGTTGTGGATGAATTAAAAAGCAGGGATTCAGTACTTTTTTATTATCTCGCTAAAGAAGGGGGTTTACGTGTTGAATGGCCAGAACCCGAAATGGTAACAGAGATTAAGAGAAAGGCTGAGCATACCAGGGATTCAGAAGAACTCTCAAAAACAGACCTAGAAATTCTTGCAAAAGCTCTTGAGTATAGGGACATAGGAGTACTGATTACAGATGATTATGCAATCCAGAATGTTGCTTTGCAGCTTGGGATTCAGGTTAAACCTGTTGCCCAGAAAAAAATTAAGGACATCATTATCTGGCAAAAGAAGTGTACTGGCTGCAGAAAAACTTTTGATAAGGGAGATGTCTGTACTATCTGCGGTTCTTCTCTGAAAAAAAAGAGGAAAAGGATAATAAGAGAAAAAAGTTAATTTTAAGCTTGAAGAAAAAGATATAAAGCTTGATAGTCTCATACTGTCTTAATTGAGAGAATGTATATGAACCTAATTTTTTGAGCAGTATCCCAAGTAATAATTGTGCATGGAATTAACTGCATAAATACAAAACTGAGTTGGAAATACAGCCAGATCAAAACTTCAGGTGGTAATGGAGGCATGAAAAATATAGAGGATTTAATTCAGAAAGCTTTGGAATTGCAGAGCAATGGCCTTGTAACTGGCCAGATTGCCGATGAACTCAATGTTTCTAGAGAAACCGTTACCTGGCTTTTAACCCGTTCAAAAAAAGAGGCATCTGCCCCCGCTCCGAGAGATATTTCTGTAAACTGGTGCAGTATTGGGAAAAGCGCTGCAAGGCTCCACTACATCTCGCTTGCACTCTGCGATATGGTGCTTGAGACCCTGGGAAAAACAAACACTAAAGTGGACGCAGTAGTTGGTGTCGCTGCCAGTGGTATCCCCCTGGCAAGTTTGATGGCAAATGAACTAGGAGCCGACTTAGTCATCTATCATTCACGTAAAGGACAAGACACAGTACAGCCAGGCCATAAAGGGACTATAAGTCGAAACTTTGGTACTGTTGAAGGCAAAAACTGTGTAATCGTGGACGACGTTATCACCACCGGTTCCACTACCATGGAAGTTATTGAGCAGCTGAGAGAAATGGATGCAAAACCAAGAGTTGTAGTTGTTCTAGTTGATAAGAAAGGTGCAGATACGATAGCTAATGTTCCAATTCAATCTCTTGTAAGAATTGTGCGTTTGGACTGAAAAAAGAAATTAAAGACAGGAAATAAATATGAATTACATATACAGAAAGCCTTTCTAAGGAAGAACCGTTCAAAGAAAACATTGTTAGTGATATGGAAATAATTAAACTAGAGACTAAACATACATAAATCACCTTTTCAAAATTCCCTATTTGACTTCGTGCGCAAGATGTAACATGATTCCAAAAGTAAAATTCGTTAGTAATTAGACAATCTGTAAAAAAATATATGCATCGAATAATATATTTTTTAATATTTATCTATTCTTTTGTAAAATAGCAGATCTATAACAATAATTATGTGACAAATTACATGTCTTGAAACTCGATTTTTATAAAACATAGCAAAATTTGATTTTGAATTTAAAGTCCACTTTCAGCAGATGTACACAAGAATGCCATCTATTTTCTCAATATGACATTAACTTAAAATTAATCTAATGTTCAATGAATAATAGTGAGCGACTGGGTAAACAAATTATACATAGATGTGCATCTGCAGAATGTAGCATCTTTCTTATCTAAGAAGTTTTTTACGAATATTTGGATAAAAGTCTTCTATGATCTGATAAATACTTCTACTTAAAGAAATTCCCGAGAAAATTTGTCTCTAATTCTTGCCAAAGTTATCTTTTAGTAAATTATTTAGGTTAAACATCTCATGTGCGAAATAAGTTAGCTTCATTTTTTAATATTTGTAAAATTTAAAAAATGAAGCTGACTTATTTCGCACATGAGATGTTTAACCTAAATAATTTACTAAAAGATAACTTTGGCAAGAATTAGAGACAAATTTTCTGGGAATTTCTTTAAGTAGAAGTATTTATCAGATCATAGAAGACTTTTATCCAAATATTCGTTAAAAACTTCTTAGATAAGAAAGATGCTACATTCTGCAGATGCACATCTATGTATAATTTGTTTACCCAGTCGCTCACTATTATTCATTGAACATTAGATTAATTTTAAGTTAATGTCATATTGAGAAAATAGATGGCATTCTTGTGTACATCTGCTGAAAGTGGACTTTAAATTCAAAATCAGAATTTTGCTATGTTTTATAAAAATCGAGTTTCAAGACATGTAATTTGTCACATAATTATTGTTATAGATCTGCTATTTTACAAAAGAATAGATAAATATTAAAAAATATATTATTCGATGCATATATTTTTTTACAGATTGTCTAATTACTAACGAATTTTCCTTTCGAAATCATGTTACATCTTGCGCACGAAGTCAATAGGGGATTTTGAAAAGGTGATTTATGTATGTTTAGTCTCTAGTTTAATTATTTCCATATCACTAACAATGTTTTCTTTGAACAGTTCTTCCTTCAAAGGCTTTCTGTATATGTAATTCATATTTATTTCCTGTCTTTAATTTCACTTTTCAGTCCAAACGCACAATTCTTACAAGAGATTGAATTGGAACATTAGCTATCGTATCTGCACCTTTCTTATCAACTAGAACAACTACAACTCTTGGTTTTGCATCCATTTCTCTCAGCTGCTCAATAACTTCCATGGTAGTGGAACCGGTGGTGATAACATCGTCCACGATTACACAGTTTTTGCCTTCAACAGTACCAAAGTTTCAACTTATAGTCCTTTATGGCCTGGCTGTACTGTGTCTTTTCCTTTACGTGAATGATAGATGACTAAGTCGGCTCCTCAGTTCATTTGCCATCAAACTTGCCAGGGGGATACCACTGGCAGCGACACCAACTACTGCGTCCACTTTAGTTTTCTTTTTCCAGGGTCTCAAGCACCATATCGCAGATTGCAAGCGAGATGTAGTGGAGCCTGCAGCGCTTTTCCCAATACTGCACCAGTTTACAGAAATATCTCTCGGAGCGGGGGCAGATGCCTCTTTTTTTGAACGGGTTAAAAGCCAGGTAACGGTTTCTCTAGAAACATTCAGTTTCATCGGCAATCTGGCCAGTTACAAGGCCATTGCTCTGCAATTCCAAAGCTTTCTGAATTAAATCCTCTATATTTTTCATGCCTCCATTACCACCTGAAGTTTTGATCTGGCTGTATTTCCAACTCAGTTTTGTATTTATGCAGTTAATTCCATGCACAATTATTACTTGGGATACTGCTCAAAAAATTAGGTTCATATACATTCTCTCAATTAAGAGCAGTATAAGACCATAAGCTTTATATCTTTCCTTCAAGCTTAAAATTAACTTTTTTCTCTTATTATCCTTTTCCTCTTTTTTTTCAGAGAAGAACCGCAGATAGTACAGACATCTCCCTTATCAAAAGTTTTTCTGGATACACTTCTTTTGCCAGAAATGATGTCCTTAATTTTTTTCTGGGCAACTGATTAACATGAATCCCAAGCTGCAAAGCAACATTCTGGATTGCATAATCATCTGTAATCAGCTATGTCCCTATACTCAAGAGCTTTTGCAAGAATTTCTAGGTCTGTTTTTGAGAACCCTTCTGATCCCTGGTATGCTCAGCCTTTCTCTTAATCTCTGTTACCATTTCGGGTTCTGGCCATTCGACGCGTAAACCCCCTTCTTTAGCGAGATAATAAAAAAGTACTGAATCCCTGCTTTTTAATTCATCCACAACAGAAGGGATGGTAATCATCAGCAATTGTCTAAATTAGAGTTCCTCATTATAAAGACTGCTGAATCTACTATGCACAATAGGTCATTTTCTTTCTCTCTATTTTTAAATATATAATCCCTTCGTTCATATAATGGTATTAGCAGAGTTACAGCTCTTGTTATGCTGTCCTTCTAGCTTCGCTCTCAGAAACTGGTAGTGATGTTTGTGCGCATACGCGAAAACCTCATATACAAATAAAAATTTAAGCCGTCTTAAAAGGCCAAAAGTTATACACTTATTTGGGATAAACAAATAGTACGTGAAACAAGTAGTGAAAAAAAATTAACCCGATAAATTGTAATCCAAATATTATAAGTAAAAATAGTAAACAAAATATACATTCAAATTTGAAGCAAACATAATAAAGGTAAACCTACAGTTTAGGCAAACAAAAACCAAAAATTTTGAAAATCAAAAGTTACGCGTTGTCGGTGCAAGTATTACAAATTTTTGTTCAGAAAATTTGTAAA
>CAWKGG010000049.1:0-65407 GCA_963848985.1 uncultured Methanosarcinaceae archaeon
GGAATTTTTCCACTCTCCTCAATACTGGTTCGATCGGTCGCAGCCGCTACTCAGTGCGTTTGATGGAGTTGTTTTGCCTGAGCAGCAAAATGCGGTCGGCGTGGCGCTGGCCGAGAAACTTCTGATCGTAATATACCTTCACGTATTGGTATTTACAGCCACATCACGGATGCTCGTGATATCTTTGATGTTTTCACTCATGAAATCCAATCCTCCTTCCGTTGTCCGGATATTTAACATGAACTTCAATAAAAATTACATAGAAACCCTTTGCTTTTTTTAAGGTCTCTTTTTCTACTTCAAGGAGTTGTATGTAATTGTTAATACTTATAATTAAGGCAAGTAGATCTAATTTTCAACATATCATATATATGTATATATATATATATATGCTGATATTTCTAAGCATATACTGTGGAATTTAATAACAGTTATTATAAAGTTTCATAACAACCTATTTATGAACGATTGTGGAATTCCCTTCATATGGCTCAGGCAAGAAGACCTCTTATGCTCGTTATCCTTGATGGCTGGGGATACAGAGAAGATGAAGAAGGAAATGATATTCTGGCAGCGCTAACTCCAAATCTTGATATTCTGATGCAGGAATATCCCTGGTGTTTTTTAGAAGCTTCCGGAGAGGCTGTCGGCCTTCCAGAAGGTCAGATGGGAAACTCTGAAGTTGGGCATCTGAATATAGGGGCGGGAAGGATAGTGTACCAAGACCTTACCCGAATAAACCTCTCTATTAAAAATGGAGATTTTTTCAAAAATCCAGTTTTTCTGAATGCGATTTCAAATGTAAAAGTCAAAGACTCAAGTCTTCACCTCATGGGACTCCTCTCCTATGGAGGTGTACACAGTTATATGACCCACATTTTTGCACTTATAAAACTTGCAAATGTAAACAAGCTAAATAAAGTTTACATACATGTTTTTCTGGATGGAAGAGACGTGCCCCCGAAGTCTGCTCTTGGCGACATAAAGGAACTAGATGCTTTTTGTAAACAAAATGGGGATGCAAAAATAGCAACTGTCTCAGGGCGCTATTATGCAATGGACAGAGATAAGCGCTGGGATAGGACAAAAATTGCCTTTGAAGCTCTAACAAATGGAGTTGCCCCTTATTCAGCTCCTAATGCAGAGATTGCAGTTTCGGAAGCTTATTTAAGGGGAGAGACTGATGAGTTTGTAAAACCAACTATAATCATTGATTCAGAAGGAAGGCCTGAAGCAACAATAAGAGATAATGATTCTGTGATCTTCTTCAATTTTAGGCCAGATAGGGCGCGACAACTTACCTGGGCTTTTGTGAAAGAGAACTTTGAAGACTTTGTGAGGGAAAAATGTCCGAAGGTTTACTATGTCTGCATGGTGCAATATGATGAAAACCTGGATTTGCCCATTGCTTTTCTTCCAGACAAGCTGAAAAATGTGTTTGGAGAAGTCATTAGTAAGAAAGGACTTATTCAGCTCCGAATTGCTGAGACCGAGAAATATGCCCATGTAACTTTTTTCCTTAACGGCGGGCAAGAAAAATGCTATGAAGGAGAAGATCGTTGCCTTATCCCCTCTCCGAAGATCGCTACTTATGACCTTAAACCTGAAATGAGTGCTTATGAGGTTACGGATACAGTTATCAGGAAAATTCAGTCAGAGAAGTATGATGTTATTATCCTTAACTTCGCAAACATGGATATGGTTGGCCATACTGGAATATGTGGAGCTGCAGTAAAGGCAATAGAAGCCGTGGATAGTTGTGTAGGCAGGGTTGTGGCAGCTCTGAAAGAAAAGGGAGGCATCGCACTTATAACTGCAGATCATGGAAATGCCGAACAGATGATAGACACGGAAACAGGAGAACCACATACTGCACATACTTCAAATCCAGTAAGATGCATTTACGTAGGAAATGATGAGATAAAAGCTCTTAAGAATGGAAAATTATGTGACCTTGCTCCTACTCTTCTAGAACTACTCAACGTTCCAAAACCACAGGATATGACAGGAACATCACTTATCTTGAGAGATTAATCCAGGATGGAGAAAAATAACCTGGAGCTTCAAGAGTCTTAATTTTTCTTTTAAATTTCTATTGCTATATTATATTCATCTGTTTTTTTAGTTTTGTGGTTTTGTCAGAAAATTTAAAACTTGATAAGGAATTTTTGGGCAATAAAATTTCCGTCGATACTTTGTCAGTTTGAAATTAACTTATTTTTGAAGGTTTTCAATTCATTTTCACTCAAAGTTATAATTTCTAATAATTTTTACCTAATCATTTTGTTTTTGGAGATGATGAGAATAGAATAATCACTATGCAATAATGTATCTTTTAGATTGTATTTACCAAGCTAAAATATGCTAATGTTCTCTTACACTCAGTGGTGCTTGATGTTGCTTGGAGTAAGCACTCCCTTAAATATTAGAAAAGAAAAGCAAAACATTTGTTTTTTGACAATACATCTGGTTTGGAAGTATTGGGATTAGGTAATAATATTTTATTGAGAATCGTCGCTTATATATCTTTGAATTTTTTTGTGGTTTTAGGTTAATAACCACCAACTGAAAAAGAGTAAATCTCTAGGTCTTTTTTGTCTTTTTTTATTTTCAAGTATTTTATGCATAATCAAAATTGAGGTGAAAATTTTAATGTAGGTTTCCATTTACTGGAGAAATTGGTTCAGTAACTCTAATTGCTAGATGGGAGATTCCAAGAATTTTTCTTCATGAAAGAATCTTGCTTCATTGAGTGGAGTTGTTCCGAATGTATACCAATTTGCGGATAAATTTTGCAACGGTAGAATCATAAAGAGGATCAAAGGTAGCAAGATAGATTCTAATATAGATCTTTCAGGCAGCAACAAGAAAGAAAAATAGCAGGTTAAGATAATTTTGTTTAAATGGAAGAAAAAAAATCATTTTGGTATGAAAAACAATTATTGCTTTAGCAAGGAAAATTACAAATTATATTGCTTCTGATTGTGAGTGAAGAGGTATACGAAAATGAAATCTAGTATAAGAAGAGAGAAAATTCAAAAGAGGGTAATTGTTGAGACTTATTCTTTTAGGTTGATAAGAATAGTAAAATAATTGTAATTATGGGAAAAGAGGATGAGGACTGTACCAGGCGGAGGTAAATAGTGTGCAAAAAGGCAAACAAATTATATATGTGTGTACATCTCAGAATATAAATTTATGAACCATTTTTGTTCAGTTATTTATTTTTTTCGTAAGTTTAATTTACGGATTTAATTAATATAATATCAAGGTAAATAAGTGACCTCAGTTTTATATTTGCTCTTAAGCCTCAAGACTCCTTTTCAGGCTTTGTTATCGGTTTTTAGGTTAGAGAAATTAACCGAAAGTCTGGATTCATGGAAATTAATTAGAATAGAGTTATTGTTAAAAAAAGTAAAAGGTCAGAGAACTGAATGGAAGGAGTTTATTTATGCAGTTGAAGCTGGAACATCTTAATATCAAAATAGGACAGCACAAAGTGTTATTGAATATTGCCGATGCGAAGCAATTGGGGGTTAATCCTGGGGATAGGATCCGAATACGTGGGCATGAAAGCCTTTCTGCTATTGTGGACACAACTGATGACATGGTCGCTCCAGGTGTTCTAGGAGCTTTTGTTGAAATTTACACGCATTTCAAGGACTGGGATAAGCCGGTTGAAGTTGTACCGGCATTACGCTCAAAATCTGGAACCGTGATTAAAAAAATGATGGATAAAAAATCTATCATACAAGAAGAAATTAAGATGTTAGTAAATGATATCGTGGAGGAAAACCTCAGTGATATCGAACTTTCGGCTTTTATAACGTCTACTTATATCCATGGGATGACTGATGATGAGGTAGAGTGGCTGACAAGAGCTATGATAGATAGTGGAGATCAGATAGAGTTTGATACACATCCTATCATGGACAAGCATTCCATAGGGGGAGTGCCAGGAAACAAAATTTCTCTTCTTGTTGTCCCTATAGTTGCTGCAACTGGACTTTTGATTCCAAAGACAAGTTCCAGGGCAATCACAGGTGCAGGTGGAACTGCAGACCTGATGGAAGTGCTCTGTCCTGTCGAGTTTTCCTCTAGTGAAGTCAAGGAGATAACCGAGAAAGTGGGAGGAGCTCTTGTATGGGGAGGAGCCACTAACATCGCTCCTGCAGATGATAAGTTAATCAGAGTCGAATACCCCCTCTCAATTGATCCTTACTACCAGATGCTTGCATCAATTATGGCAAAAAAGGGGGCAATAGGGGCTGACAACGTGGTAATCGACATTCCTATAGGAGCTGGCACAAAAGTTCCAACCATTCAGGAGGGGCAAAAGTTGGCAAGAGACCTGATTAATCTTGGGCACAGGCTTGTAATGAATGTAGAGTGTGCCATTACCTATGGTTCCTCCCCCATAGGAAGAAAGGTAGGCCCAGCGCTGGAAGTAAGAGAAGCCCTTAGAGTACTGGAAAGCATGGAAGGCCCAAATAGCCTTATTGAAAAGAGTGCTGGTCTTGCGGGTATTCTGCTAGAAATGGGTGGTGCAGCTCCGAAAGACCACGGTAAAGAACTTGCACTAGAAACACTCAGAAATGGGAAAGCTCTTGAAAAGATGAAACAGATTATTGAAGCTCAGGGAGGAGACCCTAATATCACATCCGATGCTATTACGGTTGGACATTATACCGCTGACCTTTTTTCTTCTACCGACGGATACGTTATAGAATTTGATAATAAATGGATAATTGAAGTTGCCAGACTTGCGGGTGCTCCTCACGACAAGGGAGCTGGGGTTGCTATCCACAAGAAAATGGGTGAGTCAGTTAAGAAAGGAGACCCGATTCTGACTATCTATGCGGAAAAGGAGTTCAAGCTCGAAAATGCATTGACAACAGCTCAGAGAACGAATCCAATAGTTGTCGAAGGTATGCTTTTGAGAAGAATCCCTGGAAATTTTGGATTCCAATAATTTTATCTCATATTATTCATTTTTCAGTGAAATCCTTTAATACCTGTTCTGGCTTTAGCACGAGCATGAAAAAAGTTATTTTGTTGCGCTTGGGGCATCGCCCCGGAAGGGATAAAAGGATCACTACCCATGTTGGCTTGACAGCAAGGTTGCTTGGTGCAGATGGTATGCTTCTTGCTGCTGATGACCCAGTTGTAGTAAAGAGTCTTGAGGATGTTGTCAGGCGTTGGGGGGGGAGCTTTTACATTAAAAATAAAGTTAATTTCAATCAAGAAATCAAGGAATGGAAAGCTGGCGGTGGAAAAGTTTGCCATCTTTCGATGTATGGGGTCAATCTACCCAATGTTACTGATGAACTTAAAAAATGTGATAATCTTATGATTGTCGTAGGAGCAGAGAAGGTCCCTCCGGAAATTTACGACCTTGCTGATTGGAATATTGCAGTGGGCAATCAGCCCCACTCTGAAGTTGCAGCTCTTGCAATTACAATGGATAGAATTGCTGATGTAGATACGCTGGGGAAAAAATTTCCTGGTGCTGAATTGACAATTATCCCCACAAAAAGAGGTAAACAGGTTATTGAAAATGTAAGGAATCGATAAAATTATCTTTGTATAATTTGTTATTAATATCTAACATAGCTTCAGATTCAAGATGGTAACTAGTCAAGTAGCCTTTTGAGTGAATACACAATTTTTTTCTCGGAACTAGGAAAAAATGGATGTAGAATAAATTATTTTTTTTGCGGTTAAACATTGCAGAGATTTGTTGTCTGTGTGCTTAAAATCCTAAAGTTATTGCTTATATTGAGAGTCTTGAATATCAAATTAAAGAACTCACTAAAAGACTAATTTTATTAGAATCTCGCTCAAATCATAATATTTGTAACATTAGCAAACATACTTCAACTGATCTTTTTGTCAGAGAGGAACCTAATTTGAATAATGTAAGCAAAATAAGGAAACTAATCATCTCATAAATCATCTAATTAGTTATTCTACATATTATGAGTTGATAAAGATAGGTGCATAAGCATTATAGGCGTAAATATAAATAAGTGATTAGCCACTGGTAGGCCTATGGTAATGTTCTCATTCGTTGGCTAGGATTAAACTAGCCATAACAAAATAGTTTCTGGAATCGCTAAAGTGGTTTCCATAGGCTTCATGGGTTAAGGGGTTTGGGGACCGTGGTGAGTATGGCAATGGTCGTGATAGAAGCCATGACATAGATAATAACGGTTTATGTGGATTTGCAGGCCATAGTGATTTATTACAGGATTTTTCGTTGGTGTTAGCATTTTTATGCAAATTAATCTATTTAATTTTGTATTATTTGGCATTTTAAAAGAATGATTCTAGTCAAGTTTGAGATTTATTTGTCAAGTTATACCCATAATTGGCAAGATTTTAAAATAAATTTTTATACATATCTAGAAATCAGCACTCATTTTAGAGAATGAAAAGAATCTATATAAGCAATTAATCCAAAAAAAGCAGTTTAATAGCAAAAATTATAGGTTGCTGGGAGCTTTTACAAGGGTAGTTACGTTCTCATCTGAAAACTTATTGAAGTTCAGAATGTACAATCCGACATAGAAGAGATTTGATATTGGAACCACTAGTTTGTATTTTATGATTTTATCTCTTTATTCTATGGGGCAAATTTTTGTGAAGTATTGGATAGGTGGGTTTTTTGGGATAGATTGTTGCTAGCAGATGAGAACGCAAGTTACACTAAGTTCTTAACATATTTATTATCTTTAATGTATAGGATTATTCTATCTTTATATTTCTATTTTCGCTATGTTACTTTTGCAAATAATTATCAAAATTTTACCATGGTTCATCTTTACATGCTTCTAAACCACTAATTTTTCAAGGGTCATGTCTATATTTTCATAAGTTTAGGACAAAATTTATAGGTTTATAGTAACTCACTATAAATTATTAAAATATATGCATCTATGGTAACCATTTATTCATATATCTAGTTAGTAATATATATCCATATGTATACTTTCTATATAAATTATATAGTTTGGATATTAATAATCTGATAATATAATTTAAAATTATTTCTATCGGCAAATAAACTAATTTCATTACTTAGTAGTATACAAGTCTTTTAGAAATGAAGCTTAACTAGTTGATTACAATACTAGTTTGTGAACCGGTTTGTGAAATACTAGTTAGTTAAATAATATTTTCACATTATGCCTGCCGATTGGAAATGTATTGAAAAAGTAACAGTTTAAAAAATATATCCCTAAAATATGTATCATAGTTGTATCACATAAAAGTGTATCAAATTAAATTAAATGGGAGTGTAAACAAATGTTGAAACTTGGAATGAAAAAGGTACTTACAGTTTTGCTGTCAGTTCTTTTTGTAGTATCGCTGACTGCATCGGCAGCTAGTGCACATGATGGCCGTGGTGGCCGTGGACACGGTTTCGATCATGGGGACGGCTTTGGATTTGGCGGCTGCGGAGGATTTGGCGGTTGCGGAGGCTGGGGCTATGTCGGCTGTGGCCTGGGACCGGGCGGCTGGGCCGGATATGGCGACTGCGGTGGCTGTGGCCTGGGACCGGGCGGCTGGGCCGGATATGGCGACTGCGGTGGCTGTGGCCTGGGACCGGGCGGCTGGGCCGGATATGGCGG
Source organism: uncultured Methanosarcinaceae archaeon (assembly GCA_963848985.1). Taxonomy (GTDB): domain Archaea; phylum Halobacteriota; class Methanosarcinia; order Methanosarcinales; family Methanosarcinaceae; genus Methanosarcina. Next base: position 7,635 of record CAWKGG010000049.1, read on the forward strand.
TTGGGGCGGCTGCTGAGTATGTGGCAGCTGGGGTGGCTATGACGGCTGTAGTTGTGGATTAAATGAATCAGCATACTACAGAATCCTACAACAACCCCAACATTTCCAATCATCGTCTAAGCTTTGAATATAGACAGCTTTTATTATGCATAGGTTTTATGGCAAAATCTATGCATTCAAATATCAATTTTTTAACCTTATTCATTGACTCTTGACTCTATTTTTACCTTATTCATTGACGATACAAAAAAAAGTATGAATTATGAAAATATAGTCAGATAAGGCCATTTGGGGATTAAAATTTTTTAGCTAGCTTCGAATCTATGTAATTGTCCATCAATCGAAAATTACACAAAATTTTCAAACAGAAAGGATAAGTATCACTAAGGCAAACCAATGATTAGCGAAGTGCTGAAAAATTGCCATGACGATTGATTATATCTATACCTGCTAGTTAATCACAATTTTTTCTAGGTATATAAGTTCAAGTTTGCTACTCAATAAATCTCTCCTGAACTCCTTATATCCTAATTTGTGGTATAGATGAAGATTTTTGGTGCTATTTGACCCGGTAATGAGTTCAAATCTGGATGCGTTTTGGTACCTGATCTCAACTTTTGTCATTGTGAGTACCTATTTCCCGATTATGTCATTTTAGGTATACGATTAGCTTGCCTATGTGGCAAGTAGTGCCTATCGTAGCTAGTACAGATCCCACTATTGAATGCGATGACGGCTTTGAGAAACATGTGGGTACTAAACTCTTCTTGGATCTCTTCAGAGGTTTGAATTAAAGGGGGTATTGTCCAGTAATTGTAGATTTGAGTCTCACTCTGGTATATCAGCTTCTGAGGAGATAAGATTTCAATTGTGTCTTCAAGGCTATCCTAAATAATTTCAGGTTGTTACACCATGTTTCTTATACATTTAAATTTTGAAATTAACAAATCCATTTGAGATTATACTCACTTGAAATATAAAACCAATAGCTTAGACATACAACTCCCCAAGATTCAAATTTTAACTGTGACATTCCTCATACTTGATTTTGCATCATAAGTTATTGGTTACAATGCCTAGTTTCAGATACCGCAAATCTAAATATAGTTGTATAGTTTGCATGTAAATAGAAAGTATTAAATATCATTATGTATCCTGTACATTACCGGTTGTACAAGCAATTTGTTGAAATCAGAAGTTTGTTAAAATTTTCTATATTTTAACATGCCATTAATTTGAACAAAGTATAAAGGAATGAAATAAATGTTGAAACAATCATATAGTAAAATGAAAAAGGTACTTGCTATTTTGCTGACAGTACTTTTTATTGTACCTGTGACAGCAGTGGCAGCTAGTGCACATGGTGGAGGTCACGGAGGCTTCGGTGGCGGCTGGGGTTGGGGAGGTTATCCCTACTGGGGCTATGGTACTGGATGTGTATGGATAAACGGTAATTGGAGTTGCCCATCATACGTAGAAATGCCATACACGATGCCAGCTTCAGCACCTGCACCTGCAGCTCCAACTACAAGTCCAAATTTTGCAGGAGTAGCTATATTTTCATAAACAGCATCAACTAGTTAAGGAACATCACCATTAGCAACAACATTGACATATTCTTCAGGTAACAATTGAAGCTATGTCAATAATATTCCATTCAGTCATCATATAGGATTTCGATAAACAAAGCGTAAAAATTATAAAAAATAACTCATTTAAAATTATAAGCTTTTACAGTGACTATTAATTTAGATTAAGCCTCTATAGATATAGATCAAAGCCCGATGTATTATATATTTTTGTTTATTTCTTGACTAAGTTCCTAAACGCAATGATGTAATAAGTGTAACATAATCAATGGTCTTATCCTATTATCTGGGTGATGTTATTTCCAGAATACTTCTAAATTTCATCGCCAATCTCTTTTATTTCGCCTTAGTGTAGCAATGGCATCTGCTTCAATGCATGAAAATATCAACCCTGTAATGATGGATGACCTTATAGAGAGTTTGATGCATACAAGTTAAGCAATTCGCTGAACTTTCTTCTCCACTCTTTACCCTTCCATTTACTTCATTTGTTGGCACAATAATTTATCTGATGATTTTTCGCTACTATAACCTTTTTATTAGAATTAATCTATTTAATTCGGTATTATTTGGCATTTTTACTGGCTAAATAAAATTAATTTTGGGATTTGTTTGTCAATTTTTATCGAAAATTCGTATTTATTCGAGAATTAATTTTGACGAAAACGGTAAATTGGCACTGTTTAGAAGATCAATATAATTAATTTAAGCTTTGAATCCCAATAAAAGAGATTCAAATTAGTCTCTCGTTTTTGATATATTCTTTCAACAGTACTTTTGAGTTCTTAAATCCATTTATTTCCTGATAATACTTGGCATATCATTGATGGATAAGATTACGAAAGTATGCGATAAGAAGGGACTAGACCACTTATTGACTTCGCAACAAACGAAATAAAATATGATCTATTTATATAAAAGCTAATTTTGGTATATTCAATTAAAAAAATTTAGTTGGAGTATAGGAATGGAGCAAAAAGAAACAATCAAAATATTCCCATACTATCGGAGAGTTACATACCCACAAAGGTCAATATTTATTCAGTGTCATAGATCGTTTTGGTATGAGCAAAGTAGAGAGACTTAGATTTGAAAAATTCTATACGAATAGAATTATTACTCTACAAAAAAATAACTATTTAAAAATAGAAGCTCATGGACTTATTTTGTGTGGTTACATGTAGTTTATTAGTTTGATTATGTAGATTTATATATAATCTTTGTATGCCTTTATAGGCTTTCTGAATGAATGTATATTAAAGAAAAAATTCTATTAAAGTATATATATGTGGCTAACGCTGGTGATAGCACTGCCTCAGTAATTAACATAGCAACAAACAATACTGTTACAGCCACTGTGCTAGTAGGAAAAAATCCTGTCGGAGTTCCAATCAGCCCGTATGGGACAACAGTATACTTAGCGAACTCTGATGATAACACTGTCTCTGTAATTAACTCGGCAACAAATACGGTTCTAGCCACTCTGTGCCTGTCGGAAACCAGCCTTCTGCAGTTTCAGTCAGCAAGGATGGAACAAGTGTAGATATGGCGAATGGAGATGGAACGGTTTCTGTGATTGACACGGCCACATATAATGTTACATAGACACGGTGAAAATGGGATAAGATTCTGTTGAATCCAGCTAATTAATATATTTTATTCCAGCACAACAAATCTTTCCTGATACAGACTTCTTGATATCGAGCTTAAGCAGTTGCCTGGTTTGCAGTCAATTGCATAGTTCTATAATTTTTAGAGTTTTTCTTTCCAATTGCGTAAGTCCCATCATATTTATTTTGTAAAGATCTGCATGTTATTTTTTAATATGATTAACTTTATTTAAATATGCTTAAGTATATATCAATAAACATACTATTTATTATACCCATGTTTATAATTTATTGAATAGTACGCTCTTAAAAACCCGTGTATTTTGGCACTTAGCCTATCATTCAGTAAAACTATCACAATAATACCTAAAAGATGGGAATATTATGGAAATGAAATATAAAAATATCCTTCTATTAATTAGTATGATTTTGTTGTCAACGACTGCACTTGCAGCAACTCAGACTGTAAAATCTGCGGCACAGCCATATTACATCGACCCCCACCATAATTTGTGGCTCAAAGTCAACATGAATGGCAGCACACAACATTTTAAGGTGTACAATAAACCTGGCTACTCGCCCAACGGGGAAGAAGTCATGTGGGCATACGATAATTTCAGCTCAGGCAGCTTAAATGCATCAAAGTGGACAGCTTACAAAGAAGGAAGCAATAACGCAACAGTAGAAATACAGAATGGACATTTGATGTTGTCAGGCTCGGGTAAAACATCTTCTGCGAATGTTGTGCTGAACAAACCGTTCACAAATGGCATTGAATTGGCGGTCAATGAAACATTAGCAGGGGGTACTCATGACGTGGGTACATTTTCTGATGCTTCTTTTGGGTCCGGAGCCCTTGTCGGTGGGATTAGGGGAACAGATTGGTGGCATACAAGGTTCACTAATGGTGGTGGATCATTCCAAAGCCAGGGAATATATGATGCAATGATTTGGGCAAACTCAAACAGTTCGGATGTTAGTACACCCACTCCAGGAATCAGATTAAGTGATTATATAGAAGAAGGTATTCCACACACAGTGACATACGGTTATGATGCTTCTGGTAATGCAAATATGTATATGCTAAATGTAACTCAAAATCGTCTACCCTTATCTATACCGGATCCATACGGGTATAACCAGTTCAATCACCCATCTATCTATTTCAATGAGACTAGTGTATTTGGTCACAAATGGTGGATGTTTGTCACACCATATGCATACTCGAACGGTACATATGAAAATGCATGTTTGTATGATTCTGATGACGGACTAGTTTGGCATGTACCGCCTGGAGTGAAAAATCCTATAGGAACGCCAATAAAATCGGAATATAGCTCAAATGCTTATGGTTCTGATCCTTATGGTTCTGATCCCCATGGTTCCGATCCTTATGGTTCTGATTCTCATCTCATATACAATCCTGATACTGGAAAATTTATGCTCTACTATGTAATTGGGGATGTCTGCGGTAATGTAACCATAGAAGACCCAAAAGTAAAAACATATGATGGTATTACTGTTTCACCAGAAACAAATGTCACAGCTCATGGTGTATCACCAGCCGTTCTCTATGATAGAGCCACAAAAACATATTACATGTGGATCGTTGATATCGATCCTAATCCACATATAATCTATAGATACACAGCTACTGATGGTGTACATTTTGGTAATAAAAAAGCAGTTGGTCAATCAAGCCCCTATTATCCCTGGCATATTAACGTGATGAGTTATCCAGGTAAATCAACAATATATGCATTGATTACAATGTATAGTAACGAAGGATTCACTGGCAATCTACATATTGCAACTGCAAACAATTACACAGATAATTTCACAGTTCAAAGCTCACCACTTCTAAAACTAAAGGATTCATCATGTCCAACACATGAAGATGCTCTCTTATATCGTAGTGCAGGTATATTTAGCGATGATGGAAAGCTTTTGAAACTCTGGATCCCTGCGCAAGATACTCTAGGAGCTTGGACTGTGTTTTACACTCAAGCAACTGAGAAAAATGGTGTATGGAAAGTTGGAGAGTTCACAACTTCCCGTGCACCACTTATGACAATCAAAAATACACAATATCTGTATACCCCAAAACAGTGGATGCTATCACAAGGCGACTCGCCAAAAAGCCATGGAGTTAAAAGAGAAATCAACGAAGTTTGGGGCTATAAAATAGGTCACACACCAAAAATAAACGCAAAAAACGTGGGAACATATACTCAAATTGAGATTAAGCCAACAGATTTACAAAACGTGTCTGATTATCAGATAATGATTCCTGCTGATATGCTTAACATATCATCTCAGAGAGAATCTTTGGATGTAGAGCGTGCATAAGTACAAAAAAGTTGTAGTTTAGACGGCCTAGTAAATCCCAATGAGAGTGATATCAGTAGGATTTACTAAGCTTTCCCTTGTTAGACTATATCAAAGGCGGTTAAGAATTCTCCAATCTCTCAGGTGAGAACGTAATTACTCATACAAAAAATTGTAATGAAAATTATTTTGGTGGTCCTGCCACATATCCTGTTTTTCTGGAACCCAATTTGAAGTATCGGGACTCTCAGCTCGTACGCCTTATATATACCCTAACGATGACTTTGTACAGCCAGACAATCTGTACCGTGATATCATGGCAGATCAGGACCGTGAGAACTTGGTAGGAATATTGTATCCCGTATTTCATCTTCCCAGAAACGTATACAGCTCAGGCAGACAGCTCTTTCTTCAAAGCTGATCCAAACTATGGAAGCCAGGTAGCGAAGGGTCTCAGTCTCGATATAAAGGAAGTTGAGCGCCTTGCTAATATGACCGCAGATGAGCGTGCCAGAGCAACTGAAAAATGAACTAATTTTGGATAATGAGTCCATTTCACTGTAAAATTTAAATAAATATTTTTTACGGTGAAAATAAGCACTTGATGTACAAAATAAGATTTTGCGGTTACACGGATGCCTATGTTTTATAACAAAAACTATGTATGAATTACGATGAAAATCTAATAAAATAATGACTATCTATTCTTAAAGAAAACAGAGACTAAAAAAATCTGGCAGCGTCGCGAATTTGCTGTAAATTTAAAATCAAGTCCCACAAATAATTTTTATATGTTTAGAATTGATCCAAATGATATAATTACTCTTATAATAATGTATCCGCACAGTACAAGACTTAGGATGTATAATGCAGCTGTTAAAGTATCAGGTTTTTCATTGGATGTATTGCTTTTTAGCATTTGTTCATTTATTTTGATTAGGAATTACATATACCTTGCTATATCTATAACTTGATGCAGGATCACTAAAGCCTTTCTAGGCTTCCAGATACATGATTTTATAGGTCCTTTTTAGCTTAGGATCAGGTATCTTTGTAGGAAGCGTGATTTCAATGATGATCGTGATACAGGTTAATTAATTAGATGTGTTATAAAAATTACATAAGTTCCGGTAGTTCCATAAGTTTCAATGGTTCTCTGCTCGGTAGTGAATCTTTTTTAAAATTCTTTCTTATATGTCACTTGGGAAATATTACTTTTTTAAATTTTTTTGTCAATTTGCAGCTTATTATCTCTTTGAGTACCGAAATAGCTTTCAAAACTATTTTTTTCTCTGTATCCGGCTATAGAACAATTTGTTGAGATCGGAAGTTTATTTAAATTATCATAAGGCTGTATGATTTACCTGTATTTAGTACTTTTCTTTAATTTAATAGCATTTTATATCATTAAAGTTAAAAAATATACTATTTATTATTAGATATTGACTAAGATGTAATGCTTCTCTTGGACCTATATAAGATAGAAATAAATCGTTAGTTATGAATAAAATTAAAATTCATCCAAAAAAGTAATATAAATTTATACATATGTAATACTCAACAATCTGGATTTATAAGAACATTCTATCATTTACAAAGTTGAACTAATACCCAGTCAGAATAAATATCTCAGCTTAGAACTATAGGAAATTAGTTAGGGGACGAGAATAAATGCACATTCCAGATGGATATTTAGGGCCGCATACATATATTACTTTTTGGATCATCATGATCCCGATATGGTATTATGCAGGACAGAAGCTGATCACGGAGCTCAGGTCCAAACAGGTACCATTGCTAGCACTATCAGCTGCGTTTTCTTTTGTAATAATGATGTTCAATATACCTGTTCCAGGTGGCAGCTCAGGCCATGCCGTGGGAGCTGGAATTATCGCCATAATCATCGGCCCCTGGGCAGCAATTAAGCCATGTCTGTAACTTTGGTATTGCAGGCAAGGATTTTTGGTGATGGTGGAATAACAGCCATAGCCACTAACTGCTTCAATATGGGAGTGGCAGTACCATTTGTCGCTTACTACGCCTATAAGCTTATTAGCGGAAATTCAGCTATTACATCTCCTACAAGAGTCATTGCTGCGGTCATTGCTGGCTGGATTTCTTTGACAATGGCAGCGTTATGTACGGGTTTTGAATTAGGGATACAGCCAATTTTGGAGCACACTGCTGAAGGAGTCCCACTTTATATGCCATATCCATTGAGTGTAACTACTCCTGCCATGGTATTTGAACACGCTTTAGCATTTAGCATTCTTGAAGCACTGATTACTGGAATTATTTTTGCTTATATCCAGACAGATACATCTGTATTTTATGGAGAGAAATCTGAAGTGGAAATCAACAGAACCGAATTAATGAATGGAGTTACAATCTGAGGTGAGAATGTGGATAAGATGCTTAGAAACTTATCTATTGGCCTGATATTATTGATCATTTTTGCGCCTTTAGGTCTGCTTGCAGCAGGGACTGCATATGGTGAATGGGCACCAGATGAACTTAAGGAGAGAATTGGATTTGTGCCACATGGATTGGAAGGGCTCTCTGATTTATGGCATGCACCAATGCAGGATTATAAAATCCCCAATGGCTCTTCTTTCCAGGATTCGAAGCTCGTATCTTCTGCAGGATACATTCTGTCTGCATTAATCGGTATAATGGTTAGTGGCGGTCTCTTGTATTTCATTGGAAAGAAAGCAGCTAAAAACTAAAAAGCAATCGCTTTTTTGATTATGAAGATCCAAATTTAATTTTTTTTTGGATTTATATAAGAATTTTTGAGTTTAAAGGGCTCAATTATTTGATTTAGTTTATGGATTTGCTGCATGCACAAATATCGGATATATCATAAGAGAGTAGGCTTGATATTGCACCACTTTGAAAAAGAGTAGATTGGAAGGACGGAGTGATAAAACCCTTCCATAAAACTTGGTATTTTGTTTTAGAAACCTGCAACTTATACCTGCCTGCCCTTATAAATAAGGAATTCCACTGCCACAGTTTTGATGAATGATTTCAGATTTTCTCATTTTTCGATATCTTTTTGATAAACATTTGAATATATACATCATCTTATTTAACACTTTTATTTAATTTCTTCATATTTTATGTTATTAAGCTTAGGACTCGTGTTACTTACCTTCGTATAAGTCAACAATTCTTTCAATTTATTTTAGTTTCGGAGTTAATATTCATTATATATTAAAAATTACTAAGTAAATATGACCTAATGAGTAAATATATAATTAAGCTACATCTCAAAAAGTGGAGGATACGTATATACCTACTTGTACAAATTTATTTTTTTAAATTAGACTATTTATAATTATGGACTATTTGCCAGTGATTTGCCGATTGGAAGTAAATGGGAAAATAACACCCTTAAAAAATAATGTAAAATTAAAACAATTAAGGAGTGTATACAAATATGGAGACACAAAAATATGATCGAATAAAAATACTTGGCATTCTGATAGTAGTCTTTTTAATAGTGTCATTGATAGCTGTATAAGCGAGTGAACAGAACTTAAATACTAGTTCTATGGTAGGACCTGTTGGATATTATCCCCCTGCTCCGTATGGCGATAGCTGAGATAGCGAAGTAGTCTGCGGACCTTATGGATGCTACTGGAACGAGGCCACAGCATACCTTCCGAAGCTTTTCCTAGCTGAGGAAGCTAGGTAAAAATAAACAGTTGTGTCGTCAGCGATCGTGAAAGTTGACAATTAAATTGTGAAAATGAGACACCATTTAGTATCTGGTTATAAACACAAAAACAAATTTGACTGGGAAAAAATTATTCACTAAAAATTGAATATGTATGCATTTATATGTACTTTTCTGTCTATGAGTAAGGGTGCTAGTGAATAAAACTAGTAATGGAAAGTTTATGTTTAGAATATGCATGTTTTACATTAAAACTTCACATCAATGGGAACATAAAAACAGAAGGTTTGTCAGTAAAAAGATTGACTTTCCATTAATTTCAATGACAGATAAACTAATAAGTGCTGCAGAAGACTCAAAATTAAATAGGGCAATATATATTACCTTAAAGAATGTCATTATTGCCCTGGAAATTAGGTGACCAATCCTTATAAATTATACATGGAGACTACATCTATCAAAATGAGGTCAACAACAATAAAATATTGTTTGTGTAGTTATTGAGATAATTAACACGATACTTTAAGACTTCTTTTCCCCGAACAGTTTAACTCGTATGCCAGCAGACTGAGATTCCTATTTTTCATTGGAAATAAAAAAGATACAGAATAAACCACATTTTACAGAACTTTTAGTACACTGCCAGAACTATATAATTATCTTTCCCTTATTTTTCTATTTATGATGGTTGTTTAGGCCAATTATTCCAAGTGTTACGTGAGCTCCATATGCTCTATGGGTCCCAAAAGATCCAGGAGTTCTAGAGCAGTAATCAGTTCTTATTTCGAATGGAACTAGGGAATGTATAGATTTTAAGATAAAAACTGTGCATCAATGAAACGATAAAAACATAAACTTGTTAGTATAACTGTTGACTCTGCATTCTGCTTTTTTGCAGTGAAAAAAATGATATGGCAAAGGTTCCATATCTAACAGTCATTGTGATGATAGTGATCAATGATCGTGGTTTCAATGGTGGCCGTTGTCTCCATCTTTCTGTTTATGGCCCCCATGGCGATTCCACCAATGTTCATGGCTTCCATGATTGTCGTGGTTCCCATGGTGATTCCACCAATATTCATGGCTCCCATGATCATGGTCGTGATCTGGTTCGGCGCTTACTGCTGCAGCTGTCACGGACATTAAAAACAGATTACTAGCAAGACACTAAGTGTCTTTTTCATTTGTCTGAACTCCTTTTGATCGATTTTTTATCCCTTTTAATAAATATATCTACTAATATAGAAACAAAACTTAACTATACTATCAGTAAAAAGGAAAAGACCTTTCTTTCTGAATACTAATCCTTGGTTGATGTTTCTTTATTTTAACATAATTGGATTAATAAAATAGAATATGTAGGAAAGTTAACACCTAAATCCACTAGTTTAAAGTATATTTCTATATTAAATGGAAAAATTTGCTAGAAATGTATTAAGTGAGACTGTGATATCAAAAAATGACTTTTTGAAAACCGCTATTTATGTTTTTAGTTTTGTTTGGAGTACTTTGTTAATATTTGTTTCCCTGATGTTTCTATTTAAACTTGTTATTTTGGTTAATTAGTTCCAAATGTTCCAGGAGCTCCAAATGTTCTAGAAGTCCCATAAGCTCCATGGGTAATATATCAGCAATGTTTTCTTATTTCTTGTGGAACTTAGGAAATGAAGAGATTTTAGCACAAAAGCTGTGCATGAAAAAGCAAAAAAATGAATCCGATTTTGTAGTAAACTAAAGGGTATACAGTCAATCTAAGTTTACATAACTTTAGTACACTACAGAGTAAAAATACTAAAGTTCAAGATCTTACTGTTATGAAGTATCTATCGTGATTTTTTTGAACAATTCGGTTAGAATACATAAGCAGTAAGACCCTCATCTACATTTTAGTTACATTTTTTAATTTATGCAGTTTTTGTCATCATTACCATTAACAGATATATACCCATTGTTCTTTGGTAGGACTCCACGCCCAACAGTCATCTTCATGGTGATGGTCGTGATGATCGTTATGATCGTCATGGTCATTGTCACCCAAATGTGCGTGGTCCGAAAGTTTATGTTCGTTATTTGTTCCAGCGGTTGTGCCAGATGGTCCATATGTCGCATCGGTTATTAAACCAGATGTTGTGGGTGTCACTAACCCGGATGTTCCTATGGCGGGTCTTGCTATGGTGGGTGTTGCTACAATTGGTTGTTCTACGATGGGTTGTACTTCTTCTACGACAGGTTGTACTTCTTCTACAACGGGTATGTAGGTCCAGTCCCACCCTAGAGTAACAGGGTTATATGCCCACTCATAGTCCGAGTAGTAAATACCATTGTAGTAGTGGTCATGGTGGTGGTGATTGTGATGGTCATGCCAGTGGGGGAAATGGTGTCTGCCTGGGTGATGTCCGCTTTGATGTGGGTGTTGGATTTCATATGTTGCGCTTACTGCAGTAGCTGTCAATGAAATTGTTACAAAAAATACTATCAAAATAGCTAGTGTATTTTTTTTTCTTTCAAATGTATGTTTTATCATTAATATAAGCTCCATATTTTTTTGAAATATATTCTATAGATACTTAGGGTCTAAACTAGCATAATAACATTACACAGTTTGTAATATATAAACTTTTTTTTGTTAGTTTTCTAATAATTTTAGATTAAATACAACAAAAAGAAGACGAACACATAAAAAACCTAAGGATATGTCATCATTAACCCGAAAATTGAATCACTAACCCCTTTTAATGACATATGAAGAGAACATATCAACATTAAATGAACAACAATTAAAGATTATTTATTGATTTGGTGAGATAATCAAGCAGATGCTCTAAAGCTTATTTTTCGAACTCCTTAACTCGTTCTGCCAGCAGATTGAGCAATTTCTGTTTTTCATTGGGAAGAAAAAAATATCAAATAAAGTACATCCTACAGAATTTTAGGTATACTAGCAGACGAAATGATTATTCCCTTATTTTTTCTATTTACGATGGTTGTGTAAGTTAATTAGTTCAAAGTGTTCCATAAGCTCAATGGGCAATAGATTACCATATTCTTATTTCGTGTAAAAATTAGGAAAATACAGAGATTTTAATACGAAAACTGTGCATACATGAGATGGGCGAGAATGCAATCATAGTCATCGATCCTGCAATTCTACTCAAACCTGTCCATGTATCATGTGGGAAATGGAAATATAGCCATCGATTCAAGGCAGTTTATCCAGAGTTTATCCGTGTGCCTTGAAATAAAGGCTATGATGCTGTTTTATTTTATACTCACTTGCTCTTAGATTCAACGATTATTCTTATTATCTCTATCAGTGCTGGTATCACAAATTGATATTCGTTAGTGGTGGCCCCCTGAAAGTGCACTAGTTACCATGGTTACTTTAGATAGTTGTAAAAATCTTTTTCGGAGTCTTTGTTAGAACATTGATTGTAGAAAGTATTGAATTTGTACCGACTGCATTGCTTACTGTCAGATTAACTGTATATACTCCTGCTGCACGGTAAGTATGCGTTGGATTCTTGAGAATTGAGCTAGCTTTGTCTCCAAAGTTCCACATCCGTCCTGTGGCATTTGTCGAGAGGTCTGTAAATTGAACCGTAAGGGGCACATATCCATTTGTTACGTTGGTACTGAACTTAGCTATAGGAAGATCTTTTACGGAAGGACCCTGTGGATCAGTAAATGCTTTGATGCACACATCTGTATTTGCGTAACCTGGCTCTGTTGTGATATCGATCCAGGTCTTTCCATCAGAACTTACAAAACTTTCTGATGCATTGGCTTTTGCTTGACTACTGTACCCAGAGATCGGCATTTCCACAGCAATTGGGTAATTGTATACAGGATTTATAAGCTCCAGTACTACGGAGAATTTTTGGCTGGCATTGAGCTTAACTCCGGAATTCAGTGGAACTGTATTATAGCCTGCATTTGGAATTGTTCCACTCTGAGTGAGAACAGGACCCACTTCATTAATGGGTGTTGTACTTGGATCAGTGTAGATGTTAATTACATATTTACAGTTTAAGTCTGTTGTATAGAAACTTACTGCCTTGAGGACTTCATTAGATTTTGCAGTAAAAATATTTGCACCCCAGCTAGTTGTGGGATTAGTTTGAGATGTGTTAATTTGCTGGGTCCACCCGAGTGGATCGTATTGGTAGATGTTTGTATAATCTTTAGGAGTTTCGGCCATGAAGAGTGCATTCTCATCATATCCTATATTAGAATCATAATAGGAAACATAGAAATATCCATTATCATTCTTTACATCGCCCCAATCTGCTGCAGTTGTACCCCAACTATTTTTAATGATAAATGCTCCATCACCTGGTGGAGTTGTGGAGAAATTGTTCTTACTAAAAGAGTTATCCCAGCCCATAATGGTCACTTCATGGTCAGCTTGCATCTCTCCATTATAGTAATAACTGTATGTGTTTTGGTTATAATTATTACTATTGGTATTATATGGGTCAAAATACAGGTCAGTAGCTACTCCCCCATAATTAATAATTGCTTGTTTTATGTCCAGATTGTCCGTAGGGCCATTTCTGGTCGGCAGAAAAGTTACGTTTTGGACATGTTTATGTATGGGAAGGCCAAGCTCTGTGGGCGAAAAGCTCGATGTATCATTATAAGGATCATCGCTGGTGTTCACAGGACCTGTCCAGCGTGCCAGATAGGCAGTTGACATCATAGAGTTTCCCCCGTCGTTTGGACCAACATCAAAACCGTTTGGGACATTTGCAGAAGAAATCAGGTTTTTAATATTATTTTCTGAAAAACTCCATGTTTTTCCTGGCATTAAATATGATTCAAGGGATCCGTATGTTGCAAATGTCCAGCATGTACCCGCATTACCTTGGTTTTCCACAGGGGTTACCCTTTTCAGAGTTCGTAAGTCATAGGAAGTTGGAATAGATGTGCCTGCTGAAGCATATGCGCCTGCTATTGAAGTGTGTTTGAGATGACTAAGGTCCACAGGTGAGGGTGAGAAGCCAGATTTATGTCCAAGGGTAGAGTGTGGTATTTTATAGACAGATTTGTCATTTAAGTATTTGGTAAATTTAGGATTTTCAGGTGCAAGTCCAACCTTTGTAGAAAATTCAGTTTGGTTTACAATATCTTCATGAATAAATTTGTTATCTATAGGTGCGGATATTGGTTTGTTTTTTTCTGAAAATCCTGTATATGCCATAGCTATCGATGAACTTATTACCAAGAACACCACCAGAAGTTCAGTGAAAATTATTGATCTTTTTACTATATTCATATTATTTTTTATAGTGTGGTTTTTTTTCATGTTTATTTCCTTCTTTATTTACTTATGAATGTCTCACTAACTCTATTCATAACTTCAACTATATTTTTGAACTAATCTCGTCTCAAAAACAAAAGTTTACTTCTTAAATTTTAAGTAATATCTTATAGTTAGTTATTTCAGACATAAGATGGCTTTTCACTATTATTTTATATGATTTAGAGAGATGATAAAGGTAATTACTTCAAATAATTTTTAATAATTTATACTATAGTTTTTTGTTTTCATTTAAATATATTTGTTGATACTAATAGTATTAACATATTAAGCAATATACTTCTGTTTTGATTGCATATAAATTTCTTTGTTAACATTTATATTTTGTATTTTGTGACTAATAATATAATTAATAACTTATAATAACTAATGACGAAATCTGAAAAAGCTCTACTAAAAACGGTTTCATCTGGGAAATATCAACAGTTTTTGGCTGCTTAAAATGATAGATCAGAGGAAAGATCTACAAAGAATTCAAGCATTTAAGATGCTTAAAAATAGTTATCTAAACAATGAGATTGCCGAATTACCAGTTTTGAAAGCCTATTCATCGGCCCATAACGCTGCTTTTGTGGTGAAGAAACAAGATGCAGATATTTTACATTAAGACCTGGGGAACATGGAAGTCGATAATTCCGTCATTGAAATGAAGACAAAGGGATGCAGAATCAGTTAGAATTTACAGAACTTTTGGTAAACCGCCACTATTTCTCATCAAAATTATAAACTTGCTGAGATTGAGTGTCTGTGTACTTAAAGTTTTGATCGCAAAATATGACCGACAAGCGAAGATTTTTTAATTATAAAATGCAAGTATAATGCATGTCTAATGATGGTAAAAACGGTTCGTATACCTGCAAGCCTCTATATGCACTCGTCGACGCAGTCTCTCGTGAGTATATCCATCACAAACTGCGGGTGTAATAACATCTCTTGGACATGACCTAGATGAATCCAAAATAACAGAAAATGACATGAAAATTATCGAATTGCAAGAAAGATGAGAAAATTCAAAAAAGTAAGCGGCTTCTTTTTTTGAGATTACAGTGTGGGATAGCATTAATTGCGGAAACAAAAGACTTTGTCTCGATGCCCTATTATATAATATTACTTATTATTATATAAAATAATGTTAATAGAGTTAAATTATTGTGTTTTTTAAAAGTACTGTGAATAAACGAACATCATAAACAGTACAGTATTTAAAATCAAGGTTGCTCATTATAGAATTGTAAAATTTGATTTAATTTTAAACCACGCCTTTATTTGAAAGATCGCTATAACTCTTGATTCTTAAGATTCTGAAGCTCTCTGACTCCATAGTCATACCCTAAAATATGGAACTCAATCCATAACAAGATAACTGCAGTGAATAACTAAAGCGTTACAACCGTCAGTTACGTATAAAAAATAGATCGTATAAGTTGTGGGAAGATACACTTTTTATTGAAGAGATCTTTGAACAGTTTTTTGTTTTTAGATACATAATTACACTCCTACATCCAAATATTTATGATTAGGATCTATGCAATAGTGCATTTATGGATCAGTAAGTGCAATTGAACGTAATAGAATAAATATTCTTCTCACATATAATATATAGCGATATCTTTGACAATATAGTACATAATATACGTAATCCCATTTCAATGACCATTGCAGCGACCTTTTGGGATGAAAAATTGCTATTCAACTAAGAAACAAGAATGTAGCAATGGAATAGTAATCAAAAATTAAGATTAAAGGTTTCAGAGCAGAATTTACAGAAAATATACACACTATCAACTTGAACAAGGTACCGAAAGTTCTGTACAATAACAAATATTAAGAAATTATTAAATTTAAAATCTTGCTCAGAAAAACAAATTTAACGAAATAAATAAAAATTTGACTTCACATTTATAGCAAATTTGCGATACTGTACATATTTTGCAAGAAAATATCTAGCTGAAGATATCGATAAACCACTGATTTTTCAGGAGTCATTTATATACGTTCATAAGTTTAGGACGAAATTTATGGGTGTATAGAAATTCTCTACTAATAATTAAAAGCCCTTAACTTATAGTAATCATTTGTTCTTATATTTTATTAATGATATATATTCATAATTAAGATTTCTTTATATATTATATGTTTTGGGTATCAATAATCTGATAATATAATTAGAAATCGTTTCTATCGGCAAATGGACTAATATCATTACTTATTAGTATATAAACCTTCTAATAGTGAAGCTGGGCTAGCAGATTCTAATACTAGTTTGTGAACTGGTTTGTGAAATACTAGTTAGTTAAATAATATTTCCACAGTATATCTGCCGATGGAAAGTGTATTGGAAAAATAACAGTATGAAAAATATATCCCTAAAATGTATCATAATAGTTGTATCAAATAAAAGTGTATTAGAGTAAACAAAAATTAGGAGAGAAAATCGGTGAGAAAGCAAACATTTTCCAAGATCAGAAAAACAATTGGTATTTTACTAGCTGTCTTTCTTGTAGTAACATTGACAGCAGTGGCAGCGAGTGCAAATCATGGCAATGGCAGCTGTGGAGGAAGTAATGGTTGTGGATGTGGAGGAAGTAACGGTTGTGGATGTGGAGGAAGTAATGGTTGTGGATGCGGAGGAAGTAACGACTGCGGCTGTTGGCTTGACCCAATTGCACCAATGCCACCACTGCCCTTCTGCGGAGGATGTGGCGGCTGTGGAGGAAATAACGGCTGCAGTAATTGCTAATATTAAAAATCTAATTACAGTACTACCTGATAAAAAAGAATACTCCTAAAATGTATAGAATTTACGTATTAGTAGGTTCTAGATATTGTTCCCCCCCTCTTTCAACATTATAATCCAAATTTTGATAACGTACCCTGCTTCAAGCAAAGTAGGAAATTCTCGCCATCGCTATGAATATCAAGAAATAATTTAGTATCAAACACTTTTACTTCGCATATGCTTTTTTTCTTGTTAGTTTCCATTACTTTGCAACAAGTTTTTAATGACATTGAAAGTTGTACCATCACCATAGGTATAGTATCACAGGAAGTAACTCAGAAAAGATGAAGATTTGCAATTCATATCTTAATATCGCTGAAGTAATTTCATTGGATAAAGTAACATTAGGAGAGCAGGAAACTATATCAGTGTACCTGCTTCTATAGGCATTCTTTCAGTTAATAAGATATCAAGACAAAACAATGAACTTATTTGTTTAAAATCCATTATGTATATATATCGCATGCATTTGAGTTTGTGAGTGTAGGGTACTAGTAATAAAATAGTAATGGGATTTTAAGTTGAAAATATACATATTTTTTATAGCAAAATTATGCATCTTCTCAATTTTTGCTTCCATTTGGATAAATATGGGTTCAAAACTCGTAAATTACAGGTGTTTTGTTTTTAAACTTTGCATATATAATGAGTATTACTGACATCATCGTAGGACTCGCTAGCACAAGTACTCGTTTTTAGTGTATAAAAGAAGGGGATAGAACTCCTCTGAAAAATGTATTTAAAAGCATGATAATCATGCATCTCAGTTTCATGTACTCAGTCCACTATCCCTCCTGTATTTGCGGAATGTACGGAACGCTGATACTTGGCAAGGTACCCTGTAACTTCCTTTTTTGGTGGCACAAGAACAGCTTTCCGGTTCTTAAGCTCTTCTCTGGAAACCTTCAAGTTCAGGACCCTTTTAGGAATATTGATCTCTATCAGATCTCCGTTTTTTACCAGGGCAATTGGCCCCTCTTCACTAGCTTCAGGGGAAACGTGTCCGATACACGGACCACGGGTTCCTCCAGAGAAGCGCCCATCAGTTATAAGCGCCACAGACCCCAGCAGATCCATACCTCCAATTGCAGATGTGGCTGCAAGCATTTCACGCATACCAGGACCACCTTTTGGACCTTCGTAACGAATGACTAGGATATCGCCGGGCTTCACATCGCCTCCAAGAATACTTTTCATAGCTTCTTCCTCACAGTCGTAAACTCTGGCAGGTCCTGTGTGAATATGCATTCTTGGGTCAACTGCTGTCTGCTTAACAACCGAGCCATCAGGAGCAAGACTGCCTTTAAGGATTGCAATTCCTCCCTGAGGATGAATCGGTCTATCT
This sequence comes from uncultured Methanosarcinaceae archaeon, assembly GCA_963848985.1. Taxonomy (GTDB): domain Archaea; phylum Halobacteriota; class Methanosarcinia; order Methanosarcinales; family Methanosarcinaceae; genus Methanosarcina. The sequence continues at coordinate 26,288 of CAWKGG010000049.1, forward strand.
ATAGTTGCAATTATCTCTTCGTTAAGCATTGGGTTAACAATCATTAGTTCATTAAGATTTTCCCCTATGGTTTTGCCATTAATCGTAAGCTGGTCTATATGAAGTTTAGAGAAAAGTCTCTGCATCACTGCCTGAACCCCGCCTGCTCTATCAAAATGCAACATGAAGTTAGAGCCTCCAGGACGAAGAGAGATCAGATTGGGGATTGTTTGACTCAGTTCGTCAAATTTCTCTAGAGGGAGCTTTAGCCCAAATTCATGGGCAATGGCAGGAAGGTGCAGAGTGGTATTCGTGCTTCCTCCGATAGCCATATCTACCATGATGGCATTTTCAAATGATTTAAAATTAACAATTTTTCTGGGAGTCAGGTTCTCTCGAACCATTCCCACAATACGTTCCCCAGATTCCTTTGCAATTCTTGTCTTTTTTGCGTCCACGGCATGAGCAGTTGCACAGCCTGGAATGCTCATACCGAGAGCTTCAGTCATGCACGCCATGGTATTAGCGGTAAACATCCCTGCACAAGATCCTGCCCCTGTGCAGGAAAGATTTTCGAGCCACTTAAGATCTGTATCGGATAGTTTGCCTACTCTGTGAGCCCCCACTCCTTCGGAGACTGAGATCAGATCCGTGTATTTATCATTTACATAACCTGGGAGCATAGGTCCTCCGGTTACAACAACTGAGGGGATATCGAGCCTACCTGCTGCCATAAGGTGCCCTGGCACAATCTTATCGCAGGTAGGGATAAGGACCATACCATCAAATTGATGGGCTTTAATCATCAGTTCGATTGTGTATTCAATAACTTCTCTGCTAGGGAGAGAATATTTCATACCCTCGTGCCCCATCGCTATTCCGTCACAAACACCTATAGTATGGAATTCAAAAGGAACTCCCCCAGAGTTCCTGATCCCAGCTTTCACAGCTTCAGCAAGTCTATTTAGGTGAATATGGCCAGGGATGATCTCATTCCATGAATTGACAACTGCGATGAACGGCTTCTTCATCTCGGCATCTGTGACACCAGTCGCTTTCAGAAGTGCGCGGTGTGGAGCGCGTTCTGGCCCCTCTTTGATGATGAAACTTTTCATTGTAAATCTCCTTAGAACTTCCTAGTTAGAATTCCAAGTTATAATTTTAGTATAGATATGAGAAGACTTAATAGTATAAACAGGTTGGGAAAGAAAAGACCGCGAAGATAGTAGAGAATATACTAAAACTTTCTATCGAAGGCTGAAGATTGGATGAAGAATCCTTGATAAATAACGAGTTTTCCCATTTTTATTCCTTATTCTGCTTCGAAAAAAACAAAGGTATCGCATCCAAATTTAATGAACTAAGCATATTATTTAGAAAAATAGGCCAGCTAACATCAACCCACTTCTGAAGTTTTATAACAGAATGCCATCCATTAAACGGTGACAAAAATTAATTAAATACCATCATTTTGAATGATCTTGAGTTGTCTACACCATTTAAGATCAAAGAAAATATATGATATATTGTATTATCATATCAAGTGTAAAACCTTTTTTCAAGAAGTTCGCATAAAGTTGTGGCGAGGTCAATGTATAAACTAAATTTTCTAAGTTTTATTCGAAAAACTCTTGATTGTTGAATCATTTGATTATTGAATCGTTTGGTTGTTGAATCATTTTATTCAGTGCAAGTTGTCAATGACTTTTGAATTAATTATCTTTTTTGTTATGCTTCAATGCCTTATGATCTCGTGAATTTCCAACTATAAAGATACCTGCTTCATCACTGAACCATAATTCAAAATCCAAAAGTCACTTTTTGTAGGTTATAATAGCCTGATTTATTCTATTCAAGTATTTAAAAATATACTTATAAATTTCATGTATCTAATTTACTATTATCCAATCTCCCATTTTTTTGTTAAGTATGAATCTGAAAGAACTTCCATAAATATAGATTATAGAAATAAAAAATGGCAGCAGTTAAATATATGTTCTATCAAAAATAAAATATAGTCGTTCATGCAAAAACAGACAATATATGGAATCGATATCTCCAAAGGATCTCCTCGGGGTAGGGAGCTTCCCAGATATGCACTTGCTATTCTTAAAGACGGTAAGGTTTCTCATCAAATAATGCTCAGCCGCCAAAAAATATTTAACATGATCCAGAGAGATAAGCCAGAGATAATAGCTGTTGACAACATTTTTGAGCTTGCTGCAGACAGAAGCGAGCTTATTTCTCTCATGGAACGTCTGCCTGAAAGCATTAAACTTGTTCAGGTAACAGGTGGGCTACACCAAGAATCGCTTGTTAGGATTGCGCGGGAACACGGGCTTTCTTTTGATCCTAAAAATCCTAATGATGAGGCTGAAGCATGTGCTCGCCTTGCAGACCTTGGAGTCGGATTTGAGTTATCTCTCTTTGAAGATATCACAAAAATCAAGGTGAGCAGAGCACGCTCACTTGGAAGAGGAGGCTGGAGTCAAAATAGGTACCGTAGGAAAGTACATGGAGCTGTACTGCAACGGAGTAGAGAGATTGAAAATGTTCTAAGAGATCTCTCGCGGGAAAAAGGTATTTTATTCGAAGCTGTAAATGTAAAAGGGTTCGGAGGTTATGTCAGGTCTGAGTTCACTGTGTATGCAAAACGCGGAGAGATACCTATACATTCTATGGCAAGTAATGATGCTCAAGTAATTGTAAAAAGCGTAGAACGAGATCAAATTCGCTATGTGCCCCTTAAACAGAAGAAACTGAGGCGTAGATTCACAATCGTGGGAATAGATCCAGGAACGACTGTTGGCATAGCTGTTCTGTCTCTCGATGGAGACCTTCTCTATTTAAAAAGTTTTAGGGGAATAGCTCCTGATAAAGTTGTCAAACTAATTGCCGAATATGGAAAACCTGCTTTGGTTGCCAGCGACGTTACTCCAATGCCAGTCTCGGTTGAAAAAATTAGACGAAGCTTCAATGCAGTTCCTGTGAGCCCAGGAATTGAGGTTTCTGCTGAGGAAAAAATTGTGCTTGGTAAGACTTTCGGTTACTCAAATGATCATGAAAGAGATGCATTGACTGCCGCTCTTCTCACCTACAGAAGTTACAAGAATATTTTTACTCGGATTGAAAAAAAAGCCCCAATAGATTCAGATCTTGAGCTTCTAAAGCTCTACGTAATTAGGGGAGATTCGATAGAAGATGCGATTGAAAAAATCAGAGCACCAGGTGCTCTTGTAAATACAAGGGTCCAGAAGATTTCGGAAAATACAGAGGAAAGAGTAGTTGATGAATCCATTCTAAAAATGAGGGAGATCATCCAGAGGCAGAGGGAGCAGATTCAAAACTTACATAATTATATCGAGGAGTTGAAGGACGAACTGGTCGTGAAAGACAAGAAAACTTCAAGGCTTGAGTCCAAGTTGAACGGTTTTAAAAAAGAGGCTTACAGCGAAGTTCGTAAATCAAAAGATATCAAGACAAGGGATGAAATTATAGAAAGTCTGAAAAAAGAGCTAAGTCATAAAAATAAAACAGTAAAGGAACTCCGACGCCGAAGCAGCAAGCTTCGCAAAATCCAGAAAATGGAAATCTGCGGCGTAGGTACCCCTGTAAAGGTGATTACCGCTTTTACAAAGGAATCTATTGCTGAAACAAAAGAAAAATATGGGCTTAAAGAAGGAGATGTAGTTTTCCTGGAAAATCCAAGCGGAGGCGGAGCTTCAACAGCTCAGATTCTTGTAGAATCTAAAGTTAAGGCAGTACTCATCGAGGAAGACATTTCGCATGCAGCAGATGAAACTTTTTTTAAAGGAGGTGTACCTGTCTTGATGGGCATCCCACTTGAAAGGGCTGAAGATTTTGCGATGACAGAGCCTGAAGGCCTTAAAGCTGCAATTTCTGCCTGGGAAAAAGAAGCTGAGATAAAAAACCGCAGAGCTAAAGAAGACCAACTACATATCCTCTTTGAAGAGTACAGGAGTGAAAGGCGCAGAGGCCTGGTTTAAGTTTTTCCTCTAAATTTCTCTTAAATCTAGAAGTATTTTAGTTCCTCAAAAGGCCTTTATCTCCGATTAGAAAATACATTTTACCCTGTTTCACTCAGAGGAATGAAAATGATAACTTCCGCATCCAGCAAATCCAAAAACCTTTTAGCTTCGCCATCAACAAGAAAAAGCTGCAGTTTTTTGCATCAAGCTCATTTAATGTATCTGCCGGAATCGCTTCTCCAAAGGGTTTTCCTGCTTCAGTGAACGAAGGATCATGCGACCAGGACCACAGAATGTTAATGCTAGTTACTTTAAGTTCGTAGAATATATTCCTAAAAGTATATAATTAATTAAATTTAATTATAAATGGTGTATAACCCCATATACTCAAGTAAATATTTGATCGAGCTGTAGGCATTTCTCCCTGCAGCTCACAGATTTTCTTTTTGATATCTAAGATCAACCTGATCATTTAAATTAATAAAAAAAATAAGTAATTGATGACTTTTGAGCAGGAAGTTATTTTTATTTATATGCTTGATGACAAAATTAAGATGAAGCAAGCAGTAGATTTTATAGTTAGAGTCATTATTGGCATTGCATTTTTGGGTACTTGGTAGGAATATTTGTTTTGTTTCTCTTCGTGAAATGGACTTAAAATAGGCACTAGAAAGATTAAACTAATTCAAAGCATTGATAAAATGAAAATCAGCACATCGAAATTTGCTCAATTAATCTTAATGAAGGCGATTATTGAGAATATTTTTCGCGAGCGAAATAATTTGCTTCTTCTGAAATATAATTTTGAACCACGAGATCAGAACCACACATGTGAATACTAATTAGTTTAACTCAGTACAATATATCCATATAAGTATATAATTAAGTAAATCTGATTATAAATAACAAACTTCCCCGTATTTTAAATAACATATGCGATTTATCTGGAGACATACCCTTCATCTGCAGCTCATAAGATCAACTTTTTTGACATTTAAGAGCAGCCGGATCACCTAAATTAATCAAAAGAAGATACAACTGTCTAAAGATCACAGGTTTATCAGGTTTTTTCCTATTCTATCCGTGAGAGAAAAAATACCATTATTTTAAGGAAGTTAATTGTATAAGAAAATATATAATAAAGGAATAGGAAAAAACCTGATAAACCTATGATTTGTGATAAATAATGACAAATATATTTCCTAATAATGGGCATTATATTGTATTTCCGATTGCATGGCCATTGATTATTATCAAAATCTGCAAGGAACATAAATGAAAATCAAGGGCACTTAGTTTATTTTGCGATTTCAGCATTGTTTCTTATTTCCTAATGCATGGAAACCCCTAATCAGCTATCAAGAGAAATTAATAGTAACGCGAATTCAACTTTGGCTTCAATTTCATGAAGTAATGCTTTTTATCAGGTTTCCACAATCGATGCTCTTCTTCAAGGCGTTTACGTTGTAGGGGTAGCTGCCGTAGCGGGCGCAGTTGAACCTGGGGAACTTGCAAATAAAGTATAGGTTTGGTAAAAAAGTACCAATTTTTAAATACTTTTAAATTTATATTTTTATCTAATTAAAAAAATACTAAAATCTTGGGCCTTGAATTATGAATTTCTACTAATAATAAAGTTTGATTCCCGTAATGGTAATATGTTTATAACTGTTAGCTGTTTTGATTTAGTAACTTAATTCGTCATCAACAGAGCTAATAGAGGTATTTTCTTCAGCCTCTTCTAATATAGCGTAGAAGTTTTCCCAGAATTTTGTTATATTCGTCTCGTTTTTATTCCAGTCAATAAATGCGCATGCACTTTCACTTCGGGCATAGATATTACCATCGCGATTAACCTGAGTCTGGATATCTTCACCAAGTGATTCTAAGCTACTAGATGTCTTGGCTGTAATAGATCCAGATTCTTCATCGTATGCAATTCGCTCAAGTTCAAAGGCTTTAATTGCTTCTAGAGATGCCATAAAAAGCTCATCATAGTTTATGCTGAATTGCTTAGTTTCTTTAAAATTCGGTTGCATGAAATTTCTCCTAGAAGTATAATCCAAAGAAATATTCATATTAATATGCATGGTACATATAAATTTAATAATTTTTTATAATGTGAATTCTACTTTTTTGATAACATGAAATCTACTTCACCGATTAATTCTGACACATTCTCACATATAGCATACATGCGGTTTTTTGATTTAGTTCTCTGCGAATCGTCAGAGTCATTCAAAATTTCCATATCGTCTATTTAAGATTGACCACGACTGAACTCATATTTAGTTTGGAAATCATTATCTTTGGATACCAGGCTCTAAACTTGTCGTTGCCGTCACTACTTCCATTTAATGGAAATAGAAATCCAACTATCTTTATCTACTTTACACTTGGTAAGTTTTTTTCCGTTTGATGGTGTTTGGGGTGTTTTTTTTGTTTCGTTTACTCAAAGAAGCTTTAGCTTTGGAATCGTTCAATTTAGCTTTTTGAATATTATCAGCTATAAACTGTCCGAAAGCAAAGGGATAGGAACTTACAGTTACATTCGTCGTAACCTTGTTTGTGGTCTTGTTAATTACAGAGGCAGTACTTGGAGCATAGTAACTTTCTCCAAGCTATTATATCCCGTGGTTCTCCACTGTTCACTAAATATACATTTTCTCCATCTTGAGTGATTGCAACTCCCCCAAGTTCACCGTTCACTTTTACCGTGGATACATTTGTATTCATTGCTGTGTCAATTACAGAGCAGACTATCCATGTAGTCACCGAAGTTCACTATATTACTTTTATAAAATAATTACTAAATATTCTACATGGTTAATCGTTACAAGTTTCTAGACCACTGATTTTTCAGAAGTCATGTATCTACTTTTATAATTTTAGGGCGAACTTTATAGGTTTACAGAAATTATCTATCGATTGTTGACAGTTGTTAATTTACATTAATCATTTATGCCTATATTTAATTAGTAATATGTATCAATAATTATGCTTTCTTTATACATTATATACTTTGATATTAATATTCTAATAATATAACTGAAAATCACTTCTATCGACAAATAGGCTGATTTTATTATTTAGCAGCATATAGGTCTTTTAGAACAAAAGTGCGCTAGCTGATTATAATACTAGTTTGTGAACCGGTTTGTGAAATACTAGTTAGTTAAATAATATTTACACAGTATATCTGCCGATTGGAAATGTATTGAAAAAGTAACAGTTTAAAAAGTGTATCCCTAGAATATGTATCATCGTTGTATCACATAAGAAGTGTATCAAATTAAATTAAATGGGAGTGTAAACAAATGTTGAAACTTGGAATGAAAAAGGTACTCGCAGTTTTGCTGGCAGTCCTTTTTGTAGTATCGTTGACAGCTGCAGCAGCTAGTGCACATGGTGACCGTGGCGGTCATGGTGGCTGGGGTGGCTGGAGCTATGGCGGCTGGGGCTATGGCGGCTGGGGCTGGCCTGGCTGTGACGGCTCTGGTGGCTGGGGCTGGGGCTATCCAGGCTCTGGCGGTTCTGACATATGGGTCTGGCCTGGCTGTGGCGGCTATGGCGGTTGGAGTGGCTACTGAGTATGTGGCTGCTGGGGCGGCTATGACGGCTATTGTTGTGGATGAAATGAATCAACATACTACAGAATCCTACAACAACCCCAACATTTTCAATCATCGTCTAAGCTTTAATATAGACAGCTTTAATTATGCATAGGTTTTATAGCAAAATCTCTGCATCTTCATAAACACGAAATCTAATTTTATGATGGGAGAAAAAGTGGAAAACAGTAATTTTTACGAAACTTTTAGGACACGGTTCTGCAATGAATTAAAAACGCAGAAAAGAATAATATAATCTTTTATCTTAAGAAAACTCTGCTATAGTTACTCATATAATTTTATTTAGAGAAAGTTAAAAGCACACGATGATCAATTAGTAAAATATTATCTGTAATCAAAATGGTAACTGAATTTTGGGTCGTGAGAGGATTATCTTGGACTGGAATGAAGCATACAAGGGTATACCACCATGGGATATTGGTCATCCCAGTCAGTTTTCGAAGCTCTTATAAAGGATGGAGAAATCACGCCTGGAAGAGCTCTGGATATTGGATGTGGCCGGGGTGATAATGCAATAATGTCAGCCATGAATGGGTGTGATGTTACAGGTATAGACCTTGTTGAAAATGCTATCACGGATGCAAAAGCAAAAGCTATAAAACTTAATGTTAAGGTAAATTTTGTCGTCGGAAATGTATTACAATGGACCGACTTTTCATAGAAACTGAATTCGATACCATATTGATTCTGGTTTGTTTCATGTGATGACGGGTGAGGAAAGGCCCGTTTTTGCACGGCAGATATATAGAGTGCTAAAACAAGGTGGCAAATATTTCATGCTGAGTTTCTCCGATAAAGAGCCCGAAGTCTATGGGCCCAGGAGAATTTCAAAAGATGAAACTGAGCGTACTTTCAAGCCACTTTTCAAGATTAGATATATATAAAGACTCGGCTTTCTATTCTAAAGTCGGACCTAATAGCATTAAAGCTTACCTTTTGTAAGTTAGTAGGAATTAATTAGATCAAACTAGAGATTTGATGCCCCTTATTTGAAGTTCCATAAAATAGAGAATTGACTCTATGTCCTTTTTCTTTTATTACAAAAAATAAATTTATCGTTTTGCTGATGTAGAAGTTTTCATACAAACCTAACCATCTTAGGGTTAAGATAACTCAAGTTTTTGGACCAAAACTATACCGCTGTTCAATCATTTTATCATGTATGCTCTAATTTTTGTAATTCGTTCAATGATACTTTGTTGCCTGGATTAAGTTTTATTGCTTTATAAAAATCAACGATTGCTCCAGCCTTATCGCCTTTAGCTTCGGCAATGTCCCCCTTTGCACCCCAACCCACGGAACTGTTTGAATTAAGTACTAAGCCTTTATCTACATAATTTTCGGCTTCATCATTTTTACCTTGCATAGCCAACACTAAGCCTTTCGCGACGTTGTAACTTGAATTATCAGGGTTTAATGACAGGGCATGGTCAATTGCTGCATCAGCTTCTTTTATTTTGGATTCTTGAGCTAACACAGCGCCTTTATAAAACCATGCAGCTGAATCTTGTGGATCTAAGCCAATTGCTTTATTAAAATTTGATATAGCATCATCATATTTTTTGGCATTATTTTGATCCACTCCTTTTATGACGAGAGCATGGGATTCCTGCGATGCAGATACGATGCCTACTAGCAGCAAAAGAGCTAATGTTGTTATTCCAAAAATTTTGAGTTTTTTATTTACCAAAAATATCACCAAGTATTATTGTTAAATATGCTTATCACGACTACCAACTATGATACTAATATCTCCAATTGAATCCATAACGCTATCAATGGAAATATCAATGGGGATGGGAACAGGGGTATGGGTTTGAATTTTAACCAAATGGACTATTATAGGAATCTGGCTTCCGAATGAATTACAGATGGATGATACTGCTGACGATGCACACTTCAACAGTATTCACCTCATTCTGGGAAAATTATTTGTCTGTCACCAAAGTAGTGTTAGTTGTATTACATAATATAATTTTTTGTAGTGTTCTTTGTCTGCCTCCTTTGCAACCATTGATTTAATTTTTCTATGTTACCGGCTGCCGAAGAAGCCAAGCTATAAGTCAATACGAGCGCAATATTACCGATTCTCGGTTGTATTTCAGGTGTCAATTTACAGGGTCTCCCATGATCGCACCGTTTTTTATTTCTTATAATGATATAAGTGATATAAGTGAATCTTGTATTTATCATTTAGTTATTTTTGTTTTGCATGCAAGCGGGGTTCATACGCGTTGAATCAAATCGGAGTCATTCTAATACCCTGTGAGCTATTGTTTCGAGTAGGGTAATGACTACCATCAAATTTTGAATAAAAACCAATCCAGTAGTCCCATAATAAGTCGTTTTTCCCGACCAATTTCATTCCCCATGATTTTGCTGGCATGGCACGGTAAGTACCCAAAATATATTTTTCATATGATTTTGTTTCTTTATAACTATATAAATTATGTATATATAAATGTTTATTTAGTTCTATTAGCAGGAGCCCTCTTTTAAGAGATCGAAATTGAATTGTTCTAAGGTGATTACCATAGCTTTAAGATTTTGGTTAATATGATCCACAAGATGATTAAAAAGAAAATTCAATGTCGAGATTTATACTAAGATATCAAAATAAAAACAGAATCTTTATTAGTAAAATTGTTGACTCTACATATTATTTTTTGTGATTAAGTAAAAAGATGCAGAGCCAATCAAAATTTACAGATTTTTAGGTACATTACCTACAAAACGGATTTATTTAATTCATTTAGATAAAGTTTCTTTGCCTTTCAAAACTTCTGGATCCTGTGGGTTAATTTCAGGTGTTTTGTCGTAGGCTTTTATTGCTTCATCAGATTTCTTTAAATGATCTAAAACCACTCCTTTATTATCCCAAGCATCTGAATATTGCGGGTTAACTTCAAGTGCTTTTTCAAATGCTTCTAAGGCTTCTTCTGATTTATTTAAATTATGTATAGCAGCTCCTTTATTGTTCCAAGCTATTGAATTCTGCGGATTAATTTCAATTGCTTTGTCGTAAGCTTTTATTGCCTCATCGTATTTATTTAAGTTATCTAGAACAACTCCTTTATTGTACCAGACTTTTGAATTATGTGGGTTAATTTCAATTGATTTGTCATATGCATTAATAGCTTCATCTAATTTATTTAATTTATAAAGAGCATTTCCTTTAGTTGCCCAACCGTCTGAGTCCTGGGGGTAAGTTAAATCACTCGATCAGAGGCTTTTATCGCTTCATCAGACTTGTTTGAAATAGAAATATTGCTACTGCCAGAATTTGGAATACCTGCAAAGGACACACAGCCTATGATACTCACTAGCATTAAAAATACTACTGCGGTGATTCCTAAAACCTTTATGATTCTATGAGTTCTACTTGCTTTAGAAGATTTCAGTTTATTCATTATCAGTCTCCGAATATATGTTTATTTATTAATGATAAAAAATAGCTAAGCAAATACGCATGATTTTAATACTTCATGTTGTGAATTAAACATTTCTACTTAATAATTATATTTTTTAATTCATTAAACAAACGTTGATATAATTTTAAAAGTTTATCTGAACTTCCAAAGATCCATAAATGCAATAACTTTTCAAATTGAAAGAAGCTACTAAGGAAAAAACTTTTAATTTGAATTCAGACACCAGCCAAGAAAACTGCATTAAGAGCCCAGGAAAAGAACCGTCCAGAATCAGTAATAAGAAATCATCAAGCCATAAAAGAACATCATAGTAAGAAACTTGAGAACATAGAAATTAAGGAAATCACACAAGAGTAAGAAGTCGCTCTAAAAGAAGCTTCCTACAAGCAAAAGTATCGATGCAATCAGAAGATCTACTCATTTGGTTTAATGATGCATCAGATCCGTTCTATAAAGCTGCATATTAGCAATTAATTACTCCTATATATAAAGAAATGTTACACATTCTGGAAGCAAAACTCGGACCTGTAAATCAAGACGTTGCAACAACCTTAAACAATCTCGTATCACTCTATGAAAGTAGGGGAGAATATGAAAATGCACGTTCACTTTGCCAAAGATTAGAAAAAAGTTACGTCACTGAAATAAAGAAAAAGAAACTACGCCAGCTTAGCCCTTGGTTTTTATGAATAAGTCCAAAAAGTGTTTATATAGCTTTTATGTATGGGTTTATCAGTTAAATGAATGGTTCCGCCGAATTTTTATTTTCCGGATAACATCAATAAAATTTTTAGTTTCACATTTTACATCATCGCTACCTAACACTGCATAGATTGCAACCAAGCAGTCAGCTCCATCTTGAATAACTCTCTCGCAGTTATCCATGTTTATTCCACCAATAGCAACTACAGGGATCGTATTGAATTTTTGACTTCTCTTATTTTATCAGGGCCAATCCCCTCTCCTGCATCCCCTTTGGTAGTAGTGTCAAATATAGGACCCAGACCGACGTAATCAGCACCCTTATTTTCTGCTTCGATTGCTTCATCAACATTATGGACAGTGAGACCAATTATCTTATCTTCACCTAGAAGTTTTCTTGCAATTTCGATTGGCATATCGTTCTGGCCTAAATGTACGCCCTCTGCATCAACTGCTAACGCAATATCAATTCTATCATTAACCAAAAATTTTGCATTATTCCTGCAGATTCTCTTGATTTCGGATGCTTCATAGATCATTTTTTTTGTACTCTTATTTTTTTCTCGGTACTGAATAATCTGGCATCCCGCTTCAACTGCTTCCTTGACATCAGAAAAAGTCCCTTTCTTTGAGAACCTGGAATCTGTCACAAGGTAAAAGTCGACATATTTTAAGAATTTTTTTTTCTGGTTTAGGTTCCACTTTTCCATAGATATCTGTGTCCATACAAATAGATTTTTTCAGATCATGTTTTCTTAAATTTCTTTTTATTAGAATTTTTGATACATTTGGGGATCGCTAAAACTTACCATTACTCTACTGTTAAATGATTCGGAAGATTTCGATTAAACCCATGTTTCGTAGTAAGCTTATAAATAGGATATAATTAACTAGTAAAAATCAGATGTTTATTGAAATCTTCTGAATCATTTAACAGTAGAGTAATGGTAAGTTTTAGCGATCTCAAAAGATATTGAAAAGCCTCTGAATTTTCTAATCACATAAGAGATCAAAGAGTTTCTTTCGTCGAAACTTACTTTTCTTCAAAATTCATCATATTTTTACTTTCTCATCTGGAAGATTTAAAACTTCGTCATACAAATTGACGCTAAAACTTCCAGACCCATTTGATTCCTCAGCTGCGAATTCTCCAGCAACTCCAAAGTAGCATAAAACATCTTTTGATGCATCACAATAATTGGAATTAATTGAAACAAATACACATATTACTGTTGCAGCCATATACCCAGCTCCGACAATTACCCCCATTTACTTGTTGCCATCCCTTATAATATATATTTTCCCATCACTTATTATGTCTTCTTTTCCTGTCATCACTACAGTAGGAGATTTTGATTTTGCTAGTTCTTTTGCTACTTTTTTAGGATCAACTATGATGGAAGTAGTTTTCACTTATTTTGTTTCGGTGCTCTCACCTGCCAATTTTGCAATTTCAGAATAGTTGCATTTAATAATATCTATGTGGACAGAATCAAGAAATTTTGCAGCCATCTCATCTCTGAATTTAGTCGAGCCAACGCCGACTACATCAAGTATTACATGATTTTTTTTTCGTTTGCATAAGAGGCAGATAGTATCATTTCATCAATGATCTCATATGTCAAAGTTCCGATTTAAGTACAAGCACAGATGAAATTGCTGTAATATCTGCACATTCCTCAGGAGAAGGCGAAATTACAGGAAGTGCACTAAAAGCTCTTGTCATATTTACACATTAGTAAATAGTAACCCAGTTGGTAATATGATGCATCAGTGGTTTTGGTTCCCTTATTTTTTTGCAGTTGGTTATTCATTAATATTCTACATAAACACTTTAAACCGACATTTCGAAGATGCACAATGTATATAATTTTTTTGCCTATTTACTCGCTATTATCCATTGAAAGTTAGGTTAATTTTTACGTTAATTCCGTGTTGAGAAAATAGATAGTTTCATTGTGCACATCTGCATAAAAATGTTGAAGCTTTTGAATAGCTTTTTTAGAATAAGGCTAAAATAATATAATAATATTATAAAAATATGATTTTTATGCTAGTATTGCATAATCTCGTCAATTTCGAAACCATTTATACAGACAGAAGAATGTAACTTTTGTATCGTCGCACCCCTCAACAAGGAATTGGGTATTTTAGGCCATAGATTTGGAAACAAAGGATTTATTCAAGAGCAAATATTTTAATTTGCTTATATGCTTCATTTTCTTACTGGTTTACCTGATTTCAACATAGTCTTAATTACATTGAAAATCGTACCATCCCCCAGCTCCAACATAACTCTATCAAAAAACCATTTAACCATATCATAAATGATTTTTAATCGCAGGGTATTCTTTAAAGACTTTTTTGTTATAGTATTTTTAGAATGTATATCACTCTTGAAGGAGAATATTTTGATTAAAAAACGATTAAAAGATTTGCATTCTAATCATCATTACATATAGTATCAGGTTCAAAACAGAGCCTTGTACCAATTTCAAATCGTATATATCTCAAATAGTTGATGCCATTATTGTCTAAGCAAATTCGTTATGGCACTTCATAATAAAAAACTATGTAATCTCTTCTTTAGTAGATACAATGGTTTTCATTACATAGTTCCATTTTATAGTGCAAAAGTAGCTGAAAATATTACAAAGTAAGTCAATTATGATTCATAGGGAAGTTTCCATCCCTACAACAATTTGCGTGGTGTTAAACTGGAATAAAATACATTATCAATAACAGACCGTTATATAGGATAAAATCCTCAAAATTTGATCAACGAATTCCAGCAAATGAGGTTATTGATTTTGTTTAGCTCATGAGGAATAGTTACTAATTGTGATCATATTTTTGATATTGAATTTGATAGTTTATATGGATGACGAAAAAATACTTAATATCGTGTAAAAAATTGGACAGCAAAAATCTAAAATAGAACAAAATTTGCTAAATATATTTTTTTGGATGTAGATGGGAACTGACAAATATGTACAAATTTTAGATTAAATTTTTGAAGGCTTTAAAATGATTTGTTTAGCGAAAAGATGAGATTTTATTCGGATAAAATTTTTATTATCAAGCTGAAGATATAAATAATTCATTCTAAATAGCTGAACATAAATATGAAAACCAAAAACAAAAGATATAGGTTTGAATTGCTAGATTAAAACAGAAGCATGAAGCCTATGAAAAAATTACAATATTTATATTTCAGGTAAGTTTTGGTTAATTGTTGAGTTGAGCACTTTAAATTGATGTTGGATTGTTGCTTACTAGCCTGTGCTTTTAGTGACCCATTGAAGGAAATATTTTTGTCATTAATTCTTTTGGATTAGAGATATTTCCTTAAATTTGATTCAAATATTTGTATATTGTATGAAACAAAAAACATGAGAGGCAGAGCTATAAATATTAAGACAATATCGTGCAAAATAGAATTGTGTATGAAGTTTGTTCCGGAATTCCACAATGCAAAAAAAGGTCTGTGGAATAGGTAGGCACAATACGAAGATGTAGCTATATATGTAAAGATAGAGCTTAACGAGCTTGAAAATTTATCATTGATAAATTTCATTGCAAAACTGTATTCAAAGATGCAGAAGATTATTACAAAAATATTTAGAAATAATGTATCAAGGATGAATTGTAATGTGGAGTAGTTCAGATTTAATGAATTTGCCCAGCTATTCAATATCGATATGATCATTGAAGATCCTATTGTACTGCTACCTACTGAGTTAATTGTGAAATAAACTTTTGGATCTAAAAACAAAAGTATCCTTGACTCTAAAACAATAATCAATACAAATATAACCGGAAGAACTGTCAGTATGATCTGGATAAAAGGTTTTTTCATGATTTCTATCTCGGATTTTTTAAATAAGCTCACTTTACAGGTAAGGATACCAAGCACAAATACTGAGAAAAACATAAAAAAACGGGGATCAATGATACCGAAAGTCCTTGATATTAATAAAAACACTATAAATATGATAAATGAAGTAAGTAAAATATGTCTTGCATCTTTTGAAAACATGATAATGAAGGGATAAAGTGTGTAGAATGAAATAATTAGACCGATAAAATATAATGTTAACATTGGAGAGGCGTAAGCTGGGGCAAGAAAAATTTGTAATCCTAAAATATGTATCAAAATATTAAAATAACCAAATGCACTATGTGCATGGGGAAATACAAAACCAGTATTTAGTTCTTGAGCAAATACCGAGAACACAAATATATAAGCTATGAGAGCTCCCCAGTAAAGAGGAAAAATTCTGAAAAGTCTTTTTTTATAGAAGGATAATAAATTTTGTAATGAATTTATGGAATGGTTGTTATAATATAACAAATATCCACTAATAAATAGAAATAGCCCTAAACCCATATTTGCGAAATAAGGATCAAAGGCATAGAGTCCTAGCTTACTGTAAATAGAAAATAAGAAGTTGCTCAAATGAGCTGGAATAATCATAATTATTGCTAAAGCCCTAAGGAAATCAAATGCAATTATTTTCTCTTTCATACTTCCAACTTCCATAAGTAAAGTTCTGAATAAATCTGAATAAACAACAATAATCAAATAGTTACTAACAATTGTTCACAAATTTTTTCATTGACAAATACTACTCAATAAATAATTGCCCAATGTTGGTACATATATTTGAATCATGCGATTTTATCATTTACTAATTTGAATAGATACTTTGTTTGGTATACAATTTACTTTGACAATATTATGTTTATAATGTTTCCTTATTTCTCAAGTTTATTATTCTCGATAATTGTAGTATTATTTTATAAAGCATTCCTATAAACAGCATACTTTCTTAAATTATCTATGAAAAATTGATGAACATGTGACGTAATTCAGGAGTTTTGATAAATCCTTTATAATAAAGCGAAGATTCCTATTTTTCTTCGTTGGAAACCTGTCCAAATTTTTATCGCTAATTTATATAGTTGCCCCAATTATTTCTTTTATGGTTCATTATTCTGTGATTTTAAAGCTAGCTTTCTCTATCCTTCAAGTAATTACTTATCTTCAGATGATGTTCTTTTACGTTCTCTTTACTATTAAGTCACTGACTCCTGATTTTGCTCAAAAGTAACCTATGTCTCTGCAAACCACTTCATTTTTTTTAATAAATTTTCCTTGGGATCGTGAAGTGATGAAGTTGTTGTTCTTAATCCTCCGATCAGTTCATAAACTCTGCACATTATTCTACAAAGTTTATATCAAAAGTATGACTCAAAACCTTCTTTGTTCGGGTTCCTTCTCTACTTCTCTTTGTTTTTGCTTCATTTTCTTGAGGTATATTCTTTTTTGCATGTCCCAGATCTAATGGATAAAAATAGCGTCCTGAATCATTCCCTTTTTTATTTTCAAACTAGGCATATCTGATTAAATACGGGTTTCAAAAGCTTTTTTTGCATATAGAGAAGATATCCCTACATTATTACTTCGGAGGAAACTGCCTTTGTTGTAGTAACTACAGCTTCAACAGAGTAGTCAAATATGGCCAATGGCTGAAGATATTCTGAATATAACTTGTCAATTGTTTCAGTTTTGTGTCATCAAAGGTTTTTTCCGACTTCATTATCATGCTTCAAAAGACTTGATATTGATTTTTGTAGAATCAACGCTTCTCTTTATGCGTCGTTTGCAATAAGCTCATACCTCCGGTTATATAAAAACTAAAAAAGTTACTCTTTCCGAAAGTTTTGTAGAAAATAAGCCAGAATAGCTAATATTTAATAATTCTTTTTTAAATCCACGAAATCCATTTTTGAAGATTTCAGCGACACAATGTTTCATCATTTTTTGCAAGTATGAATTCCTTTTTATCATGGTTGAGAAATTTAAAAATATGGATTTGACCTTCTTGTCTGTGATGGTAACTTTTCTTCACTTATTATTTCAAGAAGATTTGAACTGCTAAAAAGATCATATTTGCATTGTTGTCAGAGTACAGCAATTTTGTTATCGATTGGGGTTTCACCAGGATCTATGTTTGATCTATCGAAAGGTTCTGTATCGGCGGTGAAATTTCTAGTTATACTACGAACTGAAATATGATTTCAAGTTGTAGAATACTAAATAGAGTCAAATAGCTTCTTAAATTCCATAGAAAATTTTGATAAGCCCTAAATTTTGTTATATGCTTATAAGTATTGATAAATGCCTCGTAAAAATAAGATGTTTAGTCGAAATCCTCTCGGGGAAAATTAGCAACTTTTTTATTGAAAAAATACGTATTTGCATATTCCAATGCCATAGGTAGAAGCATAAGCTAAAAAAACATATGCTGCTTTTGGTTCAGAATATTTGTTTGAAAGAATAAAAAAAGGAAAAGATTATATAGATAGCAGTGAGTTATCACTTTCCTATCAGGCAAGAATTCATAAAATTATGATAATGTGGCAATCAACAAGCCTGAGAATATTCGATATTGAAATGAGACTCTGATTACCTGAATATTCCAGTTAAAAAGAAGGGACAATTATGAAACCATCAAATGTAGAACTGAATCCGAACAAACTGGTACAGTACCTCAACAAACCAGCAAGCGAATTCACCAAAGAAGACATTATGAAGTTTATCAAGGAAAACGGCATTAAGATGCTGACTTTTCGTTATGTTGGTGGGGATGGGAGGCTTAAATCCCTCGCATTCGTTATAAGAGACGAAGAACATCTTGACAACTTACTTTCCGCCGGGGAGAGAGTAGACGGATCAAGTATTTTTACATATATTGAGGCATCCTCAAGCGACCTTTATGTCCTCCCTAAATATAGGACTGCCTTTGTAAATCCTTTTGAAGAAATTCCTACCCTTGACATTCTCTGTTCCTACTTCGACAAGGATGGTACCCCCTTAAAAAGCGCTTCTGAAACAGTCATGAAGAAGGCTGCTCAGACCCTGGCTCAGAAGACAGGCTACGAGCTTCAATTAATGGGAGAACTTGAATACTACATCATCGCCAATAAAGATGAAGTCAACATGAGTTTCCCAGCAGTTGATCAGAGGGGATACCATGAATGTAATCCTTTCACCAAATTCGACCAGCTTAGGAAGGAAGCAATGATGTACATCTCTGAAGCTGGTGGGAAAATCAAGTACGGGCACTCTGAAGTCGGGAACTTCTCTGACGACAAGTACTACTACGAGCAGAATGAAATCGAATTCGAAACAGATACCTTAGAAAACAGTGCCGATAAGCTTCTTATTGCAAAATGGATGCTCAGGATGCTTGCCGATCAATACGGAGTAGTTGTCAGTTTTGCACCGAAAATCACTGTAGGAAAAGCAGGGAGCGGGCTGCACATCCATATGAAGCTTCTTAAAGATGGTAAGAGCGTCATGGTCGAGAATGAAGATGTTAGCGACGTTGCAAAGCGTGCAATGGTCGGTCTTCTTGATATTTCTGCAGGCATCACAGCTTTTGGAAACAAGATCCCAACTTCCTATTTGCGTCTTGTTCCACATCAGGAGGCTCCTACTAACATCTGTTGGGGAGACAGGAACCGTTCTGCCCTAATCCGTGTACCCCTTGGCTGGTTTTCCGAAGAGTCCAGCAAGATGGTGACTATTGCCAATCAAAATTATAAAGAGGAGCTCAAGAGCCACAGTTACAAGTCGACCTTCGAATTCCGTGCTTCAGACAGCACAGCTGACCTCTATCTACTTTTTGCAGCTTTTGCTGTAGGTGTTCGCCATGGATTTGAGATTAACAACGCCCTGGAACTTGCAGACAAGCTTTATATCGACGTGAACATCTTTAATGATGAACATAAGGATAGGCTTGCCCAACTTGAGCACCTTCCTGCTTCCTGCTATGAGTCTGCTCAGGCACTGAAGAAACAGAAGAACATTTTCACACAGTACGATGTTTTCACCGAAGGTATGATCAACGATATCGTGAAGGGACTTGAAGCCTTTGATGACTACCAGCTCAGTGAGAGGCTTTACGGCAAAAATGAAGAAATCAAAAAACTTGTGGATGCTTATATCCACATTGGCTGATATTAGTTTCAGCACATAAAAACATTTTTTTCCTTTTTTGAGCTAGTAAAAACCGCAGAACCCTGCTCATTTGGAGTAGGGGGCAAAAGCATGTTTTCTGTTGGGTTTTTCGATAAATATGCCTATTAATTCTCAAACTTCTTATTCTTTTGGCTTATGTTTTCTTGGAAATAGATTCTTTCTTAGTTTACTTTTCCTTTGAGTTTTAACCTTTCGGGGCGATTTCCTCTTGAACTCTTCAATCTTAAACTCAAGGATACGATTCAGGATTGATTTTATCTAGCTTGACGAAATTTATAGGGACATTGAAGTGGCAAACACTCGGATTGATCAAAAATGACAGATAACAACAATCCAGAAGAACTTAGTAACCAGGAAAAAAACCTTAATGAAAAACCAGTTCCAAAAATAACGATAATCTGCTCTGTCCCTGATCCTGCCAGCCAGAACATTAAAAACCACCTTTTAAATTTTAGGAAATGGGAGCAGATCGAAATTCCAGAAAATGTTGAATTTTCTGCAGCCTGGGAGTCTCCAGATGGAAAATTCAGGCTCGTGGAAATTGAAAAAATGCACGTTTTTCAGGATGGACTCGATGCGAAACTGGAAGCCATAGAATTGCCAGCTTCCCTCATAATTTTTGCATCCAAGCACAGTAGCAAGGAGAAAATCAATTCCCTTACAGTGCATTGTACAGGAAATCCTTCCAATGAAGTAAGACTTGGGGGACGGCCTAAAGAACTTGCAGTTCCTTCTCCGGCTGCAATGAAATCTATACTTCAGGAAATGAAACTTCTGGCGGGGGAAAAAGGTATGAATTATGATATTACCCTCGAAGTAACCCATCACGGTCCCACAGAACTCTCAGTTCCTTCTCTATATGCTGAAATTGGAAGTACCGAAAATGAATGGACAGACACAGATGCAGGCGAGGTAGCTGCAAAAGCTATCCTTGCCGTTTCTTTTGGAAAAGTACCAGTAGCCATAGGTTTTGGAGGTGGACATTATGCCATACGCCAGACCGGGATTTTGCTTGAAACAGCCATCTCATTTGGGCATAACTTCCCCAAGTATCAGCTGAATTTCGTGGATGAAACTCTTATCATGCAGGCTGTTAAGAAATCAAATGCGGATTTTGCTTATTTTGATCGAAAATCTATGAAGAGTGGAGACAGAAACAGAATTTCTGCAATTCTCAAAAAACTAGGAATTAGGGTTCTCAAAGAATCCGAAATCCGGGAACAATATGGGAATGGGAGTTAAATTCACCTTAATCACTATAGCAATCTATGGATTTATTCAATAGAATGCAGATTACGCATTTCCATTTGCAGTAAATGTGTAATAAATATAGCAGCAGCTATAGACCTGAGTAGATAATAATGAGGGTAGTTATTTTTTCTAGGTCGCAGATTAGCTTTTCATATATACATTTGAGGGGGTTATAGCCGATTAAGATTGTGTTATTGCAACAATCTTCATGATTCTCAGATACTTGTGGAATTGAATGTCAGGGGATTATTTAAAACCAAAATTTTTATTTGCTTATATGGTTCTTTTTCGTCCCTGTTTCCTTGATATTAAATATCGTTTTTTAATCAAATAGAAAGTTCTACAATCACATTCAATTCCAATGAAACCTCACCTACTTCATAGGTTCCGTCATATATGTTTTTTAATTTAAGATTATTCTTTAAAGTTTTTCTTGCTGTGATATTTTTTTATAACCTGTATCACTCATAAAGGATAATATTTTTGTTTAGTACCGACGAAAATATATACATTATACTATCAGTAAAATTTTATAACCTCAAAACAGTACTTTTTAAGTATACAACTATATATATATATTAAAGTATATGTGTGTCATTGTCTAAAATAAATTTTTTGCGACACTTCATACTAAAAAACATTTTATATCTTATTTTTATAGACACAATGGTTTTGCATGACTTAGTCCCATTATATTATGCAAAAGTAACTTTAAAAATAACTCATTTAGTCACTAATGGTTCTAGGAAAAGTTTCCATCCTGTAGGAAGCTGAGTGGTATCCGATGAAATAAAGCATTAAAAACTCCTTGATAGATACAGTCTGCTTCATCAGGTAAAGTAATTATATCGACTATACTACATAATTAAGATGATACAGACTGTAAGCTGACTATTATGCATACTAGAAGTAGAATAATTTTGTGTTGTCATAATCAACTACCTTATTACTTTAGAAAATTCTATCATACTTTTATGATGGGTAGAACTGGCTTCTGAACTGATGAGATTCAGAACTACTGAAGTTTTTGGAATGTTATTTCTACTGTTAGAAATATAGATAATTTAGGTAAACTTCCGACTTCAACAAATTGCTTAATAAGCTTTATAAAAACCAGCTCAATATTGGGATTTACCGAAATTGTCGATAATTTCATTAACATACTTGATTAAAAAACCTTTAATCGAAGTTATTGGCTCTATAGAAATCCTATGAATCATAGCATTCTAAAAGTTAGTGACCAAAATAAAGTTTAGATTCCGTGATTAAATTAATCTGATAACCTCAATAATATAATATTTCTACAGAGTTAAAAGATTTTAATTACATACAATCCAGTTGTTTAAAACATGCTGGGGCAGCTAAGAGTGGAATAGAGCAAGAAAAAACTGAAGTTAATTACATGGAGGAACTGCAATCTATTAAGGAAGAGGTCATGTCACTAAGGAATGAATTCTTTCGGTTTTTACAGAGAGCAAACCAGCTGCATATCGAGATAATGCTTGGGAGATGAAGAAGAATTTCATGAAACCTATGGTTGACTACCGTAGTGAGGACGCAAGCGAGAGGATACACGAAGGCAAAGGATTGCAGGATGCGAGCGTTCTGTGAGAAAGCTTTTCTGGACGTTTTGCAGGAGACTTCAGGATTTATTTGCAGGGAAGATTGAATCTGAGACTTTAAAGCTTTATATGGAGGCATGAGGATTTAAAAACTGAATCAAAAACACCTAATTGAACTAGATGTATCTCAGAAGCTACAAGTCTTTTTGAAAAACAAGTCAAACTCATGTATTCCCTTCAAATTTATGAAGATTGGGATGAAAGTATCAGAACGATTGACATAAGTGAAATCGCGCTGAATGACGAGTTTCTAAAGTATGCGAGAAGATAGTAAACTGGCAACACATCTTGATGCTCAAAGTACTTTCAGGGGAAAGTAAAACTTTTTCATATCTCCCTAAACTTACAGGGCTCCGTGTAGGAAACCTGTTTTTCCATCTCCAGAAGCTGCTCAGGATAGGTATGGTTTTACAACAGAGTAACGCGGGGACTACATAATCATCATAAAAAATTACTTTACACTGAAAGGACTTTCAAATATATATTCCAAAATTGCGCGGGATCAAACATCAAAAAATCAGTGAAGAAGAGTGATAATTGATAGAAATCCGAAAAGGATATGAGCTTTTCGAATAAAAAGCACACAAAAATATAAATACTTCCGACCTTGTTTTTTTTGATTGTTGATTTCATGATCACCTTGGAAAGGAAAGTTGTCAGACATTTGGTTTTAAAAAAATTTGGAAAATATTTAGTGAATTTCAATCAGAGGCTCCAATGTGACTTTAATCACGGGTCCAAAATGCCTTTCAGTTGATTACACTACCCAATAAATTATGATTAAAATTATCAGAAATAGTAAAACAACATTTGTGGTTTAGAAATTCATAAGCATTTTTTCATCTCCATTATCCTCAGCATATTGGATTAAAGACTATAGCAATGTTTCGCTAGAGACGTAGATGATATTTTAGTTCTTAAAAGTTGAGTACTATCAGAAAAATGTGATGTTATTGCATGTGAATCAACAAGTGACTTTTTGGTTCCAATTTCTGATTTTTTGATAAAGCACCTACCTTTTATAGTTAGAAATGCACGATCAATGAAGACATTTATGCTCATTAGTGTTTTCATACGGGAATTCTCAGGGAATTTTTAGAAAATTCGTAGGGAATGTATCAAAAGGCTTACAAGTAGAGGTTTAATGCCATTGATTTTTAATCTCAACGGCCAATATCATAACGAATTTCCATAATTATTCAAGTAGGAAAGCGTGCATAATTTTCTATACAATCTGTCCGAAACCCTTTAGTCTTCTGCTTTAGATTAATGTTTTATCATATTCAAAAGATAAAGGAAATGTTCAAATAAAATATTCGAGTTAAACAGAAAACCAATCTAGAAATTTGTTAGTATAACTTATTTTTGCCAGGTTGAATAGTTACCAAGAACAGGTTCCATTATAAATTTTAATTTTAACCATAATTGGGTGGAATAAATGTTGAAACATTCACTAGTAGAATGAAAAAGTACTTGTTATTTTGCTATCAGTCCTTTTTGTAGTGTCTTTGAAAGCAGAGGCAGCTATGCACGAGGGGGTAGTGATAATCATGGCATTGGTATGGGCGGTAGCTGTGGAAGAGAAGATTATACAGGCCCAGGAAATTATGGGGGTGAAGCTTTAAATGAGTATTATACAGATGATACTTTAAATGAAGTGCTGGGAATTTAATATTGAAAATATCGACCAAGTAATAGAACACACACCCATAGTTTTTGTGGGAAAACTTATGCATCAGAAAAACGATAAATCCTGTATATAACACTATATGTAGATTAGGATTTACATGAATTTAAGCGGCTGAATCGAAATATCGAAGCATTATACATTTTAATCGTCCAAATATTGTAAAAATTCAGCCTACAAAAATCAGTTAACGATGTCGAGTTTTACGTAAGAGATATATAGTATTTTTAATTGATTAAAAAAGTAAAAACATGATTATTAGCTAACAACAAAAAAAATCAGCTCATCGAAATTCGCTAATAGATCTTAATAAAGATGGCTACAGATAGTTTATCCCCCAGGCTGAATAGTTACTTTTTTATTTCCCTTTTCTTTTCTTATCTTGTCCTTTTATTTTATCATCCAATTCGCGAACTTCCTCAACTGGTTGTTTAATTAGGTCGCTTGTTTCCTTATCTTTCTTATCTCGTTTTGCTGCTTTCTGTTTCTTGGTCGCCAAGTTATGAACCTCCTGAAGTAATATTTAATAAATATATAATTATATAACAGTCTGTTATTATAAAAAGGTGCAGCTCTTTTTAATCAATTCTTATAGTTTCTTTAGTTTTTGAGTTGGATAACAAGACTTAAAATAGCAAGGCTTTTTAAAATTGGATAATGGAATCTTACGGGAGTAGATGAGAAAATTTACTGGGAAGACTTAGTTAAATAAAAAAGAGATTCAGAAAGTCAATTTCTCATAAATTTATCTAGGTAGTTTCCCATTGATTTGCCAATCTACTTTTTTGAAGCACTTTATTATGCAAATGCATGCTTACTCATATTTGCATTTTTAGATCACTTACTTCCACAATTATTGCAGCAGGGGAATTATCGATACTCAGTCCTGCATTTTCGAGTAGATTTCAATATGTACAGTGAATCGTTCTATTTTTTGGGTCAGCTTTTAGAGCAAGATCAAAAGTTTATGATGCAGTAATGAAAAAACCAGTAAAAGAACATCTCTGTTCATAAGAGATATATTAAGAAACACGAGAATTCAGTAACTGAAAAAAGTATTTAAGGCAGGGTAAGATCTTAGGTCAGCATCCGAAGACTTATAGATCCTCATTTTGCCAACAATATGATAAATTTAATTTAGATATCCTTTAGGATATTATGGGAATTTTTCATAAACCAAATACTATAGAAACATTTGCAGAAAAAGATATATATCTAAAGACTTAAACAGTGTTTAGCAAAGAATTTATGAGGTGATCTTAATATCCGACATGAGAAATTTTGTTTTACGAGACAAAGATGGCAATGAACAGGGAATTTTCACTGGAAAACAGCCTCGACAAGCTGCTCTGAAAGCTGCAAACCGGGGCAAAGGGACAAAGTCAAAACCTGAGATTATCTGCCTCAGGGAACGCGGGACAAAGAAAGTACATGTTTTCAAGGCATGGAAGCAAATTGTCGAAGCCCCAAAAAATAAGCCCAGCTGGATGCCAGAAAAAATCAACAAGCCCTTTGTCAAGAAAGAGAAAATAGAAACGATCGAATAAATATAGTTCCCCTTATATGCCCTGAAAATCGGGCTTCTTTCATTTCTTTTTGATATTCATAAACGAAATTAGCTTGGAAGCGTCCTTAATCTTTAGGACTGTTGGATTGAACAACACTTCTCTCCTGCAAATCCAGTATTTAAGGCCATATATCCAAAAATCACTAAATTTTGAACCGGAGTCCATAAGTCTGGATTTTCATTTTATAAATCTTTTTTGGATATACCAATCATAATCATGGACAAAGTGCTCCTTATTGAATTCTGCCAACTGGCAAAAATATTTTTTCGCTGACTAGGTATTTCATCCTGGTCGGTACATTTGATTTCTCCGCGGATTGACTTTATCAACTTCTTCGCAAGATCTTGTGCAGGCACTATATAATTTTATCAACTTTCTGCTATTAACTCAACTATTTCTTCAAAATCTTTTAATTTATCTTTTTCATATGACTTTGCTCTTCACTTTATATAGCATTGATATTGATAGCAAAACCTTTTTTAAAGCGGAATGCCTGGATTATTTTAGATTTTTTCTAAATAGTGATATAAAAATCATAATCCACATCATGAAACTTAAATGAAACAAACTTATTTATGGGAAAAATCCCATGACACGATAATCACTATTAATGAAATAAACGATTCTCTAAAATGTCATTTTCCAAATTTATTTAAATCTATATAAGACTCTATTCACAAAGGTGTGCTGAGAAGATATGACTTCCAGAAACTTTCTTACGATCGATGATTTTGATATAGACGGGAAAACCATTCTTGTAAGGGTTGACCTGAATTCTCCTATGGATACGAAAGGCAACATTTTGGATGATATGCGTATTCGAAGTCATGTTGCCACCTTGAAGGAACTAGAGGGTGCAAAAGTCATTTTGCTTGCGCACCAGAGTAGGCCCGGGAAAAAAGACTTCACACTAATGAAGCCGCATGCACATCTAATGTCTAAACATCTGGGTAGGCGAGTTAGTTATGTGGACGATATTTTCGGAACCTGTGCGAAGATTCAGATTGCGTCGATGGAAAATGGTGATGTAGTACTGCTCGAAAACGTAAGGTTTTATTCCGAAGAAAGCTTGGAAAGAACGCCACAAGAACATGCCACTACCTATTTGGTTAAGAAGCTGGTACCATTTGTGGATATTTTCCTAAATGATGCATTTGCAGTATCCCATAGATCCCATCTTTCTGTGGTAGGATTTACGGAACTTCTTCCTTCTGGAGCCGGAAGAGTAATGCAAAAAGAACTAGTGTCTCTCGACAGGGCAATAAAAGGAGTGGAAAGGCCAAGTATTTTCGTTTTGGGGGGAGCAAAAGTTGATGATTCCCTTAGAGTGGCGGAAAATGTACTTGCAAATGGAGGGGCGGATAGGGTACTATTTACTGGAGTGGTAGCAAACGTTGCTTTAGCTGCTTCGGGAATAAATATTGGGGAAGTCAACATAGAATTCATCAAATCCCAAGGTTACGAAAATCAGATCGATAAGGCAAAAAGCCTACTTGAGAGGTTCAGAGATAGAGTTTGTCTCCCTATGGATGTGGCTGTAAATGATAATAAAAAGCGGGTTGAAGTACCTATTTTTAAGCTTAATTCAAACTCTCTTCCCATAAACGATATAGGGCTTGAAACAATTGTGAATTTCACCAAAGTAATCGAGAATGCAAAAACTGCTGTATTAAACGGCCCTGCAGGAGTATCAGAGATTGATGAATTTGCTCTCGGAACCCATGAGATAATAAAGGCTGCAGTAAAATCTGAGTTTTCAATTATTGGCGGAGGCCATATAACTGCAGAAGTTGACCATCTTGGCCTAGAACATCGTTTCTCCCATATCAGCACAGGTGGGGGAGCTTGTATTGATTATCTTGCAGGTGTGAAGCTTCCAGGCGTTGAGGCTCTGAAGGTTGCGGCTAGGAAATATCATGAAATTAGAAAAATTTAAAGCTTTTGTTTCCTTGAATTTCCGGACCTATTAATTTTGTAGCAATATCTTCTGTTTTGCAGTTATTTCTGCTTCTTTTTTCTAATTAAAATATAGAAAGTTAGATTAATGTTTAAGATACTGTCATATTAGAAAATGGATGACATTCTGTGCACAGCTGCTGAAAATAAGTTCTATTTCCTCATAAATGAAGTTCTGGAAATGACAAGTTTAGATAAACATATGTTATACCAGTTTCAGTATAGATATTGTTATTAACCAGTGTAAATTAGAATGATAAATGAGATCTACAGGCTAATGGCAGTTATATTTACAGGCTAGACTATTTAAGAATAGGTGTTGGTTCACGCATGCTTACAGAAACTGAAGGAAGGACTGCAGTCAAACTTGCAAGAAAGGCAATTGAATCATTCCTGTCTGAGAGGAAACTCCCTGAGCCTCATGATTTTGGTTTTGAGCTTTCGCAGGTTTTTGGGGAAATGAGGGGAGTTTTCGTTACACTTACTGAAAAAGGGCTTCTTAGGGGTTGTATAGGGCATCCTTTTCCGGACTCTATACTAAAGGAAGCAATTATGGATTCTGCGATCTCAGCGGCAATTCGCGACCCGCGTTTTCCACCTGTTGAAGAAGATGAACTGGATGATATGATTGTTGAGGTAACAATTCTCACCCCTCCTGAAAGAATCAATGTCCCTCCAAAAGAATTCCCCAACTTTGTAAATATCGGTAGACATGGTCTCATTGTAAAGCAAGGTTACTGCCAGGGATTGCTGCTTCCGCAAGTTGCCCCTGAAAACAATATGGATTCGATTGAGTTTTTGGGCCATACATGCATGAAAGCCGGCCTTTCTCCTGATGCCTGGCTCACAGGAGCTGAAGTTCACTGTTTCGAAGGACAGATCTTCAAGGAAAAAAAACCACGTGGAGAAATTCTTGAAGAAAAATATTATTAAAAACAGAACTGGAGGCTTAAAAGCTGGCCCACAAGACTTTAGAGATTTCGAGCCAGCCCAATTTTTTGCCGATTTTTTTATACAAAGTCTAATCAATAATTCTCTTATCAAGCTTATTTATTATCAAATCATTCATAAGAATCTCTTGATACATTTTCCAAAATATGAGAAAGCGACTCATTTTTCAGATTTGGTCAATAACTCGCGGAGATGGTCAATAATTCATTGAAACCAGTGTCTCAACAATTTAATCTTTGTCTTAATGGGTTTCGAATTCATCATATCTTCATTTGGTAGCCTAACTTTGCTTGTTGAGTAAAAAATAAGTGCCTTCGTTTGTTTTCATTGGAACAAATACACAAACTAAGGTAATTTGCTTTACTTAACTGTCAAAACAATGGGAATGACGGAATAATGTTTTTAATATAAAAAAGTATTTTATCATTAAAATAGCAGCAAGTGAATGCTTATTTTGGTATTTTCGACTTTCGATAGTTAATTGCGAATTCAAGATAATTTGTAGAAGATGTTGTAGCATGAAATAAAAACTTAAGAACTTCTTGATAGCCATAATTTGCTTCATCAAATAAAGTTGTATATGCCACAGGTACAAAATAGTTCGAAATATATATCGAGTAAAATGGGATGTCCATACCAGTAGTTTAATCGCTTTTCGTTTTCCTAATCAATACTCCTTTATTTTCAGTTACTCTTTTTTTATTTTATTTTTTTTGTAAAAAAGGTTTCCGAAAATGAAGAGATTTGAAAATATTGGTATAGGTCAAAATATTTATTAG
Organism: uncultured Methanosarcinaceae archaeon; assembly: GCA_963848985.1. Lineage (GTDB taxonomy): Archaea > Halobacteriota > Methanosarcinia > Methanosarcinales > Methanosarcinaceae > Methanosarcina. Next base: position 55,885 of record CAWKGG010000049.1, read on the forward strand.
GTAATATGCTGTATAAACTGAACATGCCCTCTCTATCTTTCGTAATGCCTTCAATGAATGAAGAAGAAACCATCCGAATTTGTATAGAGAAAGCTCAATACATATTAAAAAAATATAACATAGAGGGAGAGATAATAGTCGCTGATAATTCATCAGATAGAACAGCTGAGATCGCAGTGGCTATGGGTGCAAATGTAATCGGCCCAATAAGAGGATATGGGAATGCTTACATCAAGGGACTTGCCCTGGCAAAGGGGGACTATATTGCTATTTCAGATGCAGATAATACATACGATCTGCTCGAGATTGATAAATTTTTGGATCCTCTCATGGCAGGAGATGCCGACTTTGTAATAGGGACCAGAATCAAAGGCGATATAAAAAAAGAAGCTATGCCTTGGCTGCATCAATACATCGGCAATCCCCTACTGACTGAAATGCTTAATTTTCTGTTCGAGACAAAAATATCAGACGCTCATTGTGGAATGAGAGCTTTTACAAAAGAAGCACTTGAAAAAATGAATCTTAAAACTCATGGAATGGAGTTAGCTTCAGAGATGGTAATAGAAGCCGCTAAATGTGGATTAAGGATCAAAGAAGTTCCTATAACCTATTACTCACGCAGGGCTCCTTCCAAACTGAACTCTTTTAAGGATGGCTGGAGACATGTCCGCTTCATGATGCTCTATAGACCAGTTCCTTTCCTATACTTACCAGGTGCTTTTGTGTTTATCCTTGGTTTTTTAATAATTTCTTCCCTTCTTTTCACTGAAAGTGCTGCATATAACAGATCCCACTCATTTATTTTAGGCAGTATGCTTTTAATAATTGGCGGACAAACTCTTGCTACTGGTGGATATATGAAAACATATGGCCTGATCCACGATATGTACCAGGTTGATAAAAAAAGTAAAAAGTTGCTGAGCTACCATTCCCTCGAAAAAGAACTATTTGTAGGTTCTATTATCTTGGGGCTTGGCCTCATTCTCGGGCTGAAAGTTGCTTATACTTGGATCATTTCTGGATTTGGTTCTCTTAAAGAGGTGGAGTCGGCAGTTATTTCAATGGTTCTTGCGGCAATTGGGCTTCAGTTAATTTTTTCTGCAATTTTTATTAGCGTAATGCTACTAGAAGTGGATACAGACTAATAAGTGATACAATGAAAATAGCTTTCGTATACGATGCTGTATATCCATGGGTTAAAGGCGGCGCAGAAAAACGTATCCATGAATTAGGGAAGCGGCTCTCGGCCAAGGGGCATGAAGTGCATATTTTTGGGATCAAGTGGTGGGAAGGAGAAGATACTATTGATTATGAAGGTATGACCTTACATGGTGTTTGCAAAGCTATGGAACTGTATGTAAACGGAAGAAGATCAATTTCAGAAGCATTTATTTTCTCAGTGAAACTGTTTTCTCATCTCCAGCGGGAAAAAATGGACATTATAGATGTAAGTGTATTTCCATATTTTCCATGTTTTACCACAACAGTGATCTCAATCCTGAAAAAAACTCCTTCAGTATTCACATGGCATGAAGTTTGGGGTGACTACTGGTATGAATATTTGGGAAAATCAGGCTTTTTTGGAAAAATTATAGAGAAATCTGTTTCAAAAATTTCAGATAAAAACATAGCAGTTTCCGACTGGACGAAGAAGAAGCTTGAAACTCTTTTGGTTCCTGAAGAAAAGATTACGGTTATCCCTAATGGGATAGATCTTGAAATGATTAATGAGATCAAATCGGAAGACGGCATAACTTATGGAGGGCTTGATGGAAAAATCTACGACGTGATTTTTGTAGGTAGGCTTATTAAGGAAAAAAATGTTGATGTCTTGATCAAAGCTGTGGTCCTTCTTAAAGTTGATTTTCCGGATATCAGATGCTGCATTGTCGGGGAAGGGGCCGAAAAAGCAGAGCTTATGGAGCTTGTAAAAGAGCTAAGAGTTTGTGGAAACTTCGAGTTTATAGGCTTTAAAGAGTACCGTGTTCTCATCGGAAAAATCAAGGCTTCTAAAGTTCTTGTGCTGCCCTCCAGCAGAGAAGGTTTTGGGATGGTGGTAATAGAGGCTTTTGCCTGCGGAGTGCCTGTGGTGACGGTGAAGGAAAGATACAACGCAGCACAGGATCTGGTTGATGATGGGATGGATGGGTTTGTTGTTAAACTGGATGCAGATGAAATTAGAGTCGGTATAAAAAAAATCCTTCAAGAAGATATCGATTACAAAGAGGCTGTTGAGAGAGTCTTTTGTAAAGCTAAAAAATATGATTGGAATGAGATCGTCACAAAAATTATGTTTGCATATCAAAAATGATTTTATAATTGCGCTCTTGTTACAAAAATTAGGTAATTTTCAAATTATTTGATGGCTTATAGAATCGATTTCAAAAAAGAATCTTTTTTATTTCTTCTTGCTTTTTTGCATTTTTGAAAGAAAATGGAATTTCATTCCAATTAATTGAACTACTTTCTTCATTTGAAAAGTTAATAACTTTTGTATGCGTAGTGAATTCATGAATCGATTACACTTTTAAAAGCATTAATGGTTCCAAACTTAATTACATCGGATTTCGGTAAATCCCTAATTTTGAGAAGCCATTTATATATACTTTTTATAGATGGCATTAAATGTTGATGTTTATCAAAATAGTGTATAGCTTATTCAAAGAATACTACTTTCATAAAAATAGCTACATTCTAAAAGTTGTGTTCTAAAGTGCGCTTAATTAGTTTACTATGGCTTAAATGAGAAAATAAACCACTTAAAAAATTGAAAAACCGGTGTAAGTAAAACATAGGCTTAACATTTCTGTGCTTCCCTTTTTTGTAGTTAAGAGTTAGGAAATTTTTAATTTCAGTAGAATACCTCACATTTTGTGTTGGGATAGAAACTTTCCACATCACCGTTTTAACTTACTTTTCACAGATGACTTAAGAATGCATCTATTTTTCTCAATATTAAAATGGCTTAAAATTTAATTTATCTTTCAATGAGTAATAGCGGGCAACTGATAAATTAATTTTGCATTTGAGTAGATCAGCTGAATGTTGATTATTAACTAATGAATATGTATCTTAAGCTACATTAGTACTATGAGATGGAACCACTTAATGCAAATCATTGTATCTATAAAATAAGACATTAAATTGTTTTTTATTGTATTAGTATCGTTAAGAATTTCATCCAAAAAATAATTTCATCAACTATTTGAGATACATAAGTTTTAAAATTAATAAAAAGTATTGTTTTGAGTTTGATTCGATCGTTATGATGTTGATATGTACATTTTTTTGTTTTATTGATGGTACAACTTATGATGTAATCAAAAACTAAGTTGAAAATCAGGGAAACCATAAAGAAAAAGAGGATATAATCAAATTAAAAATATTTGATTTTGAATAATTTCCTTTATACTCAAAGCAGCGGGGTAGATATACCCAGTTTATTTCAGTATGATATCTAACTACAGTTTTGAATGGGTAAGTTTTTTTGATTTATGCTAGTCAATAATTGTTCAAACTAAAAATCTATTTTGGAGATGAATGAAATATTATGGTAAATTCGCTATTAAATGATATATCTAAAAACAAATTATAGCTTATATTGTAAATGTTTACATTTAAGCTATTCAATTTTTAATAACTACCGACAGAATGGAAAAAAAGCAGAAGAGAAGAAATGATGGAGGATTTTTTTGTTTCTTTCTGTTCCTAAGGTTATTCATTGTTGCCTTTAGGATTCAGAAAGTATCATTATTTTTGCGTAACAATGCCACTAAATTCGTTAAAGGAAAGGGATTGAAGATCGCATTCACTCATTTATTGAATCTCATCAAAGCTACTTTCTAATAAGAGGCAGTTTGATACTTGAGAGAATATAGTTTTCATAGATTTTTCGAGCTTCATCCTTAATTGATAAAACGATATTGAGGTGGGAGTCTATTGTAAAATGTCAAGTTTCCTTGATTTACTGGGCCTATAAAAATATTCTTAATAGTTCTAATTAAATACTGATTCAAAGCTGCTGTTAACATCTATTCACAAAGTGTTATAGCTCTCATCAACCATTCCCACTTTGAAGTAAAATTTCAAATTTTCGAGCTGGAAGAGTATAAAAAGATATGTCAAGTTGACCTATCAGGGTAAGTATATCCCCCCTCAAAAGCCACAGTTTTTGCAATGAGTTCATAATAAAGTTCTGGTCTACGATCTTTCAGATAATCCCCTTCCGGATGTGTGGGTCCAAAATCATTAGGAATGATATCTGCAATCAGAAGGGTTTCTTCAGATCTGGCCACTAATAAAAGATCACCATTTGGACTACTGATGATAGAATTTCCTCTATATTGCCATGAATTTTTGCCAACTGTTTCATAACCACAACGATTAGAATAAGCAATAAATATTTTATTAATATAGGCATTCGAAGGAATAATGTTTTTTGTAACATCGGGATAAGGCATTTGAGTATGTTTTCCATCTGGTAGTGTATAATAATAATCCGCAGCAGTGGGGATTACAATCAACTTGGCACCCTTGAGAGCAAAAATTCTCGATAATTCTGGAAATTCTGCCTCATAGCAATTTAAAATTCCGACAGGAAAACCAACTATTTTGATAACAGGGAACAGTTGATCTTTGTCTATTTCAGTATATCCAAATGAAAAATTAGATTTCTCCGCCTGTCCAAAAAGATGTGTTTTACGATAATTTTGCAACAAGGAACCATCAGAATTTATAACAGCAATAGAATCATAGTAATGTACTTCTCTTGAGCTGGAATCTTTTTCAGGATAAGGAAGGATAATAGCCATATCACTGTTTCTGGCTATTTCGGAAACTTTTCTCATGGAAGAGCCATTAATATCTTCCGCCAATTGTTTTATCAGATCAGGGTCAAGAGCGTAACCAGTCAAGTACAGCTCTGGAAAGCTGATAAGCTGGACATTATACTTTTTGGCTTGCTTTAAAACTTTTTCAAGTTTTTCAATGTTACTTTGTACCGCTTTTTTCGTTCCAATGGAGCCTTCGCCCTGATAAATTGCCAGCCTTATCCCCTTACCATGTTGTGGGATATCTTGTTTCACTCTAGTGAGATAAATCATAATATTATTCCTTTGGATCATTGTGATATTTTTAAATTTTAGTAGTGGGAATCAATTACTGAAAACAATAACAAATAAGAAGACTCCGTTCCAAAATGTGAGAGATAAAAGTGACTATAACACTATAATTAAAATTTTTAATTTTATAAGTTACATATGATATTTGGGTAATAGTGATAATAATGATAGATTTGACTATTGAATAACTTTTCTAAAAGATTGTTCGTTTGGATATTTATGCAACTTTGACAATTATTGAGCAGTTGCCTCTGGATACAATTGGATTTTAGTATACAAAATATGCTGAATAAGAAGATTTGTTAACCTTTAGAGGATTTCGATAAATCCCTGATTTTTACGAGTCGTAATATCATTTATAAACATATGATTGAATTTAGGGTTGTTCCATATTTTCTTAAATGTAAACCTGGAGGAATCTACTCTCTGTTGCCAGTAAATCAATTTTTGTTTATGGTGGTGAGGTACTGAAAAATACATTTACTTATTTGTATATGTATTTATTTTAGGATGCGACGATAAATGAAAGTTAATGAGTTAAAGGACGACAAAATAATTAAGGATTGGCTTTGCGGAATCAAGGCAGCTGATGAAACAATAAAAGGGTATCTGCAATCCATGCAGCAATTTACTGAGTTTACCCATAAAACTCCATTGCAGCTTATAGAAGAAGCTGAAACAGAGATTCGGGCTGGACTCCTGATGCGTGAGAGAAATATAACCAGTTATCTCTGAGAGTTTAGAGAACAATTAGAGAGAAAAGATATCGTCCCACTGACTATTAAAGGCAGGATGACAGGAGTATGCTCGTTTTATAGATTGTATAATATTCAGTTGCCAGTACTCCCAAAAGGCACAACAAATGCAAGACCAGAATTAAAACGAAAGAAAATACCAAATAAAGATGATATAAGAATAATTCTTACAGTTTGTGATCCCCTTGAGCGTGCTCTTGTGCTAGTGGGTGTTAGTAGTGGATTAAGTGCTGTGGACATCTCTAATCTGAGAGTCAGTGATTTCGTAGATGGTTATGATCCCCAAACAGGCATAACAACGCTACACCTAGTCAGGAAAAAGAAAAACTATGAGTTCTACACTTTTTTATCTCCAGAAGCTTCAAAAGCAATTCAGGATTATCTTAACTGGCGAAATAGGGAGCTTAATCATAAAAGCGTAGTAAAAGAGAAACAACTTGAAAAACAGCATGTCACTACTAAAGAAGGATATCTGTTTGTCACCAGGACTGTGCCTTCCGAATATCTAACAGCTAAGAAAACAAAGAATAAAGAAGATCTCAGAAAGCTAAGCAAAAGAGCGATAATATCTATTTATCAGAGACTGAATGAAGAAGCTCAGACAAGTTCAGAGAGTGGTGAATACAATATAAACAGATCACATAATATGAGGAGATTCTTTAATACCACGTTACTTAATGAAAGTGCCAGTATATTTTTTGTGGATTTCTTACTAGGCCATCAATTGGACGCGACACATGAAGCATATTATAGAGCGTCCCCTGAGAAGTTGAAAAAAGAGTATGCAAAATATATCTCATATCTAACTATTGAAAAGTCAATAGATCCTACTGAACACCCAGCTTTCATTCAAATGAAGGACGATAAAGATGCATACAAGAGAATTACTGACATTATGACCCAGGAGAGGAGAGACGAAAGATCCGAACTGCAGGAACTCAGGGTAGAAATTGAAAGAATGAAGAAAATTAATGAAGACACAGCCGAGTTCCAACAGAAGATTCTCAACTTTAAAGATCCAATGGTATTGGAGCAATTAAGAAAATTCTTGAACGAAAATCAGTAGTTTATAAAAGTAACAGTGTTATTTTCTTTTGTATGCAGTTCTGGTAATAGATTTTTCTTTTGTTTCCCTTTTATTTCCCTTTTGTTATCAAAGTTGTTTTGAAAAATGTTTATTAAGACTCTTCTTTATTTTGTTGTAGCTGAATTTTCAGTTATTAGCATAGCTGAATTTTCAGCTTCAATTTAGGAGTAATTTTTTATGTACCAAAAGATGAGTTTTAAAATAAATTTCAATATAGGTGGAATAGCTGATGCTCTCAAAAACTTGGTATCAGTCGGCGAACAGGTCATAAGGTCTATTGAAAAGGGATTTTTCAACACAATGCGCAAGCACGATCCTATAGAGATTCTTTGTGCGAACAGGGTTGCAGTCAAGTTTGAAGAAGAAGACGCCATTTTCTGGTGGATTTTAAGTTGCTATCGGGGAAAATATCGTCGGGTCAACCCAATCATGAACATGAGTCATAGTACTGCTCCATCTGCTTGCAGGAGCGTGGTTTGATGCAGGCAAAATCTACTACTTTTAAACCGGAGACTGTTGCTGAAGTCAGCAAAATTTACAATGAATTCAGGGACAGCATTGAATTCAAAGCTCGTTTTGGGAATCAGGTTGAGCGAGCCTTTGCTCTCACGATTTTTACAATAGCCGGGGTAAAGCTGGAGGCGGTTTAATGGGAATGGATTTTGATTTTAGCTCCTTGAGATTACCAGCCACTTTTGAGCAAGGTTCGGTCACAAAGAAACTAATAACAACTATTCCTCTCAGAAAACCAAGGTCTGGCCTTGATTATTTTAGAATTAGACCGGAGCTAGAATGGGCAGCTAAAATTCCCATTCTGGACCTTGGAAGAGAGGAGGAGAAATACGCTGTTGCCCTAGATATCGTACCCGAAGTCATGGATACTGGGAGACTGAGGTTTGTCAGACTTTATACTGGAATCACGTTTAATGGTGTTCTTTTTCTGTCTGAAATCCCCCTCCCAGATTCAGATGGGAAAGAAAATGAATACAATCGAACCCGTGGCATGGCCTATAACATGGCAACATACAAATGGGTTATGATTAAGGTCAACAATGAACTTGGTGCGTACGAAATCGTATATCCGAAGAGCGAACTCCCTGAGCCCGTCTGGCCTAAGGAGCCATCAGATCTCATAAAAGCTATAGAGATCAGTTTTAAAAACAACCTGATAAACTCCATTGACCATCCTATGCTGAAGAAGTTAAGGGGGGAAATTTAATGTTGCCCCAGTTTAATAGAATTTGCGTGATTGATTTCGAGTTTGTGGCTGATCCAGGTGAAAGGCCTAAGCCTGTCTGCCTTGTTATCCACGAAATTAAATCAAGCAAACATACAAAATTTGGCTAGAAGGGCAAGCCCCTTCTTTTAAACCTTTTTTTCCTTTAGGGGGGAAGATCTTTTTGTGGCCCACTATAGTTCCGCTGAATGGGGATGTTATCTAGCACTAAATTGGCTTTTACCTGTTAATGTGGTAGACTTATTTGCGAAATTTCGGGTTTTAACTAATGGTTTGCCAGGGATCTCCAATACTTATTTGGAGCCTGTCAGAGATTTGGTATCAATACTATTTCTACATCTGAAAAGGAAAATACAAGAGTTCGGATCCTACAGGGTTCTCCATTTACCGAGGAAGAGAAAACGGAGATTTTAGATTACTGCGATAGTGATGTTCTATAAACTGCAGAGCTGTTTCGGAGAATGCTCCCTTATATAGATATCCCTAGAGCTTTAATTCGAGGTAGATTTATGGAGACCATAGCTACGATGGAACATAATGGAATCCCAATTGATGTAGAAACTTTTATAGCTCTAAAAGAAAACTGGGATCAAATTCAAGAGAGATTGATCTCAGAAATCGATAAAGATTACGGAGTCTATGAGGGGACTTCATTTAAAGTTGCTAAATTTGAGGAATATCTTTTTAAAAACAACATTGTTTGGCCTAGGACTGAGAGAGGAAATCTAGAACTTAAGGATGACACATTCAAAGAGATGTGCATTCGATACCCTCAGCTCCAGAGACTACGAGATCTTAGGTACATTTTGGGGCAGCTCAGACTCTCAAATCTTCCAGTGGGAGCTGACGGAAGAAATCGGTGTCTACTATCTCCTTTTGCTTCCAAAACTGGTAGGAATCAACCGAGCACAAGTAAATTCATATTTGGACCTGCAGTCTGGCTTCGGAGTCTAATTAAACCAGAAAAATGGAAGGTCTTAGCATATATTGATTTTGAACAGCAAGAATTTGCAATTGCCGCAGCACTCTCAAAGGATAAAGGAATGAAGGCAGCGATGCGACTGGAGATCCTTTCAGAGTGCTGCGGCAATTGCAAATTCTTGCTGCTCAAAATCAATATATGTACAAGCCTTCCAGTTTCTGGTTTAATTAGACTCCAAAGCTCAGAGCTGAGTCCAAATATGAATTTACTTGTGCTGGGTTGATTCCTGCCCAGTTTTGGAAGCAAAAGGAGATAGTAGACACGTTCACTGGAAGATTTGAGAGTCTGAGCTGCCCCCAAAATGTACCTAAGATCTCATAAGTATTCTGGAAGATAAGC
>CAWKGG010000050.1:0-28327 GCA_963848985.1 uncultured Methanosarcinaceae archaeon
TAAGCATCTTTTGGGTTCCAATATATTATTGTATTGGAGGATAAAATAGATGTTAATAGTAGCTAATGCCTACAAAATCGAGAAGATGAATTCGTGAATGAGAGCATAATCGAAGACTTAAAGAGGATGTAAAAATTGCATTGTCCTCCCGTATTGCATTTACATCAGCTTCAACAATTTCAGCAGATATTGGAGACTTCAGGACTTTGGAAATGGAGATAAGCTTGCTGCATTTTGTGGACTCAGGTTGTTGCTTAGGATATGATTGATAATCTAGTCAACGCTAGGTATATTGTAGATGTATTGTAGATGTGCCAACTGGAGGGGGCATACAGCATTCCTGTTTCAGGCTGACCAATTTTTTCAGAGGAAACCTTATTTATAGTAAAGTTTTATTATGTACAGGATATCATGATTCGAAAATGCACTGTTCACGGCTATTTTAGAGGGAGCAGCTGTCTGCAGTGTAAAAATCCTGGCAGATACTTGCTCGATGACAGCAGGGAGGAGAAGCTTGGCAGGTTTATATCAGGCACTCTAAGGCATTTTCCAGAATCTGTAGGAGTTGAAATGGACAAGCGTGGCTGGGTAAATCTAAACTCTTTTTGTGAAGTTGTAGAGAAGCGGTACAATTGGATGAGGAAGGAATATCTTTATGCTCTTGTGGAATCAGATAGAAAGGGTCGGTATGAGATTCGTGATTCCAGAATCAGGGCACGTTATGGTCACTCTGTCAATATTGATCTAGATTATCCGGAAAGCAATTTACCATACTTATACTATGGTGTGAGCCCTGAGGAAATAGATGTTCTGCTGGAGAACGGAATTTTTCCAATAAAACAGCGCTATATTCACCTCAGCACTTCATATGAAAAGGCAAAAGAAGTAGCTCTTATTCATACTGAAAATCCATTGATCCTTCAAATAGACGCTTTAAAGGCCCATGAAGATGGGATCTCCCTACAGCTTGCAACAGATTACATAGCACTTGCAGAAAAGATACCTCCAGAATACCTTTTTATCGTTGATGACTGATTTTTAAGTCTTTCCTGTAGATTCTTTTTGTATTTTACGTTGAAATGATTTCGTCTCGAAACTCTTTTTTATTTTTCCATATTCTCACAACCAAAACAACCTAACTACGATTTAAATTTTGTTTCTACTGGCAATATTTTCCCGAAAATATTTTTTAGCGATCCCAGTTATACGCATTTCAAGGCTTAGTGAGGACTTGTTTGTCTATTGAATGAATTACTCAAAGATTTTCAATCAAATCAGGCATTAATTTCAGCAAGTTTGTCTCAAACTGGCTGAAAAAGTTTGTGTTCTTCTTTAAGAGCAAAATCAGTAAAAGTTTTCATGAGTAAAAATTATGGTTAAAAGATTTTATCTATTCAATACTCATAGTGCTAGGAGTTTATCGAAATTTTCTACAATATTGAATTCTCTAAAGGCAATCTCTACAATGAAAATAAAATTTCTATGTATGGATGAAGTGTTATTCTGAACTACAGAAAATCGGAGTACTGCTCATTTCAGTCTTTTTCTTCTCTCTTTGGTTTTTTTTCTTCACCTTTCCCCTCCTCTTTCGTTCACAGATTATTTAAAAAAACTATCTTTTCCTCTATTTTGAATTTCAAATCCAAAAATTGTTAAGTGATCTAGATATTTGTTTCAGTATAGAGATAAGTTCTCCAATGGTGTAAGAATTGTTCCCCTGCAATAGCCACATATCCTGAAAATTTAGATAAACTTCTTATTTTCATGAATCATATATTCATATTTATACGTATATAAAAAAAATTTAGGGGTTTATCGAAACCCTCCTAAATTATAAATTTTTTAATTTTTTGGGTCTATCTAAACTTCTAGATTTCACAAGTCATGTACTTCCTTCAGTAATTAACTGCGCCTAAACATCCTGTTATATAATAACTTTGGATTGGATGCTGTATCCAAAAACTTTCTTGAAATACTTTTTATGCTTCTCTACTTCCCATATCTCGAGCTGGCACTCTCTCTTGGCATGTATTTCAAGCACAAGGCTGTCAGTAGAGGCAATGTAAAATCGAACATTAGAGATAATACCCGCATGGGAACGGTCAAGACTTTCTGCTATGCGGAGAAGGGCACTTAGGATTCGAATACTTTTTATTGTATCTTTATTAATCTCAGTGAGATTTGAGTGTTTTTTTTTAGGAATGTTTTTCCTGTGAAAATAAGCAAGATTTGCAATTATTTCGATTTCTTCAGGCTGAAAACCTGGAAGATTGCTCTCCTTTATTAGGTGATAGGCATGGGCTTGATGAGTGTCATATGAGATAAATGTCCCGATATCGTGCAGAGTTGAACCATACTCAAGAAGCTCCCTTTCTCCATTCCTAAATTCATATATTCCTAGCGTCTGAATACTGTCATATAGTTCAAGGGCCAGGTTAGTGACAATATGGGCATGTTCTTCATCAAAGTTGCAGGCGAGTCCAAGCTGCATAATACTGCGTTTTCTTACAGACATGTGAGTAATCATGTAGGAAAATTCGCTTTTTGAGATGTAATCTACGAGTAGGCCTTCTCTTAATCCGAGTTTACTGACCATTATCTTGGAAAGTCCCAGCTCGCTCATCAAAGTCTCGATGATCGCAGCTCCTGAGATTATAATATCTGCTCTCTGTGAATTGATTCCAGGAAAGTTGCGCCTCTCTTCAAGGGATAAGGAGCACATATCTTTGACAATCTTCTTCAAGTCTTCATACTCTAGCTTCTCATAGTTTTCATAGGTTGTCTTGTGAAGGTAAACAAAAGCGATTCTGGCAAGATTTTCTATGGTCCTGAACTTCCAACAGCGCAGCATATTCTGTATTTGGAAAGCTCTCTTATTGCATTTACAGCCTTGCTTCGGACATAACGCTTAATCTGTTCATACTGTTCTTCTGAAATAGGACCAGTCTCATCCGGGATGAACATATTTGTCAGACGAACAGCCCCAAGGTTAAGGGAGTCAAGGAAATAATACTGCCTTTGGTCCCCGACAGATACTTCAGTACTCCCACCTCCGATGTCAATGAAAAGGGCCTTTGAATCTCCGAGCCGGAGCCCGCTTGAAACTCCTAAGTAGATCAGACGGGCTTCTTCAGTTCCTGAAATCGTGCAGATCTCAAGGTTTGCCTCCTTTTTCAACATTTCGAGAAATTGAACCTTATTGCTTGCATCCCGAGTCGCCGATGTAGCTACTGCTACAACTTCTTCTGTCCTGTAAGCCCTTGAAAGTTCCATTAATTTTTTGCAGACAATAACTGAGCGTTCCATTGCCTTAGGTTGCAGAATTTTATCTATGAATTCCTTGTCACCAAGCCGGACGGTTTCCTTCTGCTTGGTTAGGGACTGGTAGGACCCATTTGGATTAATCCGGACCAGGAGGAGTCTAATAGAGTTAGTCCCGATATCAATAAACGCAACAACCCGGCCTCCAGAGTTTGAATTAGGTTCCATTGACTAGCACCTGAATGTACTGTTTTTTGTTTTCATTGAAGGGGTCAAGAGACTCTAAAATCAGTTTCATAATATTTTTTCAGACTTTACTCTATTTTAGATTTATTTTCTACTGATTTTCTACTATCTATTATATGTAAAATTGTAAGTTCAAAAAACTCTGCTCATCTGAGGTTTATAATAAGAGAAAGGTTGAAATCGAAAAAAATCTAAATTTCGGTTGCTACACAGCTGCAAGAAATATGAGATATTCATTTCACTGCTCTGGATGTAAAGGAATAATTAAAAATCAAATATTTTCACTTGCTTCATGATTTTTTCTTTTTGTTTTCAATATAATTTTTAAAGAAATCGGAAGTTGTACCGTCATCACAGTTCCTATGTAACCTACATCACTTCATAGTTCACTGTCTAATAACTTTTTTTTAATCACATGGTATTATTTAAAGATTTTTTTTATTTGATACTTTTTCTAATCTGCATGAATCTTGAAATAAAATATTTTGGTTCAGTATCCAAAGAAAAGATGTGCATAATCATCATAAATATCAATTAAATCAAACTTAAAAAAGCATCTTTTACCAATTTCAAAGTATATGTATCTTAAATAATTTATTATGTTATTGTCTAAATGAAATTTTTTATGACAATTCGTAAAAACTATTTGATATCTTATTTTATATACACAATGGTTTACATTCTGTAGTTCTATTTTATATTACAAAGGTAGCTTAAGATATAAATCATTTAGTTAATAAAGGTCTCGGGAAGTTTTCATCCTTAAAGCAATATTTGGGGTATTTGACTTGAATAAAAATGTTTGTATGATAAGTAAAAAGGGACCAGGAAAAGAAAAAAATTAATAATAAAGGAAGGTAAAATATCGTTAACTGAATAATTAACTGCGATTTTCAAGTCATTGAATACGGTTATTATTGTTTATATGTGTAAATATTTTCGAAGTTGATTGAAAATTCCTCATTTATATCCGTGGGAAAATGTTGAGAATTTTGAATCATGTTGAAAAGAGGAAATGTTTTTGATTCGTTTGTTTCTTTGTTTTTAATAATGTCTATCTCCAAACAAATGTTGTCTCATTTTCACGATTATAATGTAGGCTGTTCAATGCTTTAGACGTGGATACCCTACCTTATAATTGTGGTAGAGACCACGACATGGACAATGACGGTTTCTATGAAATATTGAGCGTTGCGATTCATGTGATGATTTTTCGTCAAGTGTAGCTTTTTTAAATAGATTAGTTAGTATATTTCAGTGTCATTTGACACTTTGATTAAAAAACTTAAATTCATTTTGGAATCATATTCTAATTTATGGATAAACTTGGTAATTCTTTGACTATGAATAAGTAAGGTTTTATAAAACTTCATTAACTGGTTAAATAATTTTTGAATTGTCAACCAGTAGGAGCTAAGAAGATCATAAAAACTGAACATCGATGCTACAAAACAAAATTGAAACATGATTATAAATATACAAAGGGAAATCAACATGCATCCACTTGAAATTAGATATGGCGAAATGGATTTCTACATAGATCAAGACGGAAAGATACATTATACATTTTACTGAAGAAGAAATTCATGAGTGAGAACAACTAACGAAAGCATCAATGAATAATATTAGATTCTGATGACTTCATAAATAATAAAAAATAATTATTAATATTTTATTGTTTTTTGATTGCAAAAATCTTATGCTGGATTATTTTTTGTTTAGAAACTATTTTTCATAGAATTAATTTAAAATAATTAAGTAAATAATTATATATTGTAACACCTATCAGACCACAAATAAACCTAAAAGAATGGAAAGTAAGCTGCCGAATGAAACAAGATAGCTAGTAGAGTTACTTGGAAGATGTTGGTATTACTTCGAATTAAATGTACTTTAGAGATATATGTTTGAAGTAACTGTATATGGGGGCAGTAGACGCAACTCTTCCAAGACACGATTCTTTCTTTTTCTAAATTATCTAATAATTCTCTTTTCTACAATAAGTACAACTTCAATACATTTGACTATATTCTGTTTTAAAATTTCCATATCATCAAAAGCAAGGGTCTAAGTCTGTCGTTGAAGTCAGTACTTTCATTTGATGATATGGAAATTCAATTATTTTTGATCTAATTTACACTTATTAATTTTTTTCTGCTTTATGGTGTTTGGTTTTATTGTGTTTGGTTGTATGGTGTTTGGAGTGATTTTTATGTTTATGTTTGCTCAAATGGGCTTTAGCTTTGTGGACATTAGATTCCGAATTTAGTGTTTCTGTAGGTCCATAAGGTTCGCCGCCATACCCATAAGGTTCACTGCCATACATAGGACTGCCATACATTGGTCCAGGGATCATAGGAATTATAGCACCGCCATAACCAGGTCCGCCATAGTTATCTCTGTCACCATTGTGCTCTTCTTCATTGTGCTCTTCCTTCTTGGTTGGTTGTTCATAGCGAACTATCGCAATAGCACTGGGTGAAATTACTGGTTGGCTGTTGAATGAACCTGTTGCAAACGCTGCATTAGTCACATGACCTTCATCAATATTGGCTTGTGTTATTTTGTAGGTAGCTGTTCCTGTGACACTTGAACCTGGATTAAGGGTATCACTGTTTGGTATAGTTATTATGCCAAACTTGTCGTCTGTAACGGTGATAGGTCCTTTAATCTCAACATTTCCTGTGTTCTTTACAGTGTATGTGTATGTGATAGTCTGCCCTGAAGCGCTATAAGTTAGTGGATTTGGTGTTTTTGTTATTGTCAGCGCTGGGTTCGGGCTTGGTTGTGTTGCTGTTACTTTTGCCGTAGTCTGGTTTAATTGTAGGGTACCATTGTATACAGTTGCTGTATTGCTCACAGAACCCGCATTCATGTCGGTCACTGTTGTTTGATAGGTAGCCATTCCTGTAGTTTGAGCATTCGGTGCTAGATCAGTGCTTAGTAAAGTAATTTGACCAAGAATGCTATCTACAACTTTAACAGCGTTCAACTCAACATTTCCTGTGTTCTTTACAGTGTATGTGTATGTGATAGTCTGCCCTGAAGCGCTATAAGTTAGTGGATTTGGTGTTTTTGTTATTGTCAGCGCTGGGTTCGGGCTTGGTTGTGTTGCTGTTATTGTTGCTTGGGTCTGGTTTAATTGTAGGGTACCATTGTATACAGTTGCTGTATTGCTCACAGAGCCCGCATTCATGTCGGCAACTGTTGTTTGATAGGTAGCTGTTCCTGTAGTTTGAGCATTCGGTGCTAGATCAGTGATTAGTAAAGTAATTTGACCAAGAATGCTATCTACAACTTTAACAGCGTTTAACTCAACATTTCCTGTGTTCTTTACAGTGTATGTGTATGTGATAGTCTGCCCTGAAGCGCTATAAGTTAGTGGATTTGGTGTTTTTGTTATTGTCAGCGCTGGGTTCGGGCTTGGTTGTGTTGCTGTTATTGTTGCTTGGGTCTGGTTTAATTGTAGGGTACCATTGTATACAGTTGCTGTATTGCTCACAGAGCCCGCATTCATGTCGGCAACTGTTGTTTGATAGGTAGCTGTTCCTGTAGTTTGAGCATTCGGTGCTAGATCAGTGATTAGTAAAGTAATTTGACCAAGAATGCTATCTACAACTTTAACAGCGTTTAACTCAACATTTCCTGTGTTCTTTACAGTGTATGTGTAAGTGATAGTCTGCCCTGAAGCGCTATAAGTTAATGGATTTGGTGTTTTTGTTATTGTCAGAGCCGGGCTCTGTATAGCCAGGATTTCTGCCGTAGTCTGGTTTAATTGTTGGGTACCATTGTATACAGTTGCTGTATTGCTCACAGAACCAGCATTAAGGTCCGCCTGTTTTATTTGGTAGATAGCTGTTCCTGTAGTTTGAGCATTCGGTGCTAGATCAGTGCTCAGTAAAGTAATTGGACCAAGAGTGCTATCTACAACATTAACAGCGTTTAACTCAACATTTCCTGTGTTCTTTACAGTGTATGTGTATGTGATAGTCTGCCCTGAAGCGCTATAAATTAGTGGATTTGGTGTTTTTGTTATTGTCAGAGCTGCGTTTGCTTCATTGGTAAATGCCTTGATGCACGTATTAGTATTTGACCAACCTGGCAGTGTTGTTAAATCGTACCAAGTATTTCCATCAACACTAACAAAGCTCTGGCCAGCAGTTGCTACTGCCTGACTACTATATGAAGGGATAGGCTGTTCCACAGCCATCGGGAATTGATATGTAGGATTTGTAAGTTCTATTACTACGGAGAAATTTTGGCCGGTGGTGAGCGGAACGTCCGAACTCAGAGGAACTGTATGATAGCCTGCATTTGGAATTGTTCCACTCTGGGTAAGAACAAGAGTACCTTGATCAGGTTGGGTCCCTACATTATTGTAGATTTTAACCATATAACTGGTGCCTGTGTCTGTAGTGTAGAAACTTGTGGCTTTGAGGACTTCATTAGAGCTTGCAGTAAAGATGTTTGCACCCCAAAGAGTATTGGTACCAGTATATCCAAGCTCGTTGGTCTCTCCAAGTGGATCGTATAGGTAGACATTTGTATAATTATTTAGAGGCTCAGCCGTGAATTGTGCAATTTCTCCTTTTGCTCCTAAAGCGGTATCATAATAGGAAACATAGAAATACCCACTATCACCAAAGGTCGTACCCCAACTATTTTTTATGATAAATGCCCCGTTTCCAGGTGGCGTTGTTGAGAAGTTGCTTGCACTATAATTATCATTCCAGCCTACAATGGTTACTCCGTGATTAGTATCTGGTGCTCCATTATAATAATAACTGTACGTGGCTGGGTTATAATAGGAGTCCCCCCAATACATTAAAGTCCCAACTGCTCCAGTGTCCATAATTGCCGTTTTTATCTCATCATTAGCCGTAGGAGTAGCTGGATTCCTAAGTGCAAGATAACGTATATTTTGTACATGTTTCTGTATAGGATATGTGAGCTCAATGGGCAAAAAGGTTGATGTATCAACAAAGGGATCATCGCTTGTTTTCACAGGTCCTGACCAGCGGTTCAGGTAAGCAGACGACATCATATAGTTTCCCGCATCGTTGGCACCGCGATCATAACCTTGCGGGCTATTTGCAGAAGAAAGCTCGTTTTTCATATTATTTTCTGAAAAACTCCAATTTTCTGGAGTTGGCATTGACATAAAATAGGATTCAAGAGATCCATAAGTTCCAAATGCCCAACAAGTATTTGAAACACCCTGATTTTTTACAGGGGTTACTCTGATAGGCGTTGTGATCCTTAGGTCATACTGTGCCGGCAGAGCAACTGCATTTAAGTTTGCGGAGGAAACAGGTTTGAGATGACTAAAATCCACCGGTGGAGCAGTATAATCATTTATGTGCCCGTATATGGATGTCGTTTGACTGGGTGTGTTGTTATTCTGGTGTTCAACAAATGCAAGACTTTTTGGTGCACTTACAGGTACAGGCTCTGAAGAAAATTTAGTTTGGCTTGATCCTGTATATGCCATTGTCGTTGTTGAACATATAGCCGAAAACAAAACAAGAAGTACAGTAAAAATTACTGCTTTATTAATAATATTTTTATCTGGTTTTAGATTGAAATATTTTTTCATGTTAAGCTCCTATATATTCGATTAGAGACTAGATCCGGAAACCAGACAAATTATATGAAAAGATGACTATAAATAAATAACTATTAAAGATATTATATATGGTTATATATATATATTTAAAAAGGAGTATATAAATTCTATCATTGCAATGTATAGCTATACTTTTTGATTAATTCTGTAACTAAAATGAAGCAATTGACGCGTATAAAAAATCAATTATACTTAACCCTCTTCCGTCGACAGGGATATCAGTTAGGCTTAGAGATAATGATCTAGATAAATTAGGCCAGCCAGATAAAGCACTAAAAGTATATGATTATGCAATCCAAATTGACTCAAATGATTCAGATTCAAAAGCTTGGGAGGGTAAAGGGGACACTTTGGTCAAATTAGGAAGGTCGGAAGAAGCAATAAAAGCATACAACAAAGCAATTGAAATCAACCCTCAGAATTCAGAAGCCTTGAATAAGAAAAATACGTTATCTAAACATCTGAAATAAATTATAGTTGTATATTCAATAGTTACTTAATCTTTATTTCTTTTTATCCTTCAAGAGATTGAATTTTCATCTGATTGTATGTTAGCTCTTGCGGTCTCTTAAATTCTTATCTGGAAATTATGTTCACCAGCATACAGCACTTTTGCCTGAAAAATCGACCTGAAGATTTGAACATAAGAAATGAAACTATTTAAATGCTGTATTGTTCATCGTGCGTGTTTATCCGCAGTACTTCTTAAAAATATACTAATTTATCTTTTACCAACATTTACTTATATTATACTAAATTATTTTAGCTTATTCGGCATCTGAAATTAAGTTTTTTGTTTCCCCCATTAATACTACATACCCCAATCTCAAAAAAATGCCGTTTCTTTGTTACATTTCTGCTCAAAGTTGTAACTTTAGCTGAACACAAACCATTTTTAACCTATCATAAGACCTGAAGTCTATCTATTCTTTTTTGTTGCAGAAACCGCTATATAGAGAATGTCGTTTCCATGAATTTATTTGATTATTTTTCGCTAATTGCAGCCTTTTTTGACCACGAAAAATCTTATGCGGGATTATTTTTGTTTAAAAGCAAATTTTCATACAATTAATTTGAAATAACTATGAAGATAATTATGTATTGTACCAGAGTACCAGAAAGAGAACAGACCTAAAAGAGTGCAATATAAAGGGTGTAATGTAATTAAGTGACATAGTAGAATTACTTGGACGATGTTGGCATTACTTTGAATTAAATGTGCTTGCTAGGGGTATATATTTGAAGTAACTGTATATGGATAACAGTAGACGCAAGGTCATACTGTGCCGACAGAGCAACTGCATTTAAGTTTGCGGAGAAAACAGGTTTGAGATGACTAAAATTCACCGGTGGGGCGATGTAACCATTTATGTGTCCGTATATGGACGTCTTTTGACTGGGTGTGCTGTTATTCTGGTGTTCAATAAATGCAAGACTTTTTGGTGCACTTACAGGTACAGGTTCTGGAAAAAATTTAGTTTGGCTTGATCCTGTATATGCCATTGTCATTGTTGAACCTATAATCAAGAATAAAACAAGAAGTACAGTAAAAATTACTGCTTTATTAATAATATTTTTATCTGGTTTTAGATTGAAATATTTTTTCATCTTAAGTTCCTATACTCTTCCAAGATCCTATTCTTTCTTTTTCTAAATTATCTAATAATTCTCTTTTCTACAATAAGTACAACTTCAATACATTTGAAGGTTCTGTTGCAAAAAATCTGGCTATTTTACAAAACCAGTAAAAAACATCACAAATGGGATATTAATATGCTATAAACAGGTCAATAATGATACAAAAAACAATAATTATAGCCTAAAAAAAACAGTAAAATTATTTTTGCAACGGAACCCATCATTAATTTATTGATCAAATTTGCATCATTAATGTGTCTATCAAATCGAGACCAAGGTGTCTATCAAATCGAGACCAAGATCAATAGTAGGGCCCGGATATTTAAGGTTAGCCTCCTCATACCACGAGAGATCTGCCTCTGGATGTGGTCCAGAAACACCAATCCATCCTTTGTAGTATGGCTGTATCATAGCGGCAACCTTACCATTTGTATAATAAGCGAGGATTGTTTTGCCATTTACACAGCTATCCGGCTTAAAATAAGTTCCATCTTGAAAATACATCCAGTGAGTCTTTCCTCTCCATGCAACTTGAACTATAGCATCATCTTCATTTTTACTGTTGCACCTGGAGTTTCAATATACTGACCCACTTTTAAACTTAAGTCATATCCCGGAAATTCCCCACTATCGCCAGCAAGATATGCTCCCATGCAAATCCCAAGATATCGTCCGCCATTGCAGACAAAATTTCTCACATCTTGAGCATAGTCTTTTAGCTCATTTTCAAATGCAGCCTTTTCGTCTCCACCGCCCCCGGGCTGCGCATACAATACCATTTCTAGATCCAGTAGTCCTTCGTCAACATCCTTTTCCTCATCTGGACCAACATATTCCACCTCAAAATTCCATAGGGTAGCATTTTCCAGCAATGTCTTTAGTGCATAAGAACATTCATTTCCATCACATTCAGCTGCAGGTCCTCGGTATACCAATGCAATTGGTTTTGTTTCATTCGAGTTGACCGCATTTTTCTTAGCTCTATTTGACATCTTATTATCCTCCTGTTTCTGCTATTTTCTGCCCATACTATACTGTAATATTATTTTGAATTATATTACTATAATTGATTAATATATTTGACTTCATCAAAATCAGTGTAGTCCAGATTCTTGATTTGTCATTTTTAATCACAATCGCTGGGAACATATGAGGTAATACACCGCTTTTAAGACAAAAACTGTGCATCAATGTAATCAATAGAAACATAACTTTGTTAGCATAACTATTGGCTCATCGGGTTTATTACAGTTCAAAAAGCCATTACCTTCTAATTGATTATTGTTTTAATCAATTACTAAATATCAATGAATTGATTCCAAGTCCTATAAGAATCAGGCCACCTAGAATTTCGGCTTCATTTCCAAAGAAATGACCTAACCTATATCCTATGATCGCTCCGCAAAAAACCAGAATAAACGTTACACAGCCTACAATGAGTGCAGGTTCAATAATAGGCACTTTGAGAAATGTAAGGCTTATTCCTACAAAAAAGGCATCTATACTTGTTGCAAATGCCAGCATAAGAAGTACCGAATAATTCAGAGAACCTATTTTTACTTCCGGTTTTCTGTAAAAAGCTTCATATATCATCTTACTTCCAATAAAAACTAGAAGACTAAAAGCAATCCATTGACCATAAGCAGAAACATAGTTTTTTATTGTGTATCCACCAAGCCAGCCCAATACCAGCATTAAAGTCTAAATTCCCCAGAAAAAAACAGCAAATTTGAGAGCATCATTAACCTTAAAAGGTCTTATTATAGTACTTCTAGACATGGCTACTGCAAAAGAATCCATTGAAACTCCTACCGCTAAAAGGAAATTAGATAGAAAAGACATTGATCAAATACTCCACTCTTTAAAGTATGGCTATGAATGTGAATCGCTTGGTCTTATAAGATGAATAATAGTACTGATATTCAACAAGTAATTTGGCAATGGAACTAATATATTGTTTTTAATATCGTTTTTAACATTGAGATATTATGGATTAACAATAACAGATAATATCAACTAAATATACAGGGAGCACTTGTTTATATCTCCCAAGTGTTTTTTGGATAGGATAAAACGTGGATGACAAGCTTTACAAAAAGGCTCTTAATCTTGAGTATTTCAGTGTAGGATATAACGTTCTTGAAGGTTTCTTTTCTGTATTCTTCGGTGCCAATGCCGGGAGTATAGCTCTAATAGATTTTGGTTTGGATAGCATCGTTGAATCGCTTTCAGGTTTGATCCTTATCTGGAGACTTCGTCAGCACGGTGTGTGCTCAGAAGGTGAAGAGAGAATAAGCGAAAACAAAGCCATAAAATTCGTGGCAGCCACTTTCTTCTTACTTGGAGCTTATGTGCTTTACGAATCTGCAAAGAAGTTAATATTCATAGAGATTCCTAAGCCTTCATTACCAGGAATTATCATAGCCAGTCTTTCAGTGATTGTCATGCCTATACTTTCGTTTAGAAAACGCGATTTTGGCATGAAGATCAATAGCAAAGCGCTATTAGCTGACTCTGAGGAAACATTAACCTGCGCTTTTCTATCGGGGCCTTTACTGTTGGGACTTACAACAAACTACTTTTTCGGCTTCTGGCAGGCAGATTCTCTAGTCGGATTAATAATAGTAGCGTTCTTGATCAGAGAGGGACGAGAGTGGTGGGAAGAGTCAAAGAATCGTGAAGAAGACTAAACAAAAAATTTAAAAATTTCACTTAAATCTATATGCTCAAAAAGTCAGAAGTTCCAAGTGTTCCAGGAGTTCCATATGTTCTAGAAGTCCCATAAGCTCCAAGAGTTCCAAAAGCTCCATGAGTCCGAGATCGACAAGGTTTTCTTACTATTGATGGCATTTAGGAAATCCAGAGATTTAATCACTAAAAACTATGCATAAGTAAAACGAGAAATCTTGTCCTTTGTGGTAAATTTTAAAGAATTTCTACAGAGCCAAAACATATTATTTTAGTGAAAAAGTCCAAGATGGGAAATCGTACCGGATAACCCGGTTATTCGATCAGCACAAGGCAAAAGATATTCATCGTGTCGGATATGTCCTTCAATACTTCAATATGATAGCCATTATTCCTTACAGTGCTGTAAACGTCTATGCCACAGCTTTCCACTGAAGGCCTGGCGATCTTTGGATTTCTGCAATCCTTCAGTGTGCATTCTGGACAAAGCTGACAGTGACCAAAGCCCAATGCAAAAGCTTTATAGTACCCGGCAAGGAAGATGTCTCTCTCAAGCGTGTCGATAACCTTTGCGATATCCCTTATGATGATCTTAATTTTATCTAGCAGGTTTTCTGTCGTTTTGTTGACATTTGCTGTAAAATGTACTAATAGTGCGTGTTCATAACAATCTATCAGTTCTCTAGTCTCGTGATGTGTAGGTGAATTAGGCGGACAGCAAAGGCTTTTATTATACCCCGGACAGCCATACCTACACTTCCATCTGGTCCACGCCGCTGTGACTATACTATCTGTCTTAATAATCTTAGCATCGTGGGCGCCCAGCTTGACAGCCATATCAACGAATTTTTGGTATTTTTCCAGATTACTCACTCCTGAAAATTAGTCCTTTTTGTAAGAGTTATATTTCTTAATTTTTTAAAAAACTTATTATCAAATATTGAAATGGCAGTAATATCACTGAGCTAAAGACTCAAAAAAGAAATAGGGCAATATAGATTACATTAAAGAATATCTTTATTGCCCCGGAAATTAAGTGCTAACCCCTTTTTATTATCCATGGAGATAATATCTACCCAAATGAAATTAACAACAATAAAATATTATTTGTGCAGTTAATGAGATGATTAATCTTATTTTAAAGCTTATTCCTTTCTTATTTTTCTATTTATGCTTGTGATTTAATTTAATTAGTTCCAATTGTTCCATGAGCTCCATATGATCTATGAGTCCCAAAAGCTCCATGAGTTCCAGAAGCTTCATGGGTCAAAAATCAGTAATCTTCTCTTACTTTGTATGGAACTTAGAAAATGCATAGATTTAATTACTAAAACTATGCATAAAATGTGATACCACATAATAATGCATCACATTTCAAAATGGAGTAATTAAGATGGCTTAAGCTTGTTATAATGCTCTATAAGGAGAACTAAAAAAGATATTAATGAAGCTGCTTCGGCGGGTATTTGCATTAACGTATCTACTGTCAGTAAACTTTACTTATTTTAGAATTCAAAGGATCTTTTGCTATGACTCCTATACAACCTACAAAAAATTCTACTCCCTATCTTCCCGAAGATTATGACGCTAAGATATCCAATGTTATGCCTTATTATTTATCTTTCCATCAGGAGATCATCAATCTTGTGAAATCGCTGTCATCCAGCCCAAAAATGTGGATGGATACTGGATGCGGAACCGGGTCCTTAATCAGTAAGGCCATTGCGGAATTTCAACATACAAGATTTATTTTACTTGACCCTTCAGAAGGTATGTTGGATCAAGCAAGGGAAAAAATGTTTTCATACCCCATAGGAAGGCTTGAATTTTTGAAAGCTTCCCCTACGCAGGAATTCTCTCAGAATTTGAAGGAAAATCCAGATGTTATCACTGCTGTACAGTGCCATCACTACCTTAGCCGTGAAAATAGGGCCAAAGCAACCAGAGTATGTTACGATCTTCTAAAAGAAGGTGGAATTTACATCATATTTGAGAATATCAGACCATTAACAAAAGATGGCACTGCCATAGGGAAACAATATTGGGAAAATTTTCAATTGAGCCATGGAATCGATGAAAAAGAAATACAGAATCATTTGGAACGCTTTGATACTGAGTATTTTCCTATAACTGTAGAAGAACATTTAGAACTGTTGAGAGCAACGGGATTCAAGACAGTAGAGTTATTTTGGTATTCTTATATGCAGGCTGGTTTTTACTGCATTAAATAATGCAGCTCATCACTAGCAGGTTTTCATCCATGTGCATTTCTGATAGTTAAATTCTAGTTCTAACATAAATTAAGTGAATCATATTGAAGTTATAAATAAAAAGTATGTGCATCTTTTTAAAAGGTAAGTATTCATATCAACTTAGAAATCTTTAAACATCTTTTTTTTCATGAAGTTGTCTCAACTCTTTAATTATAGACATAATCTATTTCTTTCATAATGAGAATTTAGTTCTGTATCAACTAACTAGAATGGGATTACCATATTAAAAAAATACATTTGCAGCAATGCACCAAAAGTTCTGTAAAATCGGATTGACTCTAGGATCTTTTGACTTTTATTTGTTACTTATAAATTTACATTTTTATTCTGAAGTTTTTGCAATGGAACCGCGAATTCCTAAACCTTAGACAGCTTCAAGACATGGAATCATATATTTTTTTAAATATTCATCATATAAATCATCGTAAGCTGTACATTTACTCACCTTATCTCTATAATAAGAAGCATCAAGTTTGGATCTGATATACCATTCATCATAGCTTATAATGCCTTCATTATCTTTTTGCACTGAACTTTTTTTTCTGATCATAAATTCCTTTTTTTCTGGAGAAACCGTATTATTCAGTATATCATCTTCAAAGCAATGGTCAAAAATAATAAAGGGATTATTATATTGGATTTTTTGATGATGATTTTTTATTTCCACCATTTTACTGTATAATACCTGGGGATCTTCTTCTATTCTTTTATCAAATATATCCTGGGCTATATTAGAATCCAAATCTAGTGCTTTTATAGGTAACTCTTTTTCGTCCGAGATTTCTTGAAACGCTTTTCGAAATATTTCGGTTGATATTCTAAAAGACATTGTTGCCACAAGTTCCATGCCACTCATTTATTCCTGCATTTTTTCATCTTGGGGTTTTAAATTATCCACTATTTTTTGAAATTTTTTTCTCGACAGTAAAAGGGTGTGAATTTTCCATACATTATAATACTTTTAATTTTAAAGCTCAATAACTTAAAATCAAAAATTAAGTTATACTGTTATAAATGAAAAGAATTTATCAATGAAGTTGATATTTATGGCTCAACGTATAGAAACAATTTATGAGAAGAAATTTGCATTTGCAGATAATGTAACCGAAGAAGCAACAAAAATAAAATATACAATTGGAAAATGTCTTGAACTTTTTAGAAATATGTTTAATGCAGATGCCTGCTACTTATATTTGACTAATGAGGAAATGGATCTTAATGAAAAAAAGGAGATTTTAAATGAAAGAATGAAAGAAATGACAGAGGCTTACTACAAGGCTACTGCGAAATCGTGTGAAGAGATTTTCAATGAAAAAATAAAAAAAACGAAAGATGCTTACAGCAAGACCACTTGGATATTGGGTGAAGAGGTTTGCTACGAGGTAAATGCGAAATTATGTGAAGTTTTAGATGAAAGAATAAAAGAAACAAAAGATTCTTGCTACGAGGCAAGTGCGAAATTGTGCGAAGTTTTAGATGAAAGAATAAAAGAGATATCAGAAATAAAAGAGGCTTATGGAAAGGCAACTGAGAAGTTGGATGAAGAAATTTCAGGTAAAAGAACAACAAAAATGGAAGGGACTTACGAAAAGCCAACTGAGAAGCTGGATAACGTTTTAGATGAAATAATAAAAGAAATTGAAAAAACTTGCTACCAGGCAACTGAGAAATGTGGTAAAGTTTTAAAAGAAAGAATGGAAGAAATGGAAGATGCTTACTACGATGCAGCTACGCAAACTATACGAAGCTTTAGATGAAAGAATAAAAGAAAAGGTAACTGCGAAACCGGGTGAAGAGATTTCAAATGAAAGAACAACAAAAATGGAAGAGGCTTACGAAAAGGCGACTGCTAAATCGGGTAAAGTTTTAGCTCAAAGAATAAGAGAAATGGAAAATGCTTACAAAAACGCAACTGTAATATTGAGTAAAAAAATTTACAAAAACAAAATAGAAGAAATAATTAAAGAAATAAATGAGGCTTACGTAAAGACAACTGAAAGATTGGATGAAGAGATTTCAAATGAAAGAACAACAAAAATGGAAGAGGCTTACGAAAAGGCAACTGAGAGATTGAATGAAGAGATTTCAAATGAAAAAATGGAAGAAATTAAAAAGGCTTATGAAAAGGCAACTGATATATTGAGTGAAGAAATTTCAAATGAAAGAATAGAAGAAATTAAAAAGGCTTACAAAAAGGCAACTGAGAATTTGGATGAAAGAATAAAAAAAATGGAAGAGCCTTACGAAGAGGCAACTGAGATATTTGATGAAGAGAATTCGAATGAGAGAAAAAAAAGAAAAGGCAACTGTGAAATTGGATGAATGCGAATTTGAAGATAAAATAAATTTGATACTTCCATACCAATTGGGTACTAATACAAAAACAAATGTTAAAATTTTAAAATTTATAGATGTATCACAAAAAAAGAAGGAAGATGGGACTTATTATTGGAAATATGATTATAAAAGAAGACCTCAAAAGTGTGTAGTTTTTACAAAAGATGAGAAAGGCAACGAAATTTCTGAAGAGAAAATTATTTATAATGAAGGTATCACAGCTTTTGTTTACAGAACTAAGAAATCTCTAATAAATACTAAAACAGGACTTGATAGAAATGATGCTTCAGCCAGTCTAAATTCTGCCCACAATATTAAACCTCAGAGTAAGATGTCGATTGGGATTCCTTTAAAAGATGAAAAAAAAGAGCTATTGGAGTTTTAACAATTGAATTCTATGATGAAAATAAAAAATACGACAGAAACCAAATTATAGAGTATAAGAAACAAAATAAAAATGCTGATGAGACTAATGAGAGTCCATCTGAAATTATAAATATTGAGAAAAAACTTACAGACGTTGAGAATTACCTATTTTTATTCACAAAGCTTATAATTGCATCAAAGAATCAATTCAATAAAGATTCTTATCAAACACTTTTTGGAGGTATGGAATTATTAGAATGTTTAAAAGATATAAATAAGTTTCCTGACAGCGAGAACAGTGGAAAAATCTCTAATAATACAACCTCCATTAATGGAAGAATCTACAAAGATACCTTACATCTATTTTATGTATTGAAGAGGAAAGAATACGTAGGATATGAAGAAATTTTGGTGAGAGTAGCAGAATATTCAAATGATATTAGTAAATACCTTGGGTTTTCGTCAGAATCAAAACCTTTCACTGATTTTTTGGAGAAATTTAAAAAACACGAAGAATTGTTGTTTCACGGATTAAATGATTTTAGAGATCATTTCATGCATCAGTTTCATGTATTTGTTAGTGGTTACATAATCATAAATAAAATTGGTTTCGATAAATTTAAATCTAAGATTCGTAATAGCATGATCGCCTATGGTAAATCTGAGAAAGATTTAAATATTTCTAAATGTAACATCTTAAGAATATGGTTTTTAGTATCTTTTTTTCATGATCATGCTTATATATTTGAAAAAGATTACTGACGAACTTCAAAATTTCTTTGAAAGTACATTTGATCAAAAATTCATTGTTAACTTCAATTGGGAGAAGTTATTGAGAACAGATAGCAAATTTCCAACATATTTAACTAATTTGCAAAATTTTTATAGTAAACAAGGAAACACAAATCCTGATATATTAATGAAAAATTATTTAGATTCGATTATAAATACCCATGATCATGGTGTTTTAAGCGCTCTTTTACTTCTCAATTATTTCTCAGAATGCGAAAAACCTAATCAAGAATATAGACGAGAATATAAAAACATGAAAAATGATTGCTTATATGCTGCTTTCGCAATCTCTGTTCATAACCGGTATGAAAACTTGATGGAAAATGGTTTGACACATATCTCATTTGAATCATTTCCGATAGCTTTTTTATTATCTTATTGTGATACAGCTCAATCATTTGGGAGAAGAGGAAAGAGACAAGATTATCGTTCCAAATTTTTGGGTATTGATTTTTTAGAAAATCCACAAAAAAGGATTGTTTATAAAGTTGGATATTATGATGAAGAATGCAAAAAAATACCGTCGCCAGAAAAAATTGAAGAATGGGCAAAAAAGGCTCACAAAACTTTTAAGTCAAGCGAATACTTCTTTGATATTGAAAATTGCGTAGTAGATGACAAATATCATTGTAGGCATATATGCACGCTTACATATGGATTCTATAGCCTGGTTAGCTCGAAAAATGGAACTTGAAGATTACTTCTCAGAAGTTCTTCCTTACCAAAAAAAGGGTCAGTTGCGAAAGATTATGAGATCGATACTATGAAATAAATAAAAATTTAAAAGTATAATATGCCATTTAAAGGAATTAGATAGCATATTACTATCTTTGGTTTTTTTGATTCCATCGTATCATTAGAAAGGATTTTTTGCAACGGAACCGTTTTTTTCATTAGTTAATAAGCACACTTATCGGTTAAATTAAAATTCGAATCAATTAATTGATTTTGGATAGGCTGAATAATTACATAAGTTTTAATTAATTACGTTTTTAAATACAAATTTACATATAATAATTAGTTCATGAAGTATTGATTTCCTCATAATAATTATGCTTACATCTAGACTTGAAAGATAGTTAGTTATATGCATATAGAGCGACCTTTTTGCTATCTATCAATATATATATAAATTAAATTATTAATAATTTCCTATTTACTTCTGTTGAGATACATAAATCTAAAAAAGTTAGTAAATCAAGCTTTTGCGTTCAATACATTTATCTTATGAGCCTAAAGAATATTAAGAACCAAACTGCATGGTAAACACAACTAATTTTTAATATGTTCTGGGATCACAAAGATTCACCTTTAATTTTACTCACAATTGGTCGTAATCAATCAAAAACCCAGAAAATAATGAAAAGTTTCTTATTTTATAATACTCAGTATCTGTTTTGTCTCTTGAATGTTGGGTTTTTCATTTATCTAGACTCCAAAATTTACTTATACATACAGTTAGAAATATATTTGATAATTAAAAAATTTTGGCGTAATAAATACTTTTAATTTGTTAGGCTGTTCTTATAATGTTTTTAACTTAGTAAGTTGAATGGTACAGAGTCAACCAATAAATTAAATGAACATTTTTAGAAACGTTCTTAAATTATACTCTACAATAATTCCTATATGCCCGAAGAAAAGAAACGATCTGGACGAAAGGTAAACGCCTGGATTCCGGATGACTTGTACTCTAAGGTGGATGACTTAAAGTACAGGACCTGGACCGAAGCCATAGTTAGTGGACTTGAGCTTCTTGTAGAAAGTACAAGGTCAGGGCAGAGCGAAGTACAAAATCAAAATAATGAAGTACAGAAAAGTACAGAGCAAAGTACGCTGGATGACTCAAAAGTATTAAGAGTTCAGCTACTAGAAATGCAAGAACATATAGAAACGCTGAAACTTGATCTTGACAGATCAAACAAAAACGCGGATGACATTAAAGAAATGTACACGAATCATGTACTTCAAGTTCAAACACTCATCAATCAGAAGTCAATTGAAGCTCCGGGAGCTAAAAAGCCATGGTGGAGATTTTGGTAAGTTAGACTACAATTATACCAATTGATAAGAATAAAGAGTAAAATCTTTTCTATCAAAAATGTATTAAGTTAGGATGAAGAACCTTAACTAGTTAATAATTCATTACTTTCTTCAACCCGATCAAACTTTTCTAAAATTTGTGCCCTAATGCTATCTACATCATTGACTGCTATATCAACACTCATATTCTGGTTCTCGGATGCAACATTCATTTTCTTATATAACCGACGTCCAAAGTCTTCAGGGAACCTTCTTTCCAAAATCCACATGGAAACCTGGCAATTTCCTGCTTTTGCCGCATCATTCAGCTTTTCGAGTAGTACCCTAGCGCCGTCAGCATTGCATTTATTGATATACCGTGCAAACTCAAAATATTTCCCAGATTTATCTTTCTGACCCTGCTGCATCCATGAATTTAAGCTTTGGTAGGTTACACCGGCTGCAGAAGCAGCAAGAGAATAAGTCAATCCAAGAGATACACCATCACCGATCTTCTTTTGTACTTCAGGAGTGAGTTTTGTAGGACGTGGCATAATAACACCGTTTTTTATTTTACATAGTTAAAATTGGTAAGTCTCATATTTAATGTTTTTTTAGTTCTTTTATGCACTAAAGCTGGGTTTGATTAAATTAGTTAAAATGAGCCATTCTCAGCCGTTTTAAGACGTTTTTTTACAAAGGGAATGATATTTCTATGTACTCTTAATAAAAGTCTCGCTAGTGAGCTCATATTAAGTCATTTTTCGACCAATTTAATTCCCCATGTTTCAAATTTGACTGCACGGTAAGTGACTTCACGATATTTTTCCATGTATTTATATTACTTTAAAATTATAAAAATTATGTTATCAGATACTCTTACTCAGATTTTGGGATCGGATTTCACATAATTGTCATGCTATTAGATAAAATTAGTATTATACAGAATATGTGCAAAAAATAAACAATGACCAAAAACAAGAAATATAAGTATAATTTGAAAAAATAAAAATGATTGGTGATTGAAAAATAACACAATCACTTTTCAAACCGGTTCATTCCAATTTAGGTATTATGCGACCTGTTCCTATCTGACGACTCGTCCTTATCACGTGATTTATCATTACAAGAGTGATCCCCACATCCACAGCACCCATCATCGCATCCACAGGCTGGGAATTTTAAGAAATCTACAAAACCGGTACTAGAATCCGTTTTCAATATTACATTTCCATTTCCATGTCTCGATGCACTTACAGTACTTACCAGCATCAAAATTAGAGCTATTACTATGGCTATTTTGTACAAATTTCGTTTAATTACCATTAATTTACCCCCTATTTTACATGGCATTTTCTCCAAAATAAAACAGATATAATAAAAATAGTAAAATAATATATATATCAATAGGAATTAATGATTTATATATATATAAATCATTAATTCCTATTGATATATATATTATTTTACTATTTTTATTATATCTGTTTTATTTTGGAGAAAATGCCATGTAAAATAGGGGGTAAATTAATGGTAATTAACGAAATTTGTACAAAATAGCCATAGTAATAGCTCTAATTTTGATGCTGGTCATTTTTGTAAGTGCATCGAGACATGGAAATGGAAATGTAATATTGAAAACGGATTCTAGTACCGGTTTTGTAGATTTCTTAAAATTCCCAGCCTGTGGATGCGATGATGGGTGCTGTGGATGTGGGGATCACTCTTGTAATGATAAATCACAAGATCAGGACGAGTCGTCAGATAGGAACAGGTCGCATAATACCTAAATTGGAATGAACCGGTTTGAAAAGTGATTGTGTTATTTTTCAATCACCAATCATTTTTATTTTTTCAAATTATACTTATATTTCTTGTTTTTGGTCATTTTTTATTTTTTGCACATATTCTGTATAATACTAATTTTATCTAATAGCATGACAATTATGTGAAATCCGATCCCAAAATCTAGTAAGAGTATCTGATAACATAATTTTATAATTTTAAAGTAATATAAATACAATAGAAAAATATCGTGAAACTACCGTGCAGTCAAATTTGAAACATGGGAGATTGAATTCATCAAAAAATGACTTAATATGAGCTCACTAGCGAGACTTTTATTAAGAGTACATAGAAATATCATTCCCTTTGTAAAAAAACGTCTTAAAACGGCTAAATAGCTCATTTTAACTAATTTAATCAAACCCAGCTTTAGTGCATAAAAGAACTAAAAAACATTAAATATGAGACTACCAATTTTAACTATGTAAAATAAAAAACGGTGTTATTATGCCACGTCTACGAAACTCACTCCTGAAGTACAAAAGAAGATCGGTGATGGTGTATCTCTTGGATTGACTTATTCTCTTGCTGCTTCTGCAGCCAGTGTAACCTACCAAAGCTTAAATTCATCGACAGCAGGTTAGAAAGATAAATCTGGGAAATATTTTGAGTTTGCACGGTATATCAATAAATGCAATGCTGACGGCGCTAGGGTACTACTCGAAAAGCTGAATGATGCGGCAAAAGCAGGAAATTGCCAGGTTTCCATGTGGATTTTGGAAAGAAGGTTCCCTGAGGACTTTGGACGTCGGTTATATAAGAAAATAGAATGTTGCTCCGAGAACCAGAATATGAGTGTTGATATAGCAGTCAATGATGTAGATAGCATTAGGGCACAAATTTTAGAAAAGTTTGATCGGGTTGAAGAAAGTAATGAATTATTAACTAGTTAAGGTTCTTCATCCTAACTTAATACATTTTTGATAGAAAAGATTTTACTCTTTATTCTTATCAATTGGTATAATTGTAGTCTAACTTACCAAAATCTCCACCATGGCTTTTTAGCTCCCGGAGCTTCAATTGACTTCTGATTGATGAGTGTTTGAACTTGAAGTACATGATTCGTGTACATTCCTTTAATGTCATCCGCGTTTTTGTTTGATATATCAAGATCAAGTTTCAGCCGTTTCTATATGTTCTTGCATTTCTAGTAGCTGAACTCTTAATACTTTTCAGTCATCCAGCGTACTTTGCTCTTACTACTTCATTATTTTGATTTTGTACTTCGCTCTGCCCTGACCTTGTACTTTCTACAAGAAGCTCAAGTCCACTAACTATGGCTTCGGTCCAGGTCCTGTACTTTAAGTCATCCACCTTCAAGTACAAGTCATCAGAATCCAGGCATTTACCTTTCGTCCAGATCGTTTCTTTTCTTCGGGCATATAGGAATTATTGTAGAGTATAATTTAAGAACGTTTCTAAAAATGTTCATTTAATTTATTGGTTGACTCTGTACCATTCAACTTACTAAGTTAAAAACATTATAAGAACAGCCTAACAAATTAAAAGTATTTATTACGCCAAAATTTTTTAATTATCAAATATATTTCTAACTGTATGTATAAGTAAATTTTGGAGTCTAGATAAATGAAAAACCCAACATTCAAGAGACAAAACAGATACTGAGTATTATAAAATAAGAAACTTTTCATTATTTTCTGGGATTTTGATTGATTACGACCAATTGTGAGTAAAATTAAAGGTGAATCTTTGTGATCCCAGAACATATTAAAAATTATTGTGTTTACCATGCAGTTTGGTTCTTAATATTCTTTTTTTTAGGCTCATAAGATAAATGTATTTGAACGCAAAAGCTTGATTTACTAACTTTTTTAGATTTATGTATCTCAACAGAAGTAAATAGGAAATTATTAATAATTTAATTTATATATATATTGATAGATAACAAAAAGGTCGCTCTATATGCATATAACTAACTATCTTTCAAGTCTAGATGTAAGCATAATTATTATGAGGAAATCAATACTTCATGAACTAATTATTATATGTAAATTTGTATTTAAAAACGTAATTAATTAAAACTTATGTAATTATTCAGCCTATCCAAAATCAATTAATTGATTCGAATTTTAATTTAACCGATAAGTGTGCTTATTAACTAATGAAAAAAACGGTTCCGTTAAAAAATCCTTTCTAATGATACGATGGAATCAAAAAACCAAAGATAGTAATATGCTATCTAATTCCTTTAAATGGCATATTATACTTTTAAATTTTTATTTATTTCATAGTATCGATCTCATAATCTTTCACAACTGACCCTTTTTTGGTAAGGAGAGAACTTCTCAGAAGTAATCTTCAAGTTCCATTTTTCGAGCTAACCAGGCTATAAATCCTGTAACGTGCATATATGCCTACAATGATATTTGTCATCTACTACGCAATTTTCAATATCAAAGAAGTATTCGCTTGACTTAAAAGTTTTGTGAGCCTTTTTTGCCCATTCTTCAATTTTTTCTGGCGACGGTATTTTTTTGCATTCTTCATCATAATATCCAACTTTATAAACAATCCTTTTTTGTGGATTTTCTAAAAAATCAATACCCAAAAATTTGGAACGATAATCTTGTCTCTTTCCTCTTCTCCCAAATGATTGAGCTGTGTCACAATAAGATAATAAAAAAGCTATCGGAAATGATTCAAATGAGATATGTGTCCAAACCATTTTCCATCAAGTTTTCATACCGGTTATGAACAAGAAAGATTGCGAAAGCAGCATATAAGCAATCATTTTTCATGTTTTTATATTCTCGTCTATATTCTTGATTAGGTTTTTCGCATTCTGAGAAATAATTGAGAAGTAAAAGAGCGCTTAAAACACCATGATCATGGGTATTTATAATCGAATCTAAATAATTTTTCATTAATATATCAGGATTTGTGTTTCCTTGTTTACTATAAAAATTTTGCAAATTAGTTAAATATGTTGGAAATTTGCTATCTGTTCTCAATAACTTCTCCCAATTGAAGTTAACAATGAATTTTTGATCAAATGTACTTTCAAAGAAATTTTGAAGTTCGTCAGTAATCTTTTCAAATATATAAGCATGATCATAAAAAAGATACTAAAAACCATATTCTTAAGATGTTACATTTAGAAATATTTAAATCTTTCTCAGATTTACCATAGGCGATCATGCTATTACGAATCTTAGATTTAAATTTATCGAAACCAATTTTATTTATGATTATGTAACCACTAACAAATACATGAAACTGATGCATGAAATGATCTCTAAAATCATTTAATCCGTGAAACAACAATTCTTCGTGTTTTTTAATTTTCCCAAAAAATCAGTGAAAGGTTTTGATTCTGACGAAAACCCAAGGTATTTACTAATATCATTTGAATATTCTGCTACTCTCACCAAAATTTCTTCATATCCTACGTATTCTTTCCTCTTCAATACATAAAATAGATGTAAGGTATCTTTGTAGATTCTTCCATTAATGGAGGTTGTATTATTAGAGATTTTTCCACTGTTCTCGCTGTCAGGAAACTTATTTTATATCTTTTAAACATTCTAATAATTCCATACCTCCAAAAAGTGTTTGATAAGAATCTTTATTGAATTGATTCTTTGATGCAATTATAAGCTTTGTGAATAAAAATAGGTAATTC
This sequence comes from uncultured Methanosarcinaceae archaeon, assembly GCA_963848985.1. GTDB lineage: Archaea > Halobacteriota > Methanosarcinia > Methanosarcinales > Methanosarcinaceae > Methanosarcina. The sequence continues at coordinate 26,738 of CAWKGG010000050.1, forward strand.
TCAACGTCTGTAAGTTTTTTCTCAATATTTATAATTTCAGATGGACTCTCATTAGTCTCATCAGCATTTTTATTTTGTTTCTTATACTCTATAATTTGGTTTCTGTCGTATTTTTTATTTTCATCATAGAATTCAATTGTTAAAACTCCAATAGCTCTTTTTTTTCATCTTTTAAAGGAATCCCAATCGACATCTTACTCTGAGGTTTAATATTGTGGGCAGAATTTAGACTGGCTGAAGCATCATTTCTATCAAGTCCTGTTTTAGTATTTATTAGAGATTTCTTAGTTCTGTAAACAAAAGCTGTGATACCTTCATTATAAATAATTTTCTCTTCAGAAATTTCGTTGCCTTTCTCATCTTTTGTAAAAACTACATACTTTTGAGGTCTTCTTTTATAATCATATTTCCAATAATAAGTCCCATCTTCCTTCTTTTTTTTGTGATACATTATAAATTTTAAAATTTTAACATTTGTTTTTGTATTAGTACCCAATTGGTATGGAAGTATCAAATTTATTTTATCTTCAAATTCGCATTCATCCAATTTCACAGTTGCCTTTTCTTTTTTTCTCTCATTCGAATTCTCTTCATCAAATATCTCAGTTGCCTCTTCGTAAGGCTCTTCCATTTTTTTTATTCTTTCATCCAAATTCTCAGTTGCCTTTTTGTAAGCCTTTTTAATTTCTTCTATTCTTTCATTTGAAATTTCTTCACTCAATATATCAGTTGCCTTTTCATAAGCCTTTTTAATTTCTTCCATTTTTTCATTTGAAATCTCTTCATTCAATCTCTCAGTTGCCTTTTCGTAAGCCTCTTCCATTTTTGTTGTTCTTTCATTTGAAATCTTTTCATCCAATCTTTCAGTTGTCTTTACATTAAGCCTCATTTATTTCTTTAATTATTTCTTCTATTTTGTTTTTGTAAATTTTTTTACTCAATATTACAGTTGCGTTTTTGTAAGCATTTTCCATTTCTCTTATTCTTTGAGCTAAAACTTTACCCGATTTAGCAGTCGCCTTTTCGTAAGCCTCTTCCATTTTTGTTGTTCTTTCATTTGAAATCTCTTCACCCGGTTTCGCAGTTACCTTTTCTTTTATTCTTTCATCTAAAGCTTCGTACAGTTTGGTGAGCTACATCGTAGTAAGCATCTTCCATTTCTTCCATTCTTTCTTTTAAAACTTTACCACATTTCTCAGTTGCCTGGATCAAGTTTTTTCAATTTCTTTTATTATTTCATCTAAAACGTTATCCAGCTTCTCAGTTGGCTTTTCGTAAGTCCCTTCCATTTTTGTTGTTCTTTTACCTGAAATTTCTTCATCCAACTTCTCAGTTGCCTTTCCATAAGCCTCTTTTATTTCTGATATCTCTTTTATTCTTTCATCTAAAACTTCGCACAATTTCGCACTTGCCTCGTAGCAAGAATCTTTTGTTTCTTTTATTCTTTCATCTAAAACTTCACATAATTTCGCATTTACCTCGTAGCAAACCTCTTCACCCAATATCCAAGTGGTCTTGCTGTAGTTTGTTGGTTTTTATTTTTTCATTGAAAATCTCTTCACACGATTTCGCAGTAGCCTTGTAGTAAGC
>CAWKGG010000051.1:0-10464 GCA_963848985.1 uncultured Methanosarcinaceae archaeon
AAATGGTCATAATATTTACCCTTAATTTTTCTGCCAGCTCTTTGGCTGTGTAAAATTCTTTGTTCATAATTTTGTTATTTATTATCTTCAATTTCTTTAATAATCTTGGCACACACTTCTTCAGTAATATAGCTTCTCGCGGAAAAGGGTACATCTCCCTTTCCGGTATATACAAATGGGTCCGCGCCGAAGGCAATCCATCAATCCGATAGTCTACCAGCTCCCATTTTTTCACTGTATAAATTTTTTAAACTATCAATAGTTATTTCCTCACATTTTTTAACGGCTTCTCCTAAGGTTGAATAAACTCCTGCATCATATCTTTCCGTTTCATCTGTGTAATGAAAATTATCGTCTACTTTAACAATATATTTCGTTTCCATTGACTTATTATACTTTACTCTTATTTACATTGCAAGTATGTTACTGTTCTAAGGAAAATTTTTTAAATTCTTGCAATGCTTTTTCGACCATGCTTATATGTTCTGATAATGGTATATCTTTGAGTTCCGTTACCGCATCTTTCATTTTTTGTGTAAGGCGTTCGTTGCATGTTTTCTTATCCCAGTGTCTCTCAATTTTATTCTTAAAAACTTTTGCACCCAACTTATTTACTATTTGGTAAAGCCCAAAGCTAATAAGAACTTTATTAAGAGTGTGCGCATTGCTTTTTTTATTCGTCTGTCTCGCGATCAACAAGTTCAGCGCATCTTCTGGAGATACACTTGTTTTAAAAGCAAGCTGATTCGCTGGGCGATTAATAACACTATGCCATTCATCTAATAAGCAACCTTTCCATAATTCTTCATCGAAGACAATTCCAAGAGTTATGTATGGATAGCTAGTATGTAAGATTTTATTAACAACCTTCCTAACTATGGCCACATTAGTGAAACGGACCTCAAACCGCAAAATTTGTCTCTTGGCTTTCTCAAGAGTTTCGCCAATTATTTTTTCAGCTGTAGTTTTATCTTTGTCAGCTGATACATTTTTTGGTTTAAGTAAATCTTTTACTTTATCGTAGAAAATATGATTATGTGAACTGTTGTATAAATACAGCGATTCACCGCCATTTTTGTAATCTCTTTGAGTCGTTTCCATATGTTTTCCCATCTCTGCTTTTTTAATTTCAGCAATTACATCGGTTAAATTCATTGGTAATTTCACCTCAATATTCTTACCGAGGTGCATTTTTGTAACTTCAGCCGTCGAAAGTTTTTCTTCCTCTACCGCGATACCCATTGTTTGAAGTTTGCATCTTAAATTGTCCACCATTCGCGCAAAATCTGTAACAGATATTTCTTCTAGATTATTACTGTTTAAGACTTTCGGAGCTGAAAATTGAATATGTAAATAATACTCTAGTTTTCGTTCAATATAATAGCGGTATACCGTTAAACATGGTTTATATCTGCCCTCGCTTTTATCTTCAGTAGAAGGATTTTGTACATACTTTTTGAATAATTTTTGCGGCCTATTTAGAAGCTCTCTAGGAATATCATTAGAAGTGTGGATGGTTAAATCCGGGCTAAAGAATTCAGGATGTCTTACTTCAAAGGACGGATGTTTAATTTTAATAACAATAGTGTCTATCATAAATTTGTTGTCGCGTAATTACTGGGAATCCTCTATATAAAAAATTCCAAGCTATTCGCGATCTTGTTTAGAATTAATAATGCCCAAAGAAGGTTCCGAATAAACGGCCTTGTATAGATTCACAAGATTATTTGCACGGAAAGATGCTTCTTCTTTGCTGAGCATCACCCCATACAACTTTTTGTAAATCTCGACATATTCAGTTATTGCTTTATCGGGCAACATAAAAAACCCTTTAGGGCTTCTTTTAGAATAAACGTGGTGATGCTTAAGTTTGCTTAAGTTTTATTTACAAATTCAAAATTTAACTTTGCTGAATGTTTTGTAATTTCAAATAGGTTTTTTACTTCTGGTATTTTTAGTTGAACTTTCTTATTAAATTGATACAAGGCATTTTTTACGGCAGTTTCATTTACATCATCATTTCCCAAAATATTACTTACCTCATATAGACTCCATTCTGTGTAAAGATCTTTCGGATTCTGAAAAATAACTCTTAAAACTTCTTTTTGAACTTGTCCCTGAATTTTAACCTTATACTCTTTCATATTTTGGTCAGTTAAAAATATTGTTCCCTGTTTAGAAGAAAACTTAAGTTCAACTTAAAGTTTCTTGTCATTAAGGTTTTCATTGAAAACAATAGCTTCTCGCCCTTTTAGAATCCTCCTTTTCTACTTTTAAAAGCCAGTCGAGCAATGAATTTCTTACCTTGTCGAGTACCCCCACAAGTGAGGAAGCATCAATAAATAGGGCTACTTCAGTTTTAAATTCTGAAGGTTCCATTAGTTTCGACGCAATATCCGCAGGATAGTGCATCCTAAAATCTGGTGAATTACTTTGTAAAAGTTTCTCAATCTCACCTATCGACTGAATGGTTGGACGGTATAACATTCCACCCTCAGTGGCCGATGCATCAATTACAATTAGGCACCACCCCAACGTGGGATCCCAAAATTTTACTTGACCATACAACCTCCTGTATTTGGGACATGGAGCAGTCGTTTCATAACCCTCTAACTCACAATCAAGCCATTTTAAAAATTCACTATCATTTTTTTTACTTGCAAGCACCTTGGTCTTAAGGAGTAGGCTGGAAAGAGGTATATTTTTATCTTGAGTTTCTTTTATTAGACTATTAATCATATTACTTACTTTACTTTACATAAGGCAAAAATTCAACTAAACTAGGTATACAACTAAATTAGTAGCCTAAACCTTTAGAAATAAGGGCATGGTGAAAAGTAAGTCCTTGGAAGATAAAAAACCCATCACATGGGGTTTGTCTTCCAAGGCCGTATCAGGAAACTGGTACGAGTGACGCAAGTCACTAACCTATGTGGTGGGCTTTTTGCGTCTATGGATGAATTTTAGTCGATTTATTATTAAAGTAATTTAGTTAAATTAAAAAAATGAAAAAATATATTATAGCAATTGTGTTTATGTTTGGGTTTCTCGCTTCGTTTAGTTTTGTAAAAGCGCAGACGACAGAAACTTATGCTCAGTGTCAAACTGAGTTGGCACAGATTTCAACAACAGCTCAGGCAAAGATAAATCAAATTTGTGCCCCCTTGGGGTTACCCGGTCCTTTTGCATCACAGAACACACCTTCGTTGCTATTTCCTCAATGGACTAATTGTAGTTCAGGAAATCTTAATCAAGCCCAATTAAATAGTTGTATCAGTTCAACACAAGCAGTCCAAGAGTGTGTGTCTGGTGTAGATCCCTCTACTTCTTATATTCCTGGTGAAACTTCTGCCATTCCTATTTACGATTATCCTATTTCTTATTTACAGCAGGTCCATCCGATTCTAACTCAAGAACAATCCGATATTACTACTAAGACAGCAGAATGTAATGCGTTGCCAGATGCACCGCCGGCACCAGTCAAGACTTCTAGTCCCGTAGTTTCAACTCCCATACCAACTCGAAAACCACCGTTCCCAATTTCTTCAACCTATTCAACTTATAATCAATGCTACCAGGTATATTGGGGAGATTCTCAGTCTGGATTTGATCCTGTGACTGGATTGCCAATAATAGGACAGAACGTACCAGGAGGGGGAACAGAATCTCAGGCAACTGCAACAGTCAATGAGAGTACCTTATTGGCCAAATGTAACGCGTTGCCTGGGGCACCAGGCAATTCATATCAAAGTTCCACTTCTTCTAGTTCTTCAACTCCGCCTAGCCCTGGTTCCGGTCTAACTTCCAGCACTACGCCAATTTCAACCTCAATCCTATCATGTCCTGTTCCAACTGATATCACCTCTCTCCAAAATCAAATTACCACTCTGCAAACAACCAATAATTCTTTAACCGCACAGATTACAACTCTCGAAGCTCAATTAACGGCCGCAGGGATCACTTACTCGACAACGCCACCGGTAGTAATTGCCGGTTGTAATAACAGGACCACTGGCTACAGCATAACCACTGGCCAGTCTTGTGTTGGAAATACACCAATTGTAACTAAAACGACTTCGGCTAAAAAGGTGACGACTAAAAAATAGATATGAAAGAACTAGCTTCATTTTTAGCAGAAATATCTTATGAAACAAAAAATTAAATTAATTTTACCTAAAATTATTTTCGTCTTGATTATGATTTTCTTCTTGATTTCTTTACCAGCCATATATTCAAATAATAAAAACTTTAACCAGATCAAGAATGATGCTCGTGAAATGTTGGATCAAGGATATGCTATCTGTAGTAGTAATTGCACAGACTATCCCACAGATTGGGTTGTGAAAGGTCAGGAAAAAGAGGCTGAATTGTATTGTAGAAATCAATGCGCAGATAATATGTTGGGAATAAGAAAAGGAGTAATTAATAATTTTAAGCCTATGATTTTTGAAAATAGATACGATTACATAATTGAAGGTGTGTATTGTGTTTTAGGTCTTAAATGTTTTTCTTCTGATATAGAAGATTATGTATATGGATATATCCCCAAAATTCAATAATTAATTATATGAAAAAATTAAAAGAAATATTAGAAAAAATTAAAAATTATAAATACAAACGCTTTATCTTTCTAATTCTTATTATTTGTGGAATCTTTTATTGGTGGCAAATAAGGCCTTCGCAGATAAAATCAGCATGTAGTGAAGTAGCATACTTAAAGAGCAAAAGCGATTTCCTTAAGAACAAATTCAGATACAGATTTATATACGAGATATTTTTTCTACAGCTAATCTTCCAACCTACGGAGGATTAAATGACTTCCTTAAAAACAGGTACAAAAATTATGCAGATTTAAGATTACAAGTTTATGATCAGAAAGATTTCAATACCGAATATTCGCGTTGTCTTCACGAGTATGGTATATAAAGTATAATAAAAAGATGAACAAAGATCTGAAAAAATTAAGAACGGAACCAATAACCTACGAGGGCAAGGAGGAGTTATTCAACCTTCTGGCGAAGGAGCACAATCTGCCGGTGCAGGAAGTGTCGAGTGCATGGGATACAGGCAGGATGGCACAATTCACTAAAGACAATTATCCGAAGACCTTAGGCGACGTGGAGGAGATGACTCTAAGTAGTCTTAAGAGCACGCGGGAATTTGCTCAACGAATCCCTCTCTGAGTAAATAATGTCACATATGGAATTTTAAAATATGCTTACAATAAAAATCTCAAAATAATTTATGCTAATATAAAACTATGCCCCTTCCCATAGATCTGATCTTAATACGCCACGGACAATCAGAAGGAAACGCAGCTATGCGTCTCTCGGAGAAAGGTGATAATACGGCTTTTAAGGCATTGACCACGGGAAGACATTCTCGAAGCTACAGACTTTCAGAGAAGGGCAGGGAACAAGCCGTGCAAGCTGGTAAATGGCTCCAAGAAGAGTTTTTAAAGGACGGAAAGACATTCGATCGCTTCATTACCTCTGAATATAGTCGAGCCATGGAAACTGCGGCCTTGCTTGGTCTATCAGATGCTGTATGGTACAGAAATTTTTATCTCACCGAGCGAGACTGGGGTGATATAGAAGGATCTCCAGAAAATGAACGTAATGAAAAATTTAAGGACGCTTTAAGTATGCGCCGGATTGAACCATTCTTTTGGAGACCGCCAAATGGAGAGTCTCTTGCTCAACTATGTTTACGTTTAGATCGAGTGCTTCAGACATTACACCGAGAATATAGTGGCATGCGCGTAATAATCGTTTGCCATGGTGAAGTGATGAGAGCTTTTAGAATTCTTCTTGAAAGAATGCCACAACAAAAATTTAAAGAAATTGCACTAAACCAAGCGGGATATGGCGTACATAACTGTGAAATCATGCACTATACTAGACGGGACCCAGACACTGGGATAATTGCAGACCATGCTAATTGGATGCGCCGAATACGACCTACTGCAACACCCATATGGAATACCGGCTGGGAAAAGATTGAGCGACCTAAATATTCAAATGAGGATTTGTTAAAAATTGTAGATGAGAGTCCGGCTGTTTTGGAATAAGCTTATTACTATAGGTTAAACTTGGATGATAATAATGCTACATCCTTTCTGTTGTCTCTTGTTTTTAAAGAACTAAGTACCTTGCTTTCTGTCTCTGGTGTCCAGTATATTTTTAGTTTTTCTTTTGCCCGCGTAATAGCTGTGTAGAATATATTATGCGTAATCATTTATTCTATCTCATGTGTAATAACAACTTTAACAGAATTATATTCTAATCCCTGAGCCTTATGGATAGACACAGCATAAGCAACCTGAAAAGGAACTACTGCATCTGAAGATGAATCATCATCCTCATCGGTACTTCTAAGTTTGTTAACAAAAAAACGGATTACTGAGTTGCCATTTTTTGAATTATCCATCAGTTCGAAATCATACCCGGCAGCCTCAAATTCATTTATTACCCTATCAAGTTCAATATCAAACTGTATTTTATCATCAAAAATTTCTATGCCAGTAATTTTTCCTTTGAGATTGTTATATATTAAAGGTGTAAATCTTTCGGACTCATTAAACAATATCGGGTCATTGACCTTATAAGTCTGAACACCCCATTGTCGAGGAGTACTTTTATTATTTCCTTGTAAAAACCTATTGATATTATTTATTCCGTAAAGCCCATCATAGTTTAAGCATAGTATTATTTCATCTTCTTCCGAGTGGTCAAAAATCGAGTCGTCTAAGGTAACGGAATAAGCATTTTTTGCAATGTGTTCTAAAATATCTTCGTCGATATTTCTAACTCTACTCCACAGATCAAGAAGTTTAGTATTGTGAGTGCGGTAGGGTTTAGTTAATTCAAAAACAGAAGTTCCCGGAACAAAATCTCTTGCCATACTGAACCAATTTCCAAAACGTATTGATTCTATCTGAAAAACATCTCCCACTAAGACCAACAACTTAAAAGACGCCTTCTTGAGAACCTTAAGCATGTCTGAGTTGCCAACAGTACTGCACTCATCAATAATGAGGAGATCAAATTCCGTATCGTCATTCCTAAAAGATAAAAACTTGGTTATTGTTTTGAAAGTTGAATTTGCTGCATTAACTCTTCTCTTTAGATTATCAATTGCTGGGTTTGTGTTAGTTAAATATAGCTTACTTCGATCGTTAAAAAAATTAGAGATATGGTTGATCAATGTTGATTTTCCTGTCCCGGCAGAACCATATATTAGAGCCACTTCTGAGTCTTCAAACATTTGCCTCAATTTTGATTTTTTCTCATCGCAGTCAATCTGGTATGCAGATGATTGTAGCCACGAATCAAAAGATGCTGAATAATTCTTTATTCCTGTTGATGATAATCCTTTCAGTTTTTTAATAATTTTAAAAGTATCTTCTTCATACCCCTTTATGTATAGATTATCTTTATAATCTTCTAGGTTGCGATGGCCGTGTTTTATATATAGCTTTCTATTGTATAACAGCATTAGATTATCAATATCTTGAAAGCCAACAATATCTTTTCTGGGTGTGTATAATTGCCCCTTTATCTCAATATTGTTTTTTATATGTCTCGCAAACAATTCGTGCTCTCGATTTATTACATCTATACATTCAAATAAATCAGAAAGCTTTGGGTTATGATCTATTAAAGAAGTGGTGAAGGGCATTTGGTCAAAAGGAATGCATCCATACTGGAGATTTAGATTTGATAGCTTTTCACAAGTTTCAAAAGTATATTGTCGTTTAAGAATTTTATTATTAAGTCTATAAAGCAAATATTTGAGCACATTACTTCCCGGGTTGCTGTTTTTTATGATCTCACGACTTTTATCTAAAACATCAAGAAAATGAGTTGTTTTTGTTTTTTGAGTTATTACTTCCTTAAACTTCTGATAGTAACTATCAGAGAAGTTAATTATCTCAGCTAAATTTGAACCCGTCTTTTTTAAAAGGCCATTAATTCTTGGGATTCGATTGTTCCTCCCTGAATTTTAGTGTGTTTACCAAATATGTCAGTAAAATGATCCAGTTCACAAGGACGAATCGAGACTTCCCACTCATCAATGATTTGAATGGGCATTATCTTATCCAAAACCTCTATATAATCGTTACTTACAGTAAGCTTGACAGCATAATTAGGAGATATATCCAGTTTCGTAAAAGCAATAATTCTATCGAATTTACTTGCCCTGTCGTTGGCAATTGTAAAGGTTACTTCATAATACACTTCGTATTCAACAAAGAATGGTTTTATTTTTTGAATATAATATCGATCTTTGTAAGTACTTTTTGCTCTTACAGATTCATGTTGGTTAATTTTCTCGGCTATTTTTTCGTAATATTCTTTCAGCGCAGGATCGATTTTAATCGGAAATTCATCGATGTTTTCCAAAACGATCAAGTTGTGCGTCTTTTTTAGAAAAGACTTTATTTTAAGCAAATACTCATAGTATTTGAGCATCAATCTCTCTGAATTTTCCTCATCAAGAGTGTAATGGGAAGCTGTAATTTGTAGGAAGTTATGGAACTTAGTTAGAAACCTTAAGTTACCTCTTGAACTTACATAGGCATTGGCCAGCACTATGTTGTCGTAAGTAATTTCAACATCACTCCCATTACTATATGCCTTTAATGAAACATGCTCAACTAAATTTCTAAGTTGGGACAGAATGTTTTGTGACAACAGGCCCCTTTCGGAGTCATCAAATCTGTTTATATTAGCACAAATTACTTTATTAATTTCTAGAATTGCAACATCAATTTTCATAGTAGTTCTGGCTGCAAGTATTTACATCAGTAAAAAGTAAGATAGTGGAATACTTATCGCATTTTTTTCTGGGTCAACACCAAGAGGTCTTTGAGAAACCACAATGCCGTAACGAGCATTTACCCCATTTTTTGCCATAGTGGTTACGACTTGCTTGAAATATTTTTCTCCATATCCGACTTCCAGGACAACCATATCTTTTCCTTGACGAATAATAAAGTCCGCTCCACCAGCTGCACTGTCATAGGTTATAGAAGTATCAGGCTTACCGGAAAAGAGACCATTGAGATATAAACCAATGGTATCTTCAAGGATTTTTCCTTTGTAATTATCATGAGTTCGTGTATTCCCGACAAAGTTAAAATACATAGAACGAAATGCAGGACTTGTAAAAAGATATTTCGACGGCTGACGAGTGGTTTGTGTTACATGAGATCCATGAGGATATATACGCCAAATGGTTTCTGTTTTTTCAAGAGTTTCAAGCACTGAGGTAAGAACGGGGCGACTAATGTCGAGTTCTCCTTTATCGGACAGGCTACTTAGGCTCAGCTGGTCGGTGTCTGCAAGCGCATAAAGTACCATTGGTATTTTGAGATTGTCTCTGCTGAAAATTAATTGATGTGTGGAATGTCTATACTAATAACACGCTCTAAGAGTTTTCTTAATTTGATCATATACCATAGCCTCATTATTTAGAGCAATCATAAAGGGTAATGTTCCATACTGCATATATGCCTCTATCTCTTTTCTTTCTATGTCGAGCCAATATTGTCGAGCTTTTGCTTCTAAACCTTTAAGTCGTGTGTGCACTTCACTAGCATCTTTTGAATTAAAAATAGCCTCGCGAAGTTCATGAGCTAATCCTTTAATTTCAGTCTTCTGATTTTTTATTTTTATGTATTCAGTAAAACTCATTGGGAAAAGTTTTTCAAAAATCGCACGCCGCGCAACATCAGGACTTGCCTGGAAGAAAGAGCAGACGATCCCGTAGCAACAATGAAAACTTTACTACTACGATCGTAAATTGTTTTAAGTAATAAAGCCCATTTTTCATCATATTGAACCTCATCGAGAAATAGAAACACTGGTTCTGTTAATCGTTCAAAAGAAACACCTAATGCTTCCTCGTAAACATCGAGAATATCTTTCAAGCTAACACCAAAGATTCCAACGGCTTGATCAACCGACAAAAATAATTTTCTTTTACTTTCAATTTTTGTTTGCTCATACAACTGAGCAAGTAGCGTGGTCTTCCCTGCACCACGCAAACCATACATGGTTATCCATCTAATAGTAGATTTTCCCTGTAAGAAATTTTGCACATGCATGTTAAGCTTCACGAAGCAGTTGCGTCCTAAGCGCCTCTTTTCGGACTCATCAAAAACATAAGCCTTAATTCTAAAATCGGCATTTGCGATTTGATCTTGGATAAATTCAAATATTTTCTGTTTTTGTTCTGTTTTCATGGGATTTTTACTTGCAAAGATAAGTATACAAGAAAGCCTACTTACTTGCAAATAGTTATTTACAAGTCGTTAATAATTGCTAAATACCCTTAATAATATTGACTTTATGGAGGTTTTCCTTGTATGTGGATAACTCGTTTTAGCTGTTTCATGATAATATATGCTTATTAATAGCTCAATTACCAATTTCTAACCACCGCGAAATGATCAGCGTA
>CAWKGG010000052.1:0-62208 GCA_963848985.1 uncultured Methanosarcinaceae archaeon
AGAACTATCTCAAATATTTTTATGGGCCTGACCGGATTTGAACCGGTGACCGCTCGGTTATGAGCCGAGCGCTCTAACCTGACTGAGCTACAGGCCCTTATTAAATATTACATCTTAAGTGATTGTTATTAGCTAGTTATGAAGCTATAAACCTTTGTTATAAATGTTTTTAAGATGTTTATATTTTCCTAGAATAAGTGTACTTTAAAATGTACTAAAGTCTTACGCCGCTTGCAGGGCTCGAACCTACGACATTCTGGTTAACAGCCAGACACTCTACCAACTGAGTTAAAGCGGCTTTATTATCGGGTGTACCTTTTTTGTCCACCCTGTCGCGAACATTCTTAAAGCGATAATCGTATTTATATATTTCGCTTGAGGCTGTTCTCACAAGAGCATTTCATTTATTTGTTTCCTCCCACTTTCTGCAGATGTACCCAAGAATGCCATCCATTCTCTCAATATGAAAGTCGCTTAAAAATTAATCTAACCTTCATAACTATTGCAGCTCACAACAAATCAGTTGAAAGATATCTATTTTGTTTCAATAGATAATTCTTATTACTAACTGATAAAAAAATAAAAAATATTAACAATAGTTATCAATTAAAGAAAATAAGCTCACCGTAATTTGCTCATTGAATCTTGATAAAGTTAGCTATTGATACTTAATCCCTCAGACTGAATCATTATTAACTTTTGATAAATAATCGTATACCAATGGTTTAAAAAATTATACATTTGTGTACATCTGGATAATGTCGATTTCATCCTTTAGTTCATCTTAACAACACATACCCATTTTATTAGCAATTATTCAGCTATCTGAAGTAAGTATATTGATATTTTTTTGACTGTAAAAGTTGTGTAATTGAAAGCCCATCCAAGACTTACAAATAAAATAAATCGTCACAAAATCACGAAAATTGTTTCAAAAAACGTATATATAAAACCCTAAATAATATCGCTAATGAAATTGTTTTTCCGAAGTTTAATAGTGACATTTATTTCATATATAGTCAACTCTAAATATAATGCAACATCATTTTATATGATATAGTTCATTAAATTGAATTATGAGCTTGGATATGTTTACTACGCATGATATTGCTAAGGCAACAATTAATTCCTGCGATAAAAACGAGCAGATGAGACTTCAAGCTTTACTATTAGTTAAAAATGGTTTGAGTCCATCTAAGGTTGCAGAAGATTTTTTAGTATATCGCTCAACGATTTATCGTTGGGTAAAGCGTGCTGAAAAAGAAGGTTTGCTCAGCCTTAAGTGTAAAAATGGTCGAGGAGTAAAATCTCTTTTGACAGAAGAACAATTTTCAAAGTTGAGGAAAGCACTTTCAGAGCCAATACCAACATATGATGGTTATTATCGTGGTTGGAAACACAAATGCAATCCAATTTGTTAAAGAAGAATTCAAAATATCTTATTCCAAGTCAAGAATGAGACAAATAATTAAAGATTTAGGGTACAGAAAAATAACATATAAACCTAGATCAAAAAGAAAAAAAGAAACACTCATTGAATAATTATCGCTGAGTTCAAAAAAAGTTTCCTGACCCTTAATCAGAGATTTATTGAAATCTCCCTTAATGTTTGCATAGACTTGAGAGATTGTAATATAGCATTAATATATCGTTTTGACTTTAATTCTATTAAAGGTGCATTAAGGCATCATTTAGAGGGAAATAGAAACTCGAACGAAGTACCGAATAGATAAATCCTGTTGTTCAAGCTATTATTAGAAATGTTTTTATTCACAACCGATTAAATCTTACTCTTAAGCTCTTTTTCAAGGTTCTATTACCAACGACTATCCAATAGATATAGCATAGAGATTATTCTAGCCTTATTATGATCAAAAAAGGTTGATTAGATGCGTTTTCAGAGTAATTTCCACTCTTTATTTTATATAAACCTTATCAGCTCTAACTTGAAACAAATACATAGGAAAAAATACTGTACAGAGTAAGAAAAAGGATATCCATACATTATACTCGTGTTTTTAGGATAATGATCTGAAAGCTCCAGAAGCTCTTAATTTTCCTTCTACTTTATTTTATCAATAAGAGCTGCCCGGGAAAAGCATTTATTCTGTTCTGACCTATAACTTCATGTGATATCATATATCGAAATAAGGCTAAAGTCAAAATACTCGAAATATGAATATACTAAATAAGTATCAGTGATTGAAGGTATAGGGGATTAGTTTACAGCATAACTATTTAATATATATAATAAATTATGAATTCATAAATATACCTTAAATTTATGCCTCTAATTTAGACTTAGACAATTTACGGCTAGGAAATTACAAATTAGGATGAAAATTAAGTTTTCAGCTGTTTAGACATAATTTAGCTACAAATAAGACTATATCCTGAATTGAATAGAAAAGGAGTAAACAGGACAGGATAACAAATGGTTAAAGCAAAGATTGCAGTAAACGGTTATGGAACCATAGGAAAAAGAGTTGCAGATGCCGTAAGGGCTCAGGAAGACATGGAGGTTATCGGAATTTCCAAGACAAAGCCAAACTATGAAGCTGCAGTAGCACATCAGCTAGGGTATGACATATATGCACCGGCTGAAAATATCGAAGCTTTTGGGAAGGCAGGAATACCTTTGGCAGGGACAATTTCAGAAATGATCGAAAAAGCCGACCTTGTTGTGGACTGTACTCCAGGGGGAATTGGGGAAAAAAATAAGCCTTTATATGAGAAAGCCGGAGTAAAGGCAATTTGGCAGGGAGGAGAGAGTCATCAGCTTACAGGTTTCTCCTTTAATGCGATCAGTAATTATAATGAAACTCTGGGTCGTGACCTTGTAAGGGTTGTCTCCTGCAATACCACAGGACTCTGCAGGGTAATATCTCCGATAGACAGGGAACTTGGGATAAATAAGGTGAGGGTAACTGTTGCAAGGAGGGCTGTCGACCCAAATGATATTAAAAAGGGGCCTGTTAATGCAATTGTACTTAACCCAGTGAAACTTCCGTCCCACCATGGACCTGATGTAAAGAGTGTGCTTCCAAACATCAATATCACATCTGCAGCGCTGATAGTTCCGACAACTCTCATGCACCTGCATACTGTAAATATAGAAGTTAACACTGACTGCACTTCAGAAGACATCAAGAATATTTTCAGTTCCCAGTCCAGGATACATTTCGTAGGGCAGGGTATTACTTCAACAGCAGAAATCATGGAAGTTGCTCGGGACATAAAGCGCCCCAGAAATGATATGTGGGAGAACTGCATCTGGCCTGAGTCCATAACAGTTAATGAACAGGAACTTTACTTCTTCCAAGCCATTCACCAGGAGTCTATTGTAGTTCCCGAAAATGTGGATGCTATAAGGGCCATGATGGAACTGGAAAGTGACGGCGCGAAGTCAATCGAGAAAACGAATAAAGCCCTCGGAGTGTAAGTCTCGATTGACATTTCAGCTTTTGAGGATTTCGGGTATTCAATCTGAATGTTCGGAATCCATTTTTTTAGATATGGAGTTCCATATCCTACGATCTCGGACTTTTAATTAAATATTCTTACTAATATTTAAATCTGAATGTTCATATCTATATTTTGCACCCTGAGAACAAATGACTGCAAATTTATTTAGGAATATTAGGGGAAATCTAAATTTAGTAGATTCAAACTATTTGGAATTATCTGAAGAGTCTTCCAAAGATGCATCAAATTCCATTTCCCACCTTGAAGATACTGATGCCTAAGGCAGCTTTTCTTGAATGGTGGCAGACCGGATTCCAATTACCAAAATAGATCTCTAGAAGGATATTATTTTTGAGGTGGTTAAAGCCTATGGTGGAGCTATGAAAATTATCAATGAGAAACTTGGAAAGCATATTTTAGGAAATTCTCCCTAATTTTCTATTGTTATTGGCCCTCGTGGAAGAACTTTTTGTTATCCTGTAGGCATCCAAGTCTACAAAGTTTCAATGGCTTTTGACTCTCATGGTTCAGTATATATGAAGTTCGAGTATGTGAATAATCTTGAAATATGCCAAGAATATTACGCAAAGACTGGAAAAGGAGCTTAAACCAAAGAAAAACAAGATTCCACCATGAAATCCGACCTGAGGAGAAAGTTTATCATTGTTAAAACTACCGGCAAATGTAAAGAGGACTCGAAATCGATACCAAAATTTCAAAAATATATAATTTATTGAAAGTGTTCTGTTTGAATTGTTATTTGTAGCCTCAGGCAGACTGAATTCTTTTGTTAATGTTAAAGATGTTCTGCTAGTGACCGATGTGATCACAAAGCAGCTAATTATGGCAGGAACTTGCGAGCTTGTTATAGGGGGAAGCGGAAACCATCTTAGGACTTTCTGATAATATACCTTTGCGATGGAAATAATCGCAGTCCAATGGATATGTACATAAGATATATTTTCTATTATTATACAAAGAGGGATGAAATGGCGATAAAAAAAATCGGAATCGATTCACGCTGCGATAGGTCTGAAGTAATTGAAATGGTGAAAGAAATTCTTGCACATTTCAGCTCAAAGGTGCAAATTTTTGTCGCCACTCCCACAGCTGATATACTTGGAATAGAAGGAACTCCTGTTGAAAAAATGAGGGACGAAGGTGTCGAACTGGTTATCAGTGTAGGAGGTGACGGTACCGTCCTTCGGAATATTGCCAAGATGAAAGATCCTCTTCCTATACTCGGGATTAATATGGGGACTCTTGGTTTTCTCGCAGATGTGGAACCCAAAGATGCCATTGAAACTATAGAGGAAGTTCTGTACGGTTTTTCTTATCTTGAAAGGATGCGAGTAGATGTTTTTCTTAACAAGGAACTGATTGAGACCGCAACCAACGAGATTGCGATAATGTCAGCAAAACCTGCAAAAATTATTCAATTTCAAGTCCATATCGGTGATTGCCTTCTTGATGACATACGTGCAGATGGAGTTGTTTTTGCAACCCCCACAGGCTCGACTGCCTATGCAATGAGTGCAGGGGGTCCTATAGTAAACCCCAGGGTAAATGCGATAGTAGTTGTTCCTGTTGCTCCTTTCAAACTTTCCTCAAGGCCCTGGGTAATCCCATCTGACACTGAAATAACAATTAAATTAGCAGCTCAAAAAAAGGAAGCTGTCATTGCAATTGACGGACAGAAATCCTACCGAATCAGAACCGGTGATGTAGTCAAACTTAAAAAATCCAGATTCCCAGCACGCTTTGTGAAGATTTCAGATACTTGCTTTTATGAAAGAGTTCAGAGAAAACTCACCTAAGTAAGTATTTATTCAAAGTTAATTTCCTCTTATGAACTTAAAGGATTCTGATAAGCTCCTAAATTCAGATAGGCCTTTTAATTATGTTTTATTCTTAGAAGTAGTATATAAACGACTCCTTAAAATCAGAGGTT
Organism: uncultured Methanosarcinaceae archaeon; assembly: GCA_963848985.1. Lineage (GTDB taxonomy): Archaea > Halobacteriota > Methanosarcinia > Methanosarcinales > Methanosarcinaceae > Methanosarcina. Next base: position 5,417 of record CAWKGG010000052.1, read on the forward strand.
TATTTAAATCCGATATATATGTGCTTGAATATGTTAGTGCGTAAGTATTTTTCAACTTTATTATATTGATGCAAAATCCTTCAAGTCTGTTGATATTCGATCTTCAAGCTATCTAAATTCGTATAAAGCAAACATTATGAAATGTGGCTATTTTTAATTCCTTAGGGGATTAACGTATACCCCCAATCTTTTTTTGTTGTTCCCGAATTTTCAAAATCAAAAAACTAAATAAAATTGAAAAACACTTATGTACTAACATATTCAAGCACATATATATCGGATTTAAATAAACCTCTGATTTTAAGGAGTCATTTTGAAATACAGCAAATCAGAACTACTTATTATAGCTATATATAGGATTAAATGGAGACTTTATTTTTTTCCTTTATGCTTAACTTATTTTTTTGGCGGCTAGAAAATGATAATTATCCAATTTAGTTTTGGAAAATAGATTTGAGTAATGGAATTACTTATAGCAAATAATTTTATCAAATTCAGGATGACTCAGGTTGAAATGGATTAAAAAGTTATTCGGGAAAAAATATTCCAGTGAAGAAACTGATTTCAGAGAAATCGATTTTGAAGACTTGCCAGCGTGGCTGGATGATAGTTCTCAAAAAATATCTTCCAAAATAGAAACTGATACATCAAATCTTTTAAGGAAACTTGAGGTTTTGCTTTCGGAGCTTAAAGAACGAAACTCCATGCTTGCAGAAGCAAAAGTCGAGGGAGATTTTGATGTCAGAGCTGTAAAACTAGCAAAGAGTAATCGGGAAAATGTGACGAAGCAAATCACAACGCTGATCTATAAAATCAATTTGGCAGAAGAAATAGATTTCAGATCTCTGAAAGAATTTTATGAGACAGCTGTGAAGAACTTTGATATTTGTCTGGAGCATACAAATCGGAGTTTCAACTATACTAAATGTGTTTTTCCTCAGGAGTCAAAAGAAGTTAATGAAGGCCTTTCCAGCTTAGGAAAGGTCTTTAAAGATCTTAAAGAAATTATTTTTGAAAACTTAACGGAAATGGAAGCTATTGAAGTGGCTTATTTGGACACAAAAGAAATCCAGAAACTTTCGACTTTAATAGTAACAGAAAAATTGGAATTGGGGTCTAAAAAGGGACGAATTCGAGCTTTGAAGGACGAAATCGGCATAACAAGTCAAGCTGTCGAAGAATTCCGAAAAGGAGATGCCTGGCATAGGTTATATAACCTTCAGAAAGAATCAGCTACAATTAAGGAAAGACTTAAGAAAGCAGAAGAAGATTTGAGTTTTTTTGTACTTTCACTCTCAAGCCACCTCTCAAAAATAAAAAAACTTCATGAAAGTGGTAGATATAACTTAAAGCCTGAAGTTAAGAAGCAGCTTTACATCTGTCTTGAAGATCCCATAAATGTCACTCCCTCTTTTTTCCCAGAACTTCAAAAGGTTTTTGAGGATCCATCCCTGGAGATGCAGACTCAGAAAAAAAATAAAGCTCTGATACACGTCAAAACTGCAATTTTGGATTTTTCAGAAAGGAATAAAGATTACCTTAAAGTTCTGCAGGAATTTGAAGCAAAGAAAACTGAAATAGCGGTATTGGATACCGGAAAAATCGTAGCGTTTGAACACAAAGAGGAAGAGCTTCGGAATAGAGTTCGCTCGCTTGAGGAGGATATCGAAAATTCTGAAAAAAAACTAATCTATTTAATAGACGAGCTCGAGAACAAGAGGAAAAAACTATTTGCTAGTATTAATTTAATCGATAGATATTTGAAATTGCACTTTTAACCTAATTTAACAGATAATAAGGAGATCCATGAAAGCGGATATTACAGGCTCATAAGAAGAAAAAAGGAAAAATAAATGATATAAAAACTACTCTTGATAACTTAGTATAAAGCTTGTTTATTTTACGACAAACAAATCACCTCTATTTATAGTCGAACACTTTGCTAGTTCAGTTGCTTTCTTATCCCTAAGTTCTTCGAGCTTAGTCCTAAAAGAGTAAAGAATCTCAATTAAATAGCTTTTTACTCTGAATTTTTAGGGATAAAATAAAAAATTATATATTTTAACTGTTTGTAGTATCAGTTTCTAAAATTCTAGAAAAATATGATTTTTTAAAAGTCAGTATTTTTATCCATGTATATGAGTCTGGTAAGTTCTGCCAGAAAAATCTTCAAAAAAAATGGTTTCTGATAAATATAATAGGCTGAATAAATTTTTAAAAAGTCAGATAAAAAAAACTCAAGGATAGAAGATTAAAAAGTGACAATATAAAATCAATGAACACCACAGCTATAAATACATTATAAATAATTACGCCACAATGCATAGTAAACAATGTCATCAAAATCTGATTTTACAACATGGGTAATATCTAGTTCAATAGTAACAATTATTATATCACAATCAATACCATTAAAACCAATAGCAACTATAGCATTTATCTCATCAATAATAGGTATGACCTATAGTAGGAATTATACATCTTGTCGATTAAATGGCAGCTCGCATAATTTTCTGCAAAAATACGAAAAAGTCATAGATCCTTTGCAGTCAATGTCCAAAAAAATTTGGGAATTAGTGGTCACTATGTGAAAATACAAGCGTTCAATAAAAGTTTTTTTGTGGGAAAACCTATCTATTTTTCAAGTTTCAGCTAAAATAAAGAATATTTTTAGTCAAATTTAGAAAATAAACCATTGAATTTACAAAAAATCGGCACATTGTTTAAAAAATTATTTTTTTTACAATAAGTACAAAAATCACTAGATTTTGAAACAGAATTATTTAGTAGAATATAAATAATTTGCATATAATATAATAGAACTTACCAATGATTATACTTTCAAAGAAACAAATCTGGATGATTAATTCGAATATAATATTAAATCAGTGAATCTGCCGAGGAGAAATTGATTGGAAGACGAACAGCATAAAACTTGGATTAAATTGGCTAAAGGTTTGGGGAGTAGACAAATTGGAAAACAGCCATTTGACAGACTAATAAAGATACTGACTATTTTACTGGCAATTTTTTTTGTGGTAGCATTAACAGTTGCATTAGCAAACGTATGGGGCGTGAAAAGCCCCAAATACGAACAAGGCTATGAAGCCGGCTACAGAGCCAGTTACGAGACGCTTTCAACGGTAATCCTTATAATATAAAAGTTGGTTTAGGTCAGAATTCTAGCTATAACGATGGCTATAGAAATGGCTATGATGAAGGCTATCCTGCGGGCCAATTAGATCTAAAAGGCAGCCATTAATGGGGCTATTAAGACAAGTGACATCCTAAAAATCCAAAACTGGATTTGTAGAAAAGTATGAAAGAAAGAGCGTCTTTCTTGATAGGACTTTTGCAGTGGAGGAACAAAATAAAACACTATTATGTTTGTTACAAATATTATGTTTGAAATGATTGAATTATTATGCCATTTGTTTTTCTGTTTCTGTTACTCAAAATCAAGGATTCAAACAGATAGCAAAATTTTCTTTGATTTTATAGCTATTTTAGTAAAACCTATACATTTTCTCATTTTTCAGCCGAAATTTTAGGATATTTTTACCAAAATTTACAGAAATATATACATATATATTTTATTAAAAAAATATGTTTTGATGGAAAGCAAAAAAATTGCTATATTTATCGTGCGAAGGGTAAAAATAAATGAAAATTAGTAACTATTTAACCTACGAATCTGATTTATTTAATCTATTTAGATAAATTACTTTTATTGCACCAAACCTGTTTAAATTATATAGAGCAAGTCCTTTATTGTAGCAAGCATTTGAATGTTGTGGATTAATTCCAATCGCTTTGTAATATGCTTTTAATTGCTTCATCAAACTTGTTTAAATCAAATACAATGTTGCTATCGGAGTGTGGAATATCTGCAAATGGCATCGCATGGCGATATTCGCCAAAATTAAAAGAGTCAGCATAGTGATTCCTAAAGCCTTCGATGATAGTATGCCTTCGAATTGCATTATCATATGTCACTTTTTTCATTTTCAGTCCCCTGACATTTTTTATATATAATGATGAAAAAGAATTACAACAAATACAAATGTTTTAATACTTCAATTTATAAACTAAACTATACTACTAAATATATATATTTTTAAATTATTAACAAATATAGTTTATGTGAATACTAGGTATAGTTAATTAGTCAAAATTTTTAAAACAAAATATTGAGAACATATCTTAACTTACAAGGCAGCTATTCAGATAAAAAATTTAGCCTGAATTTAGATCCAAATTAAAAAAAGATATTGTAAAGCAGAATATAATATCCAAAACGATGTTGTATAGATTTCTCTACAAAAACTATGTATATTAAATGAATTAAAAATGAATAAAATATTCGAAAAATCATTAGGAATCCAGAAAATAACAAAAATCTATAAATTCAAGGTTAAATTATTGTATACTATCTATAATTTATTCCTTCAAAAGTTGAATTTCTTTCCTTCTAAATTCTTAATATTTGTAATTTTACAAAAAAGTTGGCATACTAACTAAATAAATCTCAATTTGAAATTTGATTTATATACTTTAAATAAAATTCAGTAACTTCTTTGTTTAGATAACTATTATTAAGCATCTTAAATGATTAAATTCTTCTGTAAATTTTTGTACTTTTGTATCTCTTTTTCAGAAGCTAAAAACTGTTGATAATCTCCAGAAGAAAGTGTTATTAGGTAGAGTTTTTCTTCATATTTAATTCCTATTTATTATGATGTTCTAATTATAATAATATTTGTAAACCACTATAAGTGATGTTAAAAGTAATTATATATGCAATTGAACACTTGTATATTATTTGTATGTATGTGCCATAGGTAATAATGCAATATATTAAAAAAATGAAAACTATAAAAGTAACTATTTTAATTACTGGAAATAGTAAGCTCTAGAATCTCTCAAATTATACCTATAAAGGAGTTTTATACATTTTTAGTTTTTGATCGATAGCTATAGAATATTACTTAAAATTTAATAAGTAAACTGAATTTTAGTACGTGATTGTTTTTAAAATATGGCTAAAGTGATGAATAGAGTTGGTGAGTGTTCCTGAATAAATTAATAAGGAGATAAACATGAAAAAAATTACAATATAAAAAATGATGTAAATATAATTAAAAAAGTATTAATTTTTGCTGAACTTCTTGTTTTGTTCTTGGTTATATGTTCATCAGTTGCGATGGCATATACAGGATTTTCAGAAGAAAACAGACCATCTAATATTCACAAAAATATTGCAAACCAAACTGAATTTTCTCCAAAGTTTGGGATTGCACCAGAAAATCCTAGATTTAGCGAATACCAAAATAGAAAACTTGTATCTCAAACGGCATCATCCCCAGTTGGACATAGATCTGGCTTAATACCCTCACCTGTGGACCTTAGTCATCTCAAACATATTCCAGTTGCAGATGTATATGCTTCAGCAAGCGCATCTACTCCGACTTCCTATGACCTGCGAACTCTGAACAGAGTAACCCCTGTGGAAAATCAGGGTAGTGCAGGTGTTTGCTGGACATTTGCAACTTATGGATCCCTTGAATCATATCTAATGCCAGGAGAAACCTGGAGCTTTTCAGAAAATAATATTAAAAACCTGCTTTCTTCTGCAAATGTTCCAAAAGGGTTCGATCGTGGTCCCAACGACGGGGGAAACTTTTTGATGTCAACTGCTTATCTGGCTCGTGGGAGCGGACCTGTGGACACCAGAGATGAACCTTATAGTGCTACGTCAAGCTTTTCGTCCAGTGAGATAGGCCTTCCTGTATATAAAAATGCACAAAATGTAACTTTTCTTCCGAACAGAAATGGTCCTACTGACAATCTGGCCTTAAAAGAAGCAATTATAAATTATGGAGCAGTAGCCGCCACAATGTATTTCGATCCCTACAATACTACTAATTATAACCAAAACACATATAGTTATTACTATAATGGAGCGACATCTTCTGATCATGCAGTGACCATTGTAGGCTGGGTTGACTCTTTTAGTAAGAACAATTTCTCCCAAACTCCACCTGGAGATGGAGCGTTTATTATAAAAAATAGCTGGGGTACAACTTCAGCAGATTGGGGTAATGTGAACAATAATAATGGATATTTCTATGTTTCCTATTATGATTCTAATATAGGATATGATATGAATACACTCTTCACGGCTGAAAACCCTAAAGATTACACAAACATCTACCAATACGATCCACTTGGATGGACCAGTAGCTATGGATATGGCAAACCAACCGGCTGGGGTGCAAACATCTTTACTGCAAAATCTGATGAAGTTCTCAAGGCGGTAAGTTTCTACACTACGGATCTAAACTGCAATTATGTAATTAATATCTACAATAATACGGGGTCCAAACCCATTAATCAAACTGGTCCTGTTCTGACCCAGAGTGGAGCAATTCCAAATGCAGGCTATCATACAGTACCTCTTAATTTTGGAATTAAGCTCGAAGCAGGCCAAAATTTCTCAGTGGTCTTGAAGCTTACAAACCCTAATTATCAATACCCGATTGCAATAGAAACACCTATATCAAACTACTGTAGTCAAGCAACAGCAAATGCATTAGAAAGTTTTGTAAGTTCTGATGGAAATAAATGGACTGATATAACGACAATCTACCCTAATACTGATGTGTGCATCAAGGCATTTACTAATCCACAAGCACCGACTTCTAACTATACTCCTACAATTACATGGAGTAACCCTGCTGACATAATCTCTGGTATACCATTGAGCAACGTCCAGCTAGATGCATCTGCTTCAGTGCCTGGAACCTTTGTCTACACTCCGCCAGCAGGAACTGTATTAAGTGTAGGTTCGCATCAGAAATTGAATACTACTTTCACTCCAAATGATACTGCAAACTATACAACAGCATCAGCAGCTGTTTCGATCAATGTCCTGGAACCAGTTGTAGCATATATTACAAACTCTGGTGACAGAACTGTCTCTGTAATTAACATAACAAATAACTCTATTGCAGTCATGATGTCCGTAGGAAGCTATCCTACTGGAGTTGCAGTCACATCGGATAGAATAAAGGTATATGTGGCAAACTATGGAGGTAACAATGTCTCTGTAATTGACACAGCCACAAATAATGTTACAGCCACAGTGAATGTAGGAAAAGGGCCTGAAGGAGTTGCAGTCAATCCGAATGGAACAAAGGTATATGTGGCAAACTATGGTAGCAACAATGTCTCTGTAATTAATACAACCACAAACACTATCACAGCCACTGTGCCTGTAGGAAGCTCTCCTATTGGAGTTGCAGTCAACCCGGATGGAACAAAGGTATATGTGGCAAACTATGTTGATGGTACTGTCTCTGTAATTAATACAACCACAAACACTGTTGCAGCCACTGTGCTTGTAAGAAATTATCCTTATGAAGTTGCAGTCAGTCCGGATGGAACAAAGGTATATGTGGCAAACTATGTAAATTCAGGCACTATCTCTGTAATTAACACAGCAAATAACACTGTTACAGCCACTGTACCTGTTGGGAAATATCCTGAAGGAGTTGCAGTCAACCCCAATGGATCAAAGGTATATGTGGCAAACCATAATAGCAACACTGTCTCTGTAATTAATACGACCACAAACAAAGTTGTTGCCACTGTTAATGTAGGAACCAATCCTGTTGGAGTTGCATTAACTCCTGATGGAACAAATTTATATGTGACGAATCAAAATGGCAACGATGTCTCTGTAATTAACACAACCACAAACACTGTTACAGTTACATTGCCTGTAGGAACCTACCCTATTGCCTTAGGGGAATTTATATCTGGAAAGATCTAAAAGACCCCCCAATTATCTGGAGTAAACCTACTATCTGAAATAGATGATATGAACATTTTGAAACCGACTATAATCAAATGTATTGAAGTTGTGAAAATTCCACAAAATCGATATGAATGGAATTGTCTATATTGTGCATCACGATTTTAATGTCGAGTATTCACATCTGAATCATTGAACACCCTACATTATAATCGTGAAATTGAAATCACAATTAGTATCATATTTGTAAACATGAATGCACTTAAACTGGAAATAACTGAGTGTTTTTCTATGCTTTTAAGTTTGTGAGTGTACTAGTGTAAAAAAAATTGTAATGTGAAGTTGACTTTGAGAATATAAATATGTTTTTTGTGCCAAAACCTATATATTTTCTCATTTTTCAGCCGAAAATGTATGACATTTTAACCTGATTGTGAAGAAAATAGATGGTTTTTGTTAAAACATTTGTTATAGTAATGAGCCAAAAATTGCTACATTTATCTAGCGAAGGATAAAAAATAAATGAAAATTGGTAACTATTTAATTCACAAATCGAATTTATTCAATAATTTAGATAAAGTTCCTTTATTATACTAAGTTATTGAATCATGCGGATTAATTTCAATTGCTTTGTTATATGCATTTATTGCTTCACTATACTTTTCTGAGCTCATTAGTTCGCCTCCTTTATGGAACCAAACATTTGAAGATTGCGCTGCACCTATACCCACCAGGATTAAACGGGCCATTGCAGTAATTCCTAAAGCCGTTGTGATTGTATGCTTTCGACTTGCTTTATCATACTTCGCTTTTTTCATTTTCAGTCTCCTGATATTTATTAATATATTCATGATGAAAAACAACTAAACAAATACACATTAAATAATACTTCATTCCATAAATTAAGCATTCCTACTTAAAAATTATATTTTTATATTTATTAACTCTCTTTTGTATAATTATCAATTAGTAACCTCATTAAAATATTCAAAAAAGTGTCATTAGGACACCATTTTTAACTTGCAAGGCAGCTACTCCGAAGAAAAACTTTTAATCTGGATTCCTATACAAGTAATAAAAAGCTGAATTGTAAAGTAGAGCATAACTATCCTAAAACAATATGATTAGATTTTACATGAAAAAATATGCATCAATGAAATGATAAAACATAACTTTGTTAACATAACAATTGACTCAGCATCTTATCTTTTTGTAGTGATAAACATAGATACAGAGCCAGTCTATTTCACAGAACTATCGGTACACCTATCAAAACCTTTCTTTTATGCCCGCTAAAGATATCATAAAAATTAAGTTTTCATTAAAAATTGAACAATAAGAATCGATCAGGTATGGAAGCATAAATTTTTGGTAGAAATTTTAGGGAATGTTTTCTTTTTTGTGTTTAGATTCTCTGGACAGAATAGCACAACCAAAAGTGCTTATTTTTACTCAACTGGCAAAGTTAAGTAGTTGAGTACTATAGCTGAAGGTCACGAACAAAATTGAACTGTGGGTATAAATTGAGTAGAAAATAGCTTAAAGGGATCCAAAACTCAAAGCATACCTTCAACAAATTTTTAAAATTGCTCTGAAATATAGAAGCGATCTAACAATATCCATCAGACATAATCTCACTTACTCACAGAATATGCATTTACCACATTGAATACAAAATCACCAACAATCTTACTTATCAAACGCTCATAAAGATCCACATTTTCATTTTTTATAAGCTCGCAAAATTCAAGCACAAAATCATCCTTTACGAAATCATCATTGCCTTCTATATATTCAGTAATTGCTTCATATACATCATCAAGCACAGATATCCTAGAGCCTCCACTCTGACCCCTCACCCTTAAAAATGTTTTCTCATCCTTACTCATAAGCCACTCATCGAATATATGACCAAGAGCGTCAAGAAATCTTTCATTACTTTCCTTGAATTTTTTATATCTTCTATTACCTTCATTAGAATGTACCATATCTCTTCCTCCATAACACATAACAGGACATGTAAACTCAAAAAAATCTAATTGTGAACAAATTCAACAATTTGAGCACATTCAGGCAGTATCAGTACCGGCTCAAATAAGTATTATGCTGCTTAATGACCTTTATGTGGAATACGTTATAGAATGTTTATCATTTAATAAAACATTAATTTAAGTGTAATTAAAATTTTGGTCATCTCCTTACAGCATCGGTGAAATCTGGAAAACTAGTATATCTTTTGTTTTCGGGAAAATTTAGAGAAAGTCTTGTGTTTATGGAAGATTTCGATAAACCCCAATTTTGAGCTGGTTTATTATAAACCCTATATACACAATTCGTTGAAATAGGAGATTTATCGAAATTCTCTGTGATTTCCAACGATCCATGGCCATGACCAAAATTGTATTATTTTGCATGGTTTTATAGAGAAATTTTAAAAACCAGAATGCAATCAAAGGTGTCAACATTGAATCTTAGCTCACGAATCTTCATCAAATTTAAGCGTATCTTAACTCCCTCAGACTTCGCAGAAACAATAATAGTAAACACAAATTGTATATATCACTTGGTTATTTCAAATGAAAGTACATTAGTAAATCTTCTCCACGTACTCTAATCTTCACTTTTTCATAATTGCAATAATTCCATCAATTATTGTTATGCGCTAATCAACCAAAAATTTTTCAGCTCTACTAATTATTCTCTTTCGAATTTCTCTCTTTTCTGACCTTTTTTCCTCTCCATATATTTCACACTTGTAATAAAATACTATATTATTTTTTCCAATTTTTTTGCTAGAGCAATGAGTGCCTTTGCATGGCCAATTGACTTCTTTTTCAGGTTAAAAAACCTTTATTCCTTGCGATTTCTCTTTCTTATTGCTTACTGAGCGATCTGCATTAGAATTCACTTTGCTATCTTTGATCCTCTTTCTATGATTCTCTCATTGGAGAATTAATCTGCAGATTGCTATACTTTTGGAACAACTCCAGACCATGAAACAAGCTCATAAACGGAAGAAAAATATTTGGAGTTGCCAATTTCAGCAATTAAAGTTGCTGCACCAATTTCAGCAATTAAAGTTGCTGCACCAATTTCTCCAATAATAATAACTGACATCAAAAATTTCATATTACTTTAGCGCTTCTCATAAGCATAGTTGAACATTAGTCTCCATAAAGTTCTGATTTTATCTTCAAGATACTTTATAAGTTTTGGACATTCCTGAAGCTTAAATAAGCTTTTTGAGGAATTTATATGGCCAGAAGCTCTCTTATTTGAATACTCACTATAAGAACATTTAGCTGGAGATTATCTCTATTCGACCGACTATTTTCTTGAAGAAATTTATGATAGAATTTATCTACAATTCTTACCAAAAATGTATGCCATTACATAATTTAGATTGAATATTTCAGGTGTAGAATAGCTTGAGCTTATTTTTCACATCTATTCTTTTTTTACACAAATTTATGGCGAAGCAGAATATATGAACATAATTCTCTGTGGTCTTTTGGAAAAACTCTGATAGCTGAATCATGTTATTTAATTCAATTTTTTCAATTAATTATGAATCGATCTTATCTGTATTTTTTGTGTGTAAATGCCTTCAAATCTCGTGCATTTTCAAATATGGCAGGTAGATGCTTCATCAATGAATCATAACTAGGGGCTTAAAAGTCACTTATTGATTTATATTCAAGAACGCCACATTTTTCTGATATATCTCGTGCTATTTTTCGAAGAAAAGGAATTGTTGATAGGTCAAATAATGCTCTATTGCAACTGTTTTAACTTTTGTATAGGGCAAGGGGGATGCATACGTTAGAGGATATAAAATAAATACAAAAATAAGCTCGCAAGATAATTTGGAATTACGGCTTCAAAGTAAAAATTAAGTAGATCTACTAAAATTTAGATCTTTTAACACGCCAATCTTAACTATTTGCCTACCTAAAATTTGTTGATCAGATCTGTTTTGATGCTATAGATAGTTCGAATTTATGACTTATTGAAAAAAAACATAATCATTAGACGACAGTTAAATGAAATCAGACCACCTATATTTGCTCATTAGATCTTCAGAAAGTCGCTACTGATATTGTGTTATCCAAGCTGAATAGTTACCATCAATCATATAAATAGTAGGACAATATATGTATTATTAAAATATAATATATAACTTCATATTTGACTCAAAAAATAGCTTGCGTAATATCTGAAATAATGACATTCTAACTAATCATGGATTGATTTCACTTTTGACATCATATTGAATCCTACTCACGAAGTAAAAATCAAATATTTTTTTACCGTTATTGATATCTAGATTAATAAACCATTTCAAAACAGTAACAAAATAGCGAGTTTTATAATTTTTTTTAGAAAATAGTGTTTTAGGGACGTAAATAAGCTTATGAAACGTTCTATTCTCCAACATTTTCAGCTAAAAAATCATTTTCCTTATTTACTGTAGTTCTCTTTTCCTGTCTTAACTGCCTGATTAGCTTTTCGAGCTGCTCACGTGAGATACTTCTGTGCTTATCTTCTGTGCATACCTTGACTTTTTCAATAAGAGCACATAGTTCTTCCCGTTCAAGACAGAAGCCGATGCTATTGATAATACCTTTCAGGGCTTTTGTGCCGGTATGCTTTCCAACAATTAAATTGCGTTTTCCACCAACCATACTCGGAAGGAAGAGTTCATAAGTTCGTGGCTCTTCCAAGATCGCAGCTACATGGATCCCTGATTCGTGAGTGAAAGCATTTTGCCCGACAATAGCTTTGTTTTGTGAGGGTGTGATACCTGAATATTTGGATACCATTTTAGAAAGTGCAGTCAGCTTTGTTGTATCATAACGTTCAATCCCATACTGCACTCTGAGAGCCACAATAACTTCTTCAAGTGAGGCATTCCCTGCCCTTTCTCCGATTGCATTGACTGTTGTGTGGAGCTGCTTTGCCCCGGCTTCGGCTGCTGCAAGGGTATTAGCTGTGGCCATTCCAAGATCGTCGTGGCAGTGAATGCAGATGGGAGTATTAACTGATTTGTAAATCTCGCTAACAAGGTAGTAAGTTGTGGTTGGATTAAGGATTCCTATTGTATCTGCAAGGCTTAGATATTGCACTTTATATTCGGTTTCCACCTCTTTGAAAGCCCGCTTTAGGCGGTCTATTGGAGTCCGGCTTGAATCCTCAGCTGCAAAACGTACTTTTAACCCATTGTCAGTTGCATATTCAATGACTTCCTTGGCACAGCTGAGCATTTCTTCAAGACTTCTATGATACTTGTATTTGAGATGCATTTCGGACATTGCAATAAAAATACTCACGATGTCAACATCACAATCAAGGGCAGCATCAACGTCTCCTTTTACTGCTCTTGATAGGCAACAGATCCTTGAATTTAAGCCTTGGTTTGCAATTTCTTTCACTATTTCCTTTTCTTTTGCAGAAACTACTGGGAATCCGGCTTCTATAACCTCAACACCAATTGAATCAAGCTCAATGGCAACTGCCAGTTTCTGTTCTTTCGTGAATACAACACCTGGTGTCTGTTCTCCATCTCGGAGTGTTACGTCACATATTTCGACATCAAGGGGTTGAAGTTCGATAAAATCCATTAATGTATTTCTCGAATACTGCTCATTCTCAGACATTGCTACTGCTTCCTGTGATTCTTTTTATTTGAGTTACTGTGATCATTTTTGATTACACATTGATCGATAAGATGCAAAAATAAATCAGAGAGTATTTTAATAAATCCTTAATTTTTGTAATTTGCATATATTTAATATATAAATAACGCGTGAAAATCAGAGGTCTATTGAATTCCTCCATAAGCTTAATGATGATAAATCAGGATTTGGATGTTCTTCAAATTCAGAAAATGTTTCATTTTGTCAAAATTAAGCATAGCTTCACCTATATGTGTATAAATGTTTTCCTGCTAGGAAAAAGATTTCCGCTGACATTTTTTTACAAATTCGAGCCTGATTAATTTATTTCGAGCACCTTAGCGTCATTTGATAAATTTAGCTAGAACACAAATTTAATAGATTCTACTACTGACACAATATTTTTATCAATATAATGTATTTTTAAAAAAGAAAGATTTCAAAAATTAAAGAAAATAATGTATAACTTTAAATGGTATAAAGAAAAAAGTTTGAAGCAATTTATATCATTATCTAAATTATAGATTTGAGTAAAAGTGAGTGCTTTTGTTTGTTTAATTCTACTCAAAAAATATCAGCACTGTTGTTCAGAGTTTTATATGGACAATTAAAAGCTTAATGCTATTGATATTTCAGTCCAACTGCATAAACTCCTATGTTTTTATGAATTCGGTCATCTTCATCCCTTTGTTAATCCAGTAAAGATATTCTAGAATCTGTTCATTCACCGACAGACTTTGGATCATTACATTTTTCTTGCTTCTATCACATAGCCTCTTTAAAGAGCACCATTTGACCAATTCAGTTTCAATTTTTGATCTCACTTTTTTCCAGGCAAATTAGCTCTTCTGCGTATGGTAGTGTCTCCTCTACCCAAGTGCAGAACTTCCTCCACTCATCAAGCTTGTGATTGCGGCGCTGGAAGTAAATATTTCGGAGTTCAGCGTAATTGGTTATGACAGTGCGTTTTTGCATGTAAGAACTTGGTAGATCCTGAATTAGCTCTCTGAACACGACTTTTCGGAATTCATTATCTTCATCACTTTCCCCTTCACGGGATTTGTAGGCTTTTATGAGATCATTAAGATGCCGGATCTGTGCATTCCTGAAATCTGTTAGCTTGTCAAAAGAGAAGTCATGTGCTCCCAAATCCTTGCTGGTCAACTTATGCATTGTGGAGCAGGAATTTTTTTCTGCGAACTTGTAAGTGTCGAACTCTTTCCACCAGTAGAGAGGAGCTGTGAGATCAAAACAAACTGTAATAAACCTTAAAAATTTGCCGTGCTCACTCCCAGCAAGAATCAGCCTCTGGGCCAGATTCAGATCTTTTTCGCCTATCTTGCAGTTTCCTGCCTGATCAAGTTCACTGCTGTCCATAAGGTGCCAGGAATTCATAGGGTTCCGCATTCCAAGAATTGCATAATAAATATTGTATGTACCATGTAATTTTATTTCAATCATAAGAACACCTCTTTAATCCTTAAACGTGAAATAATTTGTAACTGCGAACAGAATGATTCATGAGCTTATGTATGGCTACATAACTTATAAACCATTTTCAATATTTTTTGCATATGGTGCTCGGCTCCTAAATTTGTATATTTTGGATAGTTTATCCTAAACAATATTTTTAATAACCGGTAAATTAATTCCGAGTTTAGGAAGTAAGTGTTATTCCCAAAGGGTAAATTATTTCAATCGAATACCCCCTAAGCAAGCTACAGAGGCAATAAATCCCTCAGAAACAGTTATTAACTAACGGAGTTAAATTTTAAGTTACCTTTGTGCTATAAAATTGAACTGTGGAATACAAATCATTGTATCAAAATGAAGTGGTTTACAGAGACAGAGGATACTTTGGAGCAAAATCAAAAGGTTATGATGCATAAATGAAAAGAACAGTAAAAAACAAATTTTGGGAATGAGTGATATATTCCAAACAAGAGGGTCAGTTCAAAAAGAGTTACATGAACTAGTTTACGTAATAACTAAAAAAAATATTTAAGGCAAGAAAAGTTCTTGTTACTATTGTTCAAAGAGTGAACTCAATGGTGTTCTGTACAACATTTTGTTATAATCTCTATCAATTGATAGCATTGAAAATAAAAAAAAATATTTTTAGAATAGTGAAAACTATATTTAAAATCAAAAAATAATGAACCAAAAAATGGGCTAAATAAAGAAATTAGCGAGAAATATTTTGGCCAGGATCTCCGCGAAGAAAGAATTCAGAAGTAAATCCGAAGCCTCTATTGAGAATTTCTATAAAAATTTGACTTCAACAAATTACTTATATAATATTTATAAATAATGAATCCATAATTTAAGTCTATTGAAATTATATATTAATATATAGCTATTATTACTGTAATGAAATGTCCTGTCGTTCAAAAATTTAAATTTTTATATTGATTAGCAAAATTATTATGTAAAAAGAGTTGAACGTAAAATATTTTCTTAGCTTCACAAATAGGGTTTTTAAAAGCAAGCCCCTTCCCTTGAAAACCTACATTTGCAGTTTCGAACCTCTGGAATGTTCTCGATCGCATCTGAGATAATCTCGAAGATTGCTTCCTGAGTTTTTTCCACCACCTCAGTTACTTCATCTGCTGTTAATTTATGGGTTGTCATCCCACATGCCTGGTTTGTGACTAAGGCAAGAGACGCATAACAAAGACTGAGTTCTTTTGCGAGGGTTACCTCTGGTACCCCAGTCATGCCTACAATATCTGCAAACTGGCTTAGCATATGAATTTCTGCCCTAGTTTCAAAGCGTGGGCCTTCTGTACATGCATAAATGCCCTCAGTGTAGGGAAATTTCTGCTTTTTAAGGGCCTTTATAAGGGCTGTCCTGATTTCCGCGCAATATGGTTCAGATACGTCAATATGCACAGTAGTGTCATCATAAAAGGTTGAAGGCCTGTTCCGGGTAAAATCTATAAAATCATCGATTATCACAAAACTTCCTACGGTGTTCTCTCGCATTGATCCAACAGAATTTGTGGAGATTACACGTTTTGCCCCAAGAGCATGTATGGCCCATATATTCGCTTTGTAATTGATTCTATGAGGAGGAATATGATTTTTTCCTGAGTGCCTAGGAATGATCGCAATCATTTTTCCCCTAATAATGTTGTGATAGGATGTGACTTCTCCATAAGGGGTCTGCACTGTCAGGACCTTAAAATTCCTGTATGAATTGAAACCTACGCCACCTATAACTACAATTTCAACTTTTTTAAATGTGTTTCCCATTTTTAGGTCCCTCTGAACTCTTTTTAAAGCAATTTTTTCATCACAAAACAGGATCCATAGCCAATAGTTGGCTTACAAAGCTGGTATTTCAAGTGTATGCTTTAAAAATAATTATTAATATTTATTTGTTATTTGACTGTGAAATATTTAATGCAGCACTATTTTTCGTTTAGAAAATTTTTTTCGTATCATTAATTTGAAATAACGAGGATGATAAAAATAAACATCTCTAGTTATGTACATCATCCGTACATAAAAAGAGAATCGAATTTACAACATCATATATTCATAAAACTAAACTGAAGTGCGTATTATGGGAAAACAAATATTTAACAGAACAAAAAAGATACTGGGTATTTTATTGGTAATTTTTTTGTAGCATCAGTGACAGCTGTGACAGTAAGTGCCGCACCCTATCATCACCCCCATCACCATTATCAGGGCACTGGGGGGTGGTTATTATGGTGGTTATTATGAAGAACCAGTTGTATAGGGACATCTGTTGTAGAAACACCCGTTGTAGTAGGCGGATATGGCGACGGATACGATGGAGATGGATACTGGGATAGCTATCATCACTGGCACCACCACCATGGCAACCATCAGCACCACCACTAATAGATCTAATAAACACAGTCATTGAGTCTAAGTGCTACTGAGAATGAAATGTAACAGTATCATGGCCATTTTTCAAGGCATAATGGATTAATTCCTGATAAACTGCTTGAATTGATGGCTACATTTTTCTTTCCTTATAAGATTGGGTCAATATGGATAAAAATAGAATTTACTTCTAATTCAAGACCTTACAATAAAGAAACATAATTAGTGCATCTTTTTCTCCGATCCTTTAAGTATGCTTTTTTGCCACATATGTTTTAGTTTAGATCTTGTCCAGCTCTAGGTTAGAAATTTACCATCTCATTCAGTTGTGCCATTTATTGGATTATATTTGAATTGTTGTTGATGTCGTTTACAACAGAAATCAATACTTTATCAAATGAAGGAAATGCATTGGACTTCAGAATAATTTCTTTATGTTCTGTGAGTTTTACTATTATTTATACTGAACAATATTATGCATAGTTTTTAATAAAATCAATGCTGGCCGTTGATGGTATTAAATATAAATAAAATGTTTTAAGGATGGCAGAGCATATTTGAAATCAAAGGATATTGAACGGAAAGAGAAAATAAGGTCACAATTTGCGTGAAAGATTTTTAACAGGATACTACGAAGAAAAAAATAAGAGGTAAAATGGAATCCTTCATAAAATATTTGACTTATTATATACTATTCATTATATAGTTAGCACATGTATGGGAATGCACAAGGGTAGTAAAGGTAGCCATAAGGATAACCACAACCATAGCAACCCCAGCCTGGATATCCACAGCCTGGATATCCCCAGCCGCCATAGCCCCAGCCGCCATAATAACCGCCATACCCGCCATACCCGCCATAGCCCCAGCCGCCATGACCGCCACGGCCACCATGTGCACTAGCTGACACTGCTGTTAAAGATACTACGAACAGGACTGCCAGCAAAATAGCAAATACCTTTTTCATTCTAAATGATTGTTTCAACATTTATTTACACTCCTATTTTATTCAATTTGATACAATTTAAATCAATTTAGGACTTACGTAATTGAACAGCACAATATTTTGTATGTTGAATATGTAAGTTCTAAAGCTATCACTAAATCATAGAAAATTTTAATAAACCACCAAACGTCGTCATATGCAGATAAACGGTATACATATAACTTGTGAAAATCGGGGCCCATCGCAATCCTCTATCTTTTTCATAGAATATGCCGACTTAGCCCCAAAATTTAACAGTGAACGTAAAATTACAACTCACTAGATTTTGCTATTTGTTGCACCCTTGTAATCTATACTTCTCGATTGAAGTTTCTAAATATCAAACGTTAATTTTGATAGCAGGTTGAATTTTTCTTCCTAATTCAGATTTTCAATCAAAAAATATAAAAATCATCAAATTTTAGAACATAGTCGCATATGTCATGAAAGGTGATCAAGTTGTATCATTTACATATTATTATTCAATGAATATAAAACAAACAGAATTATAAATAAGAAATTTATATTTAACAAAGTTTGATATCATAAAGTCCATTTTCCAAATAAAAATCGTTGCCGTTCTATATATACAGGAATTATTCAAAATTAAATCATTTCATTTGCATATATTCTTCTTTTTCTTCCTTGTTTCCCTAGTATTCAACATAACTTTGGACAACAACGGTCTATGGTATCGAAAAATAGTAAACTGAAATTTGTTTCAGTTGATTTTTGCATTTAAGGTTTATTTAATCGATTGAAATTTATATATCCCTATAAGTTATGAAATTATCGGATTCTCAAAAAATAGGCAATAATCAAGAAATACCACTAAGTTTCAAACAGTAAGATCGTGCTCTATTAGCTGGCTACTACGCTTGAAAGCTCTAAGTATTCAATGAATAACTCGAGCTAGTTTCTAGGAAATTACTGAAAAAAATAAGAATAACAAATATGATGGAAAAGGACTACCAAGGAACGCAAAAGAAGACGAAGGGGATGGGATTGTTCACTAATCAGGAATTAGTATTAAGACTAGCAATCTCAATAATAATTGATATAAACGAAGACTTGCTAACAGGAAATAAGTATATAGAGGATTTAGATTAACCACTGATTTTCACGAATCATTTATATACAAATTATAAGCATCAGACGAAATTTAGGGGTTTATCGAAATCTTCTATAATCTAATTTTTTACTCATCTCGAGTTTTTTTAAAATCAGGTCATCGAAAATTGAGTAATAAAATTAATGACAAATATTGCCATTAGCACGGAAAATATATTATATGCCTTATTATTCAACAATTGCACATGCAAAATGCCCATGTTCTTGCACATGATATCCATCCATATGTCCTAGCAGGCAACATTCTTTGATGTCTTGTGGACTCAAATTCTCATGAAGCCGAGAAATCCTAAACTTGCGAGATCTTCAGCTAATGCTGATGGATTGAAGCCTGATATTCTCGGTTCGTCTATCTTTAGCAAAAATTCCTTTAATTCTCGTATATGTGGCGACATTTTTTCAGGCACAAATGCATCTGTATCTAAGTAATCAAAAACAATAGTGCTTCCCGCAGGAGCAATTTCAGTGATGGAACGGAATGTTGTGAATGCATCCTCTCTGGTCAAGAAATAGGTGACACCAAGGCAACTAAAGAAGGTTTTAGTCTTTGAGTCATAAGATGATGAACTAGTTAGTGCTGGTACTAGACTTTCCTTTGTGAAATCTATAGGAATGAAGTGTAATTTTGCTGGATGTTTCCATCCCAACTCAGCAAGTAGATGTAGATTAAATTCTTGTGTTGCAGGGTGATCACCCTCAAACACCTCCAACTTTTCTAACATTTCCGGTCGTCTAAATGCAACTGTATCCATTCCTGCCCCGAGGATTATATACTGCTTTACCTCTTGCTTAACAGCTTTTTCTAGGGCGTCTTCAGCATATCGAGCACGGCTGCTGAAAATACCAGCAAATTCTTGGGATGCTTGTTTTAATGATTTTCAGGTAATTGCTTGTTCGGAGTACAATACAGTAGGTTCAGTATCATTTAACTGTTGACCCCATATCCAACATTGTTCAATACAATATTTTTCAATTGGTGCGATTTTTTCATTGGGTATCAAATTATAGGCCAAAAAGTCATCAAAGATTTTAGGAGTATCATACATGGAATGATAGGCACGCATGTACGCTACCGACATTGCAGTAAAGCTTGCTTGATTCTCTTTCATATAATAATCCTCTTTCTTTACTTTAGTTCCTTAGAAGTTGAAAGCTTAGTATTAAAATTACAGCAGCTTCATATCTGCTTCCTAAAACTGTTTTGTTTAAATATATTAACTCAAAAATGATCCTAAAGACGTTGAGGAATAATATTTGCTTAGAAATATCAAAAATATTTTTATAGACATTCTAGGTCTTCAAAGTCTTTGATATCTGAACACAACAAATATATAACCCATTTCAGAGGTCAGGATATCTCTGTTAAAATCATTATCTAAATCATTTACCATCCAGGTCCTGAAGCCAATTCTTGATAAATCAAATAGTTGCATGACTTTAAGGACAGTAATCTTTTACATAGTAATCACATATTTGTAAGTGATAAATACTGAGCTCTGCCCAAAATTATGAGGCAGGTGAACATGAACTAGGGGATACTATTATGCCTAAGACAGTTATTCAATATCTTCTGAATAGATTAAAACAGCTGGGCATCAGGGATATTTTCGGCGTGCCAGGAGACTATGCTTTTCCTATCAACAATGCCATATGTGATGATAAGGAGCTACGCTGGATCGGTTGCTGCAATGAGCTGAATGCGGCTTATGCTGCAGACGGCTATGCTCGTATCAATGGCATGTCAGCTTTGTCTACTACCTTTGGAGTGGGTGAACTGTCAGCATTATGTGGTATAGCAGGCTCTTATGGGGAGCACACTGTGGTATTTCACGTTGTCGGAATGCCAAATATGCAAGTTCAGGAGAAACATGCCATAGTACATCATGCTCTTGGCAACGGAGAGTTCGACCTATTCATGAAAATGGCTACTCCTATAGTATGTGCGAAAACAGTGCTTACCCCAGAAAACTGCATTAACGAAGTCGAGCGCGTCATCGCGGCCGCCATGGAATATCGTCGTCCAGTCTACATTGCCATACCTAAAGACTATGTCAATGAGAATGTCTTGTTTTGCCCTGCATTAGCAAACGTGTCTGTAAAAAGTGATCATGAAGTGCTGGAAGAAGTGGTCTCAATCATTATAAATAAATTATCAAATTCAAGGAAAGCCTGTATTATGCCCGGTATTTTTGTTGATCGTTTCGGACTTAAGGACTTGACCACAGCCGTGGTTAATGCTTCAGGCTTACCTTATGTGACCATGGCAATGGATAAGTCAGTGCTCGACGAGACTAATTCTTCTTACCTGGGTTTATACAGCGGACATCTTGTGAATCCTGAAATTAGGGATTTCGTGGAATCCTGCGACTGTATACTTGCCATAGGCACTATCTTGTCTGATATAAATTTGGGAGGAGTAGGTAAATTCACGGCAAGACTGGACAAATCCCGCGTAATCAATATCATGCCTTCTGAAGTACATATAGGCCATGCTGATTACCCTAATCTAAAAATGTCAGATGTACTGGATGAGCTCAGCAAAAGGCTTCATAAACGTACTGATATCATGGGCCCTGTAGCTAAGCGTCCAACAATGCCTAAGGTGGAAGTTGACAACCTAATAACGGCTGATTATTTATATGCGAGCTACGAGAATTTTTTTAAGCCAGATGATATCATCATAGTGGATTTAGGCACATCCTTTTATGGGTTATTGCCAATATTTTTACCTAAAGGATCTAAGTTCCATAGCCAGACGCTCTGGGGGGCGATAGGTTGGGCTACTCCAGCTTCCTTTGGTGCCTCACTGGCTGCACCGGATCGGCGGGTAATTCTCATAACAGGCGAAGGGGCGCACCAGATGACTGCCCAAGAAATTTGTCAGTTCTACCGGTTTGGTCTAAAGCCCATCATTTTCGTTCTGAATAATAACGGCTACCTGATAGAAAAAATGCTATCTGATAAATTAGATTACTGTTACAACTACCTTGCTCAATGGCAATATCATAAATTGCCAGAGATGCTTGGTTGCGAGGGCTGGCTGATGAGAAAGGCCACCACATGTGGTGATCTGGATAAAATCATAGCAGAGCTGGATAACACTAAAACAGGTGCATATATAGAGGTAGTTACGCCAGAAATGTCAGCACCTCCGCTTATGGAGGAAATTCATAGAAACTTGTAGATTCTGCAAGTGAAACCATTAAGAGAAATTGTCCTAGCTGAAGCACCCTTTTCGATTCAATAGGAAGTTTATTTATGAAAGGGAACGAGAAGATTACTGAACATTTAAACGCTCGTTTGGCCGATGAACGAACTGCTATCAACCAGTATATTGTCCATGCTGCTATGTGTGAAAACTGGAATTACAAGCAACTGGAAGAGATGATCCAGAAGAGAACCGTCGCCGAAGATGAAGCACGCTGAGAAACTGATCGCCAGAAATCCTTTTTCTTGAAGGGAAGCTAATCTCAGCAAGCTGAAACCAATAATCATCGGCGCCCAAGTACCAAATATGCATGAGTATGACCATGGAGCCGAAGAGACGGCTATCCGAGGTTACAACGAAAGCATCCATCTGCACTGCGGTGGGGGATAATAACACCAAAGTGCTTCTCGAGTCGATCCTGAAGGACGAAGAGGACCACATCTACTGGATCGAAGTTCAACTCGATAAGATCAAACAGATGGATGTCGAGAATTATCTGGCTGAGTGAATCTACTGAGAGAGTGAATCTACTGAGAGAGTGCCTACTACATCTAACGCACTTTTGGGGCTGGATCATGGGGAATTGCTTGTGAAGAATTCTCGGTAAATAGCGAAAAATAGATTTATCGTCAAATAGATTATTTTTCTACTAAAACTCGAATATAAGTAAGTAAAACTAGGAAAAGCATCGAAAACAAGAGTATAAGGGGCTGAGAGTATTTTTTTTATTTATCTACGTTTTTTCCATGGTTATATAATTTCGAGTAACTTAAGCGTCAATAATTAGATTTGCAACTACAATTGATTTTTAAAAATACCATTCATTCATGAATTGACTTTAATAAGTCTAGCCACATATTAAACTTTCAATAGAAAGCCTAAGAACTACTCTAGGACTCACGAGTTAAATTTGAAAATCAATAGTTTTAAACCTTTAACCTTATATATGAATAAACACTGCAAATTCTTGAAGCAAAACTAGGAGTTGAAATCAAGATGTTGCAACAACCCTAGACAATCTAGCTGGACGTTATCATCAGTTGGGAGATCACGAAAGAGCACTTAAACTTTCTCAAAGTACAGGAAAAAGTTCCAACTGTCCTAAACAATAGAAATCTTTTTAGGTTTCGTTGTTGCATAGATTTTTTTGTATTAAAAATTATGTATTTTTGCCATTTTAATCAAAATTTAAGGGACAATGCATATATTTTACTAAAATATATGTAAAAATTAAAAAACCAAAAATCGCTATATTTATTTCGCGGAGGATAAAAAATAAATGAAAATTAGTAACATTTAACCTACAAATCATATTTATTCAATCTATCTAGATAAAGTTTCTTTATTGAACCAAACTTCTGAGTCGCGGGTTTATTTCAGTAGCTTTCACATACGCTTTTATTGCTTCATCGAATTTGCCTAATTTTGCTAGAGTTATTCCTTTATTATACCAAGCATCTGAATTATGAGGGCTCCTTTCAATTGCTTTGTCATAAGCTTCTATTGCTTCTTGATGCTTGTTTAAACTATATAGAGCAAGTCCTTCATTGTACCAAGCATCTGAATCCTGCGAATTAATTTCAATTGCTTTGTCAAATGCTTTTATTGCTTCATCGAATTTATTAAGATCAAATAAAGCATTTCCTTTATTGAACCAAGAATTTGAATCATGAGGGTTAATTTCAATTTCTTTGTTATATGCTTTTATTGCTTCATCGTACTTACCTAATTTGCTTAGATCAAGTCCTTTATTATTCCAAGCTTTTGAATCCTTTGGGTTAATTTTAATTGCTTTGTCATATGCTTTTATAGCTTCATCGGATTTATTTATGTCATCAAGAGCAAGTCCTTTATTGTACCAAGCCAATGAATTCTGCGGGTTAATTTCAATTGCTTTGTCATAAGCTTTTATTGCGTCATAGTACCTACCTAATTTGCTTAGATCAAGTCCTTCGTTGTTCCAAGCTTTTGAATCTTTAGGGTTAATTTTAATTGTGTTTACATATGATTTTATTGCTTCATCAGACTTATTTAAATTATATGTAGTGTTGCTGCAGGAGTTCGGTATATCTGCAAATGGCCCAGCACCTGTGAGACTCACTAGGATTAATAAAGTTTGAAGAACAATAACAAAAAAGTATGTGAACAGGCTTTTTCACAACTACAATTGATTATACAATTGAAATAAAATATTCTACTATGAGGTTAAATTGTACCCAAATTTCGGAATAATTTAATCTCGGAATTTAATTCCAAAATCGCCTATTATCCATTTATATAAAACATGAATTTAGATCTGAAGCCCGAACACATAGAAATAACAATAGTTGAATCAGATAAGCCTAGGTTCAATTGACTACCTATTTTCTTACTATCAGTACCCCAGTCTGAGAATATCTATCAATTCATCTGCATGGGGCATTCTGTCTTTGATTTTTGTGCAAACTGCATCGATATCGTAATCAAGCCGAAGAAATTCGGCTTTTTCGCGTTCTGTATCAAACAATACACAGCTTGCCCTGGATCTCCGTCTCTTGGCTGTCCTACTGAACCCGGATTTATAATTGTAAGATTTTCGAGTTTTCTATCCATTGGAATGTGGGAATGTCCGATTACCAGGAAATCTGCATCTATAGGTTCCATAGCTTCATCTATCATATTCCTGATTAAGTAATCTGGAGTTTCGAGTTTAATATATTCGAACACAGACCGAGGACTTCCATGAGTCAGATAGAATCTTTTACCATCGATTATCTTTTTAATCAGTAGAGGGAGTTTCTGCAGATATTCTATTCTAGATTTATCAAGAGTTTTCCATGTATATTCCCTGGTCGCAATTGATAGATGCTTATACTTGTATCCACATTGGCAGTCTACCTTAAAAGCGACTGCATTATCATGGTTCCCCCTTATTGTTGGGATGACTTTCTTTTGCAAGAAATCAATACATTTTTCAGGCTCTGGTCCATAATCCACTATCCAAGGCATATGGCCATATCGTGAGGGACTTCAAGAACAGTCTGGAGGGCTTCATAGTTTGCGTGGATGTCCGCAATCAGTAAAAGTCTCATTTTATTTTCTCCTTTCTAAGGCTTATTTGTGTTTCTATTGATTTATTACAGACTGAGAAAGGTCATTTAGATTATTACTGGAAATAGAATCAACCAATAATATGGGAGGCTAAATTTTATCAGCTGCATTTAAATAGAGTATAGATAATTCGTGAAAATCAGAGCTTTATCAAAATTCTCTATTTTTCTATGAATAAGTTGCTCAGAGGATGAAAAGTATATTAAAAGTACTTAATATAAGGCGATTATATAAGTGTAGATATATTTAAATAAATGTTTGTTATCTATTTAGAGTAATTATTCACCTATATTATACATTCTATTGATAAGGTGCTCACGAAAAAAAGGAATAAATGATAGGTAAACGAAAAAGTGTAAAATAAAAAAGTGTGCATGTGAATTAATATTTGAAGTGGACGCCATAAATATTACCTCTTACAATAGAAAAAGTTTCCTTGAAAAATTAATACAGTAGCAAAATATTTATTTTTAAATCCAAAAGGAAGTCTACTTATACCATTCATATATCAGGATAAACAATGACTCTCTGGGTCCTAGTATACGCTGAAAAATCGAAAATAATAATAATGGCCATAAAGGATCGGATGAAGCAGCCACTTTATGTGGCCGAACTCTATATAAATAATAGTCACAAAGGACCGAGACCTCACAAAATTAGGCTCCTAACCGACAAAAAAAAAGAAGAATTCATCCCCCCACAGAAGTTTGTAGAGATCTTACGCAGTGCAAACAGGATCATGCTTGCAGAAGGAGGAAATTCTGCAAATGAGGCTAATTTTCTAGAAATGCTTAAGGGTTTTCAACTCACTGCAGACCGAGTTAAAATCTGCAAACACTGCTGGATCAATAAACGTTTCAATTTTACAAATAGCAAGTCTATCAAGTTCCATAATGAACTCATATGTTGGGGATGTGCGAAAGAAGAACTTATGCGAGTAGTCAGCTCAGAAAATTTGCATTACGGAGAAAAATCTGTAAGTTTTCTGGAGAAAGTTCTCTTTAAAACAAAGGATCTGGATAGAACCATAAGAATGCTGAACCCTGAAAAGCTAGATCCCGAGTTTACCAGGTACGATACTATCAGAACAATTCCTTCAACTATTTTATTAAGGGTCGAGGATCTCCCTCTCGAAAAAAATTTCAAGAATATTCTGAAACATAAATCTGAGACTCTACTCCCCGTTCAGGCACTGTCTGTAGAAGCCGGGCTTTTGAAAGGGAAAAATCAATTTGTAGTCTCAGCAACTGCAACCGGAAAAACCCTTATAGGGGAGATGGCAGGAATCCAAAACCTTTTGGAAAAAAAAGGAAAAATGATCTATTTGGTTCCACTAGTAGCTCTTGCAAATCAGAAATATGAGCAATTCAGAGAACGGTATTTAAAGCTTGGGCTAATTACTTCCATAAAAATTGGTGCAATTCTTATAAAGACATCTACGCGCTTGAAAATGCAGACCAGTCCGAATGCAGACATAATCGTAGGAACTTATGAGGGCGTAGATCACATGCTTCGATCAGGAAACGCCGATTTTTTGGGTAAAATCGGAACTGTAGTTGTGGATGAAGTACATATGCTCGAAGACCAGGAAAGAGGGCACAGACTGGACGGGCTAATTGGAAGATTACTTTATGCGGCACCGACAGCTCAATTTATCTACCTTTCCGCAACCGTTGCGAATCCTGTGGCCTATTCAAAAAAACTTGGAGCTCAGCTTGTCCTTTATGAACACAGACCAGTTCCTATCGACAGGCACCTACTTTTTTGCCAGGAGAATGAAAAAGCAAAGCTGATTTCTCAGCTTGCAAAAGAAGAATATTCGATGTTCTCTTCTAAAAATCACAGGGGACAGACGATTGTCTTTACAAATTCTCGTAGAAACTGTCATAGGCTTGCAGGAGCTCTTTCAATCCAAGCGGCTCCCTATCACGCAGGACTTACCCAATATGAGAGGAACAAGGTTGAAACTCTCTTTTCAAAAGGACAACTACCTGTAGTTGTGACAACTTCTGCACTTGCTGCAGGCGTGGATTTTCCGGCTTCCCAGGTGATATTTGATACACTTGCAATGGGAATAGAATGGATTTCTGTCCAGGAATTCTTGCAGATGAGCGGGAGGGCAGGAAGGCCGGATTTCCATGATAGGGGGATTGTGGTGCTTATACCAGTACCAGGAAAATCTTATTCCAGCTCCCAACAAGATACAGAAGAAGAAGTCGCAATTAAGCTGCTGCAAGGAGAAATGCTGTCCATAGGGGTTGAATATGGAGAAGCTGAACAACTTGAAGAAGTTCTTGCATCCGTTGCGGTCACTTCTTCTATCCAGGATCTCAAAAAGATCCACAGCCTTATGTTCGGAAGCTTCGATCTGGATAAACTGATCTTGCGCCTGCAAAGCTACCGTTTTTTAGAAAGGAAGGGAAACAGGATCACGCTTACGCAATTAGGGAAAGTTATTGCAGCCCATTTTTTACCTGTATCCAAAGCTTTCCTTATTAGGGATGCAGTTCTTGAAGATAATGATCCTTTAAAGATTGCAACAAACCTGGAATTTTTCGATGCTGCGTATTTTAAGTATGCAAAAAATATCGGTAGTTCTTTACATGTGAATATGCCTTCAAGGATTTTCCAAGGAGCTACCCTTGACATAATTTTTGATGGAGATTCCCTCGACCAGCTTGACACAAAAATCAGGGAGCTCATGTTGAACTTTGCTTCAGACTTTTTAACATGTGCATGCAAGGACTCGCCTTATTGCGGTTGCGCAGAACAGAAATTTTCGGAAAAAATAATTCGGCTGCGTACTGAAGAACTGGATCCGTCACAAATCATAAAAAGACTTGAAGATAATTACGGGATTTCCGCATACCAGGGTGATGTTTTCGGATACCTTGACAGTGCAGTGCGTAACCTTGATGCTGTGGAACTGATAGCAAAAGTGTACTCAAAAAAGAGAGTTGCAGAAGAAGCAAAGAAGCTTAAAAAGAAAATCCAGGGTTAAAAAACAATAAATTCTTTGTAGACAATTATTTGAAGTACCAACCTTATCTGTAACTATTCAGTTAAGATAAAAAACACCAACAAAAATTTTTCAAGATTCAATGGACACATTTTTTGAGTTAATTTTTTTAAATTTTAGATATTTAGAGAAGCTCTATCCATCTGAGAATTAGGGGTTTTAAATTTCTTTGCATTAACTTATACTCATAAAAATGTTTGATGCTTTTACTATTGAAAGAAGAACACAAAAGTCCCCAGTAAGTTGGAGACAAACCTATTGAAAATGGTTCCTTAATTGATTTTAATTATCTTTTAGTAACTAGCAACCTGACAAAGCAAATTGCAATAGTGGTCTTTAGTAAGATTTGCTGAGCAAAATATCTGATGGTTCCTTTTATACAACTATTAGCTATTGATCACGCTTATCATTTTCCGATCAGTCAAAAAACAGAAGTATTCCCACGCTTTCTGCAGAAGTACCAAAAACAGTATGCATTTTTTCAAGATAACAAAATCTTAAAAATTAACATAGCTTTCAATAAATTACTGTTGGCGAATAGGTAAACAAGTTCTACACCTGTGTGCACCTGTAGAATGTTGGAATGATCGCAGGGAAATATATATCATTAAACTGATTTTTACTAGGCTGAATAATTAAGTTTTTTTTAAGTTAAATAAGATTGGTTAAAATAAAAGAAGAACTGTTGGATCTACAACAGGCAGGTTTCAGCCTTTACTCAGATACAAGTATTTCAAATCTTATGGCTTTCAGTTATTCATATTCTACATATTTCGCTCTTTTTGAGCCAGTCAATATCGGACTGGTAAAGAAGCCTCAGGTCTTTAAGCCCGAGTTTAAGCATGGCGAGTCTGCTAACCCCTAGTCCCCAGGCAAGAACTGGTTCTTTGATTCTGAAGGGTTCAGTAACCTCTTTTCTGAAAACTCCTGCGCCTCCAAGTTCAACCCAACCGAGGCCGTCTACATAAACCTCTGGTTCCACACTTGGCTCTGTATATGGAAAATATCCAGGACGGAAGCGAACATCCTCGAATCCCATTCTATGGTAGAACTCTGTCAGCAGCCCAAGCAAGTTTGCAAAGGACATTTCTTTATCCATAACTACTCCTTCAAGCTGCTCAAATTCAGGAGTATGAGTAGGGTCAATGGTTTCCCTGCGGTAAACTCTGTCAATGCAGAAGGCCTTTACTGGAGGTTCTGGATTGTCAGCAAGATACTTAATAGTTACTGCAGTTGTATGGGTCCTCAGCACATTGCGCCTGGCAAGATCCCTGTCCCAGACTCCATCCCACCCACATGAATCAATATCTCCTCCACACTCATGCATTGCAGCTACTTTTTCTGAATACTCAGCTGGAAGCTGACAGGTGCTACCCAGATGGAAAGTGTCCTGCATGTCTCTTGCTGGGTGGTCCTGGGGCTGGAAAAGGGCATCGAAGTTCCAGAAAGAGCTTTGGATGATTTCGCCCTTGATCTCTGTGAAGCCCATTTCCAGGAAGATCTGGCGCATCTTTTCTATAAGGCGCCTGTAAGGGTGTATCTTAGCACCATAGAGAGGGGTAGGAGTCATGTCAAGTCGATAGGACTTGAATTTTTTCCCTTTCCAAGATCCACTCTTAAGTAATTCGGACGTGATCTGGGCAATTTCCTCTTCAAGGACAATACCCTGAGCTGCTAGAGCACTGCCTATATTCGTTATGGAAACAGTCCTGATTTTTTCCTCGTGCTTTGTGACAAGTTTACGTTTGAGGAGGTCTTTTACAGCTCCTTCTCTGTCCACAAATTCTCCAATAATTTTTACTTTGTCTTTAAAAGCTGCAAGAGCTTCTTCATCTTTTCCAACCTCCGCTTTCCCAGATGGCACCATTAGTCCGTTTTCAACTTTTGCCCAGCCTTTTTTTACGACCCATCCGACTGCAATACCTACCATTTGCGGAGAAAAATAGCTTTTTAGTTCTTCAAGAGAAGTAGGGGCTTTTAGTGCGTCAATAATCTGGCGCTCTGGGAGCCCATTTTTTGTGTATTCTTCTCCTTCTTTTGTAAGAAAGTAACTTTCAAGCACCTTTTCGGAAACTGAAATCAATCCCTTTTCTGCAAGCATGAAAGCTGCCTGCATTGCCGCATCTACTTGAAGTCCTGATTTCTCTTCCATTCTTTCGGGTGCTGTAGACCTTAGTTCCTCAAGAGCAAGCAAGACTTTTTTCTCGTTAGTTGTGAGGTTTTCCTGAAAACTCATTCGTGATCACATTCTTATAGTCTAAAAATATTAAAACTTTGAGATTACAAGCATTATATTTAATTTCCAGATTTAGTTTTTGTATATGATATTATATTCGTCGAGGTGTTCACGCGCAAGTTCCCGTTTTTCCCCATGGTCCTTTAATAGCTCATATATTTTTTCCGCTGCAAGCTGTTTACATGAGCCGCAAATCCTCGTTCCTGAGATACATTCCTGTTTTACCTCCAGCAATTCTTTATCGTCTTCAAGCAGATGAAAGAGCATGAGTTCGAAAACTGAGCATTCTTCAGGATTTCCCCCCTTTTTTTTCTGTTCTTCGAGAGTTACACAGCCTCCAGTTTTTGCTTTCTTCACTTTTTTTGCCCCTTCTTTGGGATCATCAGTGAGAGCTATATAGCTGTCTGGGGCACTGCTAGACATTTTACCTCCCTGGAGACCGCTCATGAAAAGGTGGTAGGTAGACGCAGGAGGAATAAAAGCATAGCCCCCAAATTCGGTAGCCACCTCGCTTACAATTTCGTTTAACAGCTTTCTGAAAAGCTTCGAGATTTGTTTTTGAACTAAATGTTTTTCGTAGTAAATGAATGTATAAGGGCTAATTTCATTAATAAAGACAGATATTTCTTCAATTTTATTTAAATAATACTTTTGCCTATCTCGTTGACTAATTTCTAAACCAAATTTCTCTAGCAATGAGAACTCAGGGAGCTCGAGTAAGTCCAGATGCTCTTCATATAGCTTTATTTTACACGGAATACGATTATTTAGCTCCTTTAGAGCCTCTTTAGATGCACTCTTTCCACGGATACT
The DNA here is from genome assembly GCA_963848985.1 of uncultured Methanosarcinaceae archaeon. GTDB lineage: Archaea > Halobacteriota > Methanosarcinia > Methanosarcinales > Methanosarcinaceae > Methanosarcina. Next base: position 37,248 of record CAWKGG010000052.1, read on the forward strand.
TAAATATTTTCTACCTGTCCTTGCTTCTTCCCGTTCTTCCACTTTAAACATATTCATCTTGCCTGCAAGCCCTCGAGTTAGCCTAATGTGAGGGTCCTGGTCGGGTCCGACAGGAATTACAACTGGTTTTGTCCCTCCGAACTCTTCGAGCTGCGGCTGAAGAATATCTGCAGCTTGGGTTGTTACACTTAACATGTGAGAGAGGTTCGTTTCTCCTGAAAAACCATAAATGGCTCCTAGTTCCGAAAAATTAACCTTGACCCCGAGTTCAAATGCCATATCCTTAACGCTGTTGCAACCTGACTGGAAGTAAATTAAGCCGTCTGGCTTGAAACCAAGAGCAATAAGACTTAATATGTATTCTTCTACACCTATTTTGCTACATTTCTGCCAGGAAAAACCACGCACTGAAAATGCTTCCCTGTCCGCAATTCCAACAAAAGCACTAGCTCCCTTTTCCTGATGCCAGATTATCTGGTCCATAACCATTTTGTGTCCCAAGTGAACTTTTCCTGAGGGCATAAATCCGTCCATGACTGAAAATGGAGCACCTGTACGCATTGCTTCTACAATTTGTTCGTAATCACGGTGACCGAAGATAACTTTCCTATTCATATACTTATGCGGGCAAGGGATTTCTGGAAGCAGATTTTCAAAAGGAGAAATCCCGAATTCTTCAAATAACTTGGAATAGTCAGTGATGTCGCTTGAATTCCACGGGTCAAGTTTAGTATTCATGAAATACCTCATTGCTGCCTTTTAGGTGAAATGCCTTCGTAAAGCAACTTTCTCTTGTTGAACACAGTTGAGGATATAAAAGTCATTCCAGCAAAATTGCTTTTAAAAATACCTGCTCATATGTAAATGTTTATATTCGGGACCTCTAGTCACGATATCGACACTCAATTAACTCTCTAATAATCGAATTTAAACTTCGATCATTTGTTTCAGTATGTTATATGGAATACAAGACTGAAGAATATAGCTCTCACAGTAAAAATTAACCTTTCAAAAAATTAGAAAAATGGATTTGTCATCAAGGATCCTTATCTTCCCACTATAGTAAATTCAGCAATTAATTACAGAAGATTTTGACAAAACCTTCAATTTATTCATATGCTGATAAATGGTACATAATATATCTATAATAATCAAAGGTTTATCAAAATCCTATACAATTAATGCTTATTAGGTGATGTGTTTTCTTTAATTCCTCGTCAGATTTTTTTGAAAATCTCCTTTGGATAGTAAGATATTCTATGGAGAATTTCGATAAGCCTACAATTTCAACAAATTGTTTATATAGGCATTATGAACAACAAGCCGGAAATTGATGTTCAGAGAAATCCTTTTAAGTTTTGATATTATTGCTGGGACAACCAGAATAATCATAATAATTACGAAAATTATATCGCTGAGGGAGTCGGTGGTATCGCATACTTGCTGCAAATTCTAAGTTAAATCTCTGGATATTATATGTTTTTTTTGTTTATTCCAAAGTATATCTAACTTTCTCATAATTTATTTGGATGTCTGATTTAACAGAAAAATCCGCACACTTCCTACATTTCTAATAGTATACTAATCCAGACAGCACGGTATCTGGAAACCATCTGGATTTTTACCCAGGTTCAGGGTTTTGAAGCTGTCTGCTTTGAAGCAAAATCTATGCTATAATCCCTAATTACAGTTTGAATGCTTGATGGTGAACAGAATTTTTCAAAAGTAGAGGAAATACTAAAATTCAATTCCAATATCCTGGAAAGTGGCTAAGTATTAATAAACTGGAAAAGTTTGTAAATCGGTTAAAACTTTCAGAAATTTATTACTGATTTAGAAGAAATTCGTTTTGGTGCTCCGGCCGGGATTCGAACCCGAGTCTTCGGCTCGAAAGGCCGGAATGATTGGCCGGACTACACTACCGGAGCACGTTGCATCTTGCAGCGAGACTTTCATTATATGTTTGCAATATATAAATCTATCCATCATAAAGTTATTCTCGTTGACTTTACTACTTAGATCTAATTTTATAAAAATAGTCACCAGGTTTAATTATATTTTTTTATAGTTTTATATGATTTGTCAGTGAAATCTATTTCAATCAAATTATAAAAATTGAATCTATGCTTCTGCCAAGATTAAAATCCGAGTTTTCATTCTAAAGACTATAATGATTGGATTTGACTCCACTCCATTCTTTTTGTATATTTGCATTTTTTAGCCTTATTAAGGTTATTCTGTAATAAGGAATATATTCATAAACAGTTATGAACTTTCGATCTTCTAACTACATATTATTTTTTATACAATTTTAACTATTTGTAACTATTCAGCCTGGGAAAAACAATACCAAGATTCATCTTTACCAAGATTCACTGAGCAAATTTAGGGGGATGCATTTTATTTAACTGTTGGCTGTTGAAAGTGTTTTGTAGTTATTAATCAATCATAAGTATTAATTTATATCAAAATAAATATCGTTTAACTGATTCTATGTAAGCTGAATAGTTATATCAACCTTTTCAGATATTTTCTCCAGCTTCTTCAAAGCTTTCTTCTATTTCATCGACTTCTTCCGATTTTCTAGCTTCGTCTTCCATTAGTTTTCCGATCCATTCGCTTAGCCTCCCGCAGTATTCGGGCTCACAGTCACAGCTACAGCCAGTACAAGCTGAAAACATTTCTCCTGCAAGTAGAAGATCGTATTTCTCCTTAATCTCTTCTTTTGCTCTCAGGAGGTATGTCCTTGCTCCATTTGAGACACCAACTTCACGGATAATAAGGTCTTTATCCAGAAGCTTTTTTATGATCCTGGAACATTTTCTGCTGTCTATTTGCAGTTCTTTCCAGATGATATTCTGGAAAACTCCTTCCGTGTGTTTTTTTATGATATCGTATGCTTCTTCTTCAAGATCCATAATCCCACACAATGAGATCCCGTGTGAAGTTTTATTCTTCGACAGGAGTAATCAGTATGATGTTATTGCCCCGAAGCACTACAGAACCAAGGGAACGAACTTTTTCTCCTTTTACAATTTCCATGGTATCCACGAGATGCAGGTTCATATAATCATCCACACTCTTAAGAGTACCTTCAAGCAGATTAAAATCGCCTTTCATTTCTACCTGGATCCTGGATCCAACAATTTTCTGAACTTTTTTATTTGGGAACAAATTTAAACCCTCGCTTAATTATTTCTGGTTCCCGTACTATCGGGTTCCTGCTTTTTATGTTCCAAAGTCAGTACGAGAAAACCTCTTCAGAGTAATAATACACTATTTTCAGCATGTTAATACTATCAAAGGGTACTGAAAACAACCGGAAATTATTCTGAATCTTCACTTCACCGACTTTGAGGAAAACTAAAAATTACATACCCTTTACAGAGATATATAACCATCGATATCCATAGTTCCTTAAATACTTGTAGTTCAAGTGGCTCTATTCAAAAATAAAATCTCAAGCATCTAAGGCGTATAAGCAACTTTTGTATTCTTTATCTTTCAGATGTAACCTTTAATTTCCGTACATTCATCATCATGCTTTGTATGTTCTTTATTAGATCTTGGAATCGCTCTTATGGGTCCAAAGACGGACTCGTATTCATTTATATGCTGAGTAAGCCAATGGTTAAGTTCAAGAGCAGCAACTGGAGAGAGAATTATTTCAGTTTCAACACGCCTTTCAACAATCCTAGAATCGGGAACTTCCCCGAACATCTTTGGTGTATCGTTGTAAAAACCAATCCTGAAATCATATGGACTATGCCCTCCCGCTGCTCCAATGGCATATATCTGCTTGAAACATTCAGCTTTCACAAATTCAATTATAATACCTTTGTTATCATTTTTTAAATCTGTGTTTTCGATATTTTCTCTGGACTCGGGATCCTTGGTCATAAAATCACCTCTATTATTCTGCTCTTAAAACGATTTCTTAGATTAAGCTCTAATCTCATATAATTTCTAAGATATCTGGTTTGCAGACTTGCCTGTCTGGGCCAAAATGTATTGTGATATAATTAATATTCTATGATTTATACAGTTGCACTTTTCTGCTATTTTTATACTGGTAAACTTAGTTATAAAAGGCTTTCTATATTTCAAAATTGCAATTTATCTCCGAATTTCACTTTTTTTATTTGTTGTTTTATACAAGGATCAGATTAAAACATTGATATATTATCTGGTGACATTTTATTATTGTCTCTTGTACTATCATTACTAGCTTAATTGTGAGTACACTTTTATAATTAATTGAACAAAAACAGAGATTACGGGTATAAAGCGAAGATCGATTGTCCCTGCATACCTTGAAGAAAAATAGGGGAAAAAATGAATATTCCTTTTTTTGTACTCGGTTCAGTCACCATAACCAGAATTGAAGCTATTGAACATACATCCCATCGATGAACACATCTACACATAAATGCCTAGTTCTAGTATCTATTTGACTACGTTATCATTCGTCATCTTTCGGGATTTTTCTTTCTTTATAGTCTCGATTTCAAAGCAAAAATTCGTTACAAGTTTTGATCACTTAAATTGAAATCTGTAAGATATTTAAACTTTACATTATGAATAATTTAAAAAGTTTGACAATCGATGTAATTTAGCAAGATTCCTTAATTAACCGATGACCATGAAATTCAATTAACATTAACTTTATAGGATGGTACTTTATCCTATCTGTAGAATCAATTTAATTTGAAGACATTTTCTAACGAACAAACAATATTTATATATAGCTAAAGTACATTTTAATCACAATGCTTCTTTTTGGACATATTGGCGTTACATTGGGAATATTTTTTGGATTTATATTTTTCATACCACAATTGCAGACTATTATAGATCCAACATATGTAGTCATTGGATCGCTTCTTCCAGATTTAATTGATAAACCTCTTGGAATAATTATCTATTCTTCTACCATTGCAAACGGACGGACGATAGCTCATACATTGCTATTTTCTTTTACCCTTTTTCTTACAGGTTTATACTTTTACGATAAAAGAGGAGATACCAAAGTCCTTGCCCTTGCTTCATGTTCTATTTTTCACCTTATGGAGGATCAGATGTGGGCATCTCCTCGAACTTTATTTTGGCCTTTCCTAGGATTGCGGTTCCGCAAAAATCCGAATCATACTGGACTAAGATACTTATTAATGCTTTTTAAAAGATCTTTCAAAGAATTATAAAACGACTATCTTTATCAATTGCTATTGACAATAATATTTTATGCACATATTTAAATATTATATATGGTTATTTTATAACATCTTAAATATATCTCAATATTAACAACGCTATTTGACGTTTTGTACCTTAAACGCATCGTAGTGTACCGAAAGTTCTGCAAATTGGGAATTACTCTGTATTTTTTCCCACCACAAAAAATAGCATCTATCTTTTTACTGATGTATAGATTTTGACAAATAGCTAGATTTTTTGCAACGGAACCAGTTTTAGTAAATCAAGTTTTAGCAAAATATGAGTAGTAAAAATAAGATTTAGAAAAATAAGAAATAAAAATAAATAATAGGTAAACTATAACCTAATATTGTTAAACCATAATTAAACCTTATGCTTCAACGATTTAAGGAGGTAAAATGATTTGGAACCTTCAGAAACAACTACAGTAAAGCCAATATACACGATAGCTACAGTTAGAGCATCAGGAAATTGCAGTTGCTCGTGCGAGAAACCTGTGAATGTAGCAGTAGCTCCTAACGCAGCAATCGAAGCAATCACTGACTTGGATAAAGCCAAAATGAAGGTCGAAAAACTCGGTCCAGACATCAACTTGTTGATTATAGAATAAAGGCTCTCAGTAATTGCTCCAATTTGCATTACCCCATTAGACATGATGTCTGAGCATTCATTTCCAAAGACAACAATCTAATGGGGCCAAATACCTGTTTTACTTCTATGAATACGAGATATTAATCAAAGATCTGATTTTGATGACACAATCCTTGCTCTTACGACGCGAGCCGTTTGGCGGCATATTGGTTCAACAGTACGGTGACAATGTAATGTTCCTCAATCATACTGGATTTGAAATAGCCCGCTGTATAGCAAAAGGGTTTGAAGATTCAAAGATACTGAAATATATCATATCACTTTTTGCTGTGGCAGATATCGATGTTGTGAATAGCGATATCCAGAGAGTTCAAAAAATTATTTCGGATGCAGATAATTGGTCCAAAGATAATTACTATCCTGGAATTCCTCAGAATACAGACGAAGTATCAGCTATTCCGACGTTATCTGCGCCACTAGATCTCCATTGGGAGGTTACCAGCAGATGTAATCTTTATTGCAGGCATTGTTACAACAGATCTTCCTTGGCAGCGGCATGCGAGCCAAGTCAGGATCAAATCAGATCGGTAATTAATGAATTCGGGTCAATTAAGATGAGAAATATTGCGATATCGGGAGGAGAACCCCTCATGCGCAAGGACATAAAGACCATTATAGAATTGGTCAGACCCCTTGCATCCATCATTACTCTCTGCACTAATGGCACTTTGATAGATGATGAGAACTCCTCATGGTTCCCCGGTCTAATTGATGGGGTAAACTTAAGCCTCGATGCAGGTAATAAGCAGGAGTACGAACGGTTCAGGGGCAAGAAGGGATCATTTGATAGGTGCATCCAGTGTCTACGTTTGCTGGTGAAAAGGGAGATACCAGTAGCAATTCAGACGACCATATCCAGGTTTAATATAGATCAACTCGATGATCTGGCAAAGCTGATCATCAAAGAAGGAGCAACATCCTGGATCGTGAGGTTGCCAATAGCTTCTGGAAGGGCCGTTGAGAACGAGGATGATTTCCTTAGTCATGAAGAGATACTCCAAAAAGAGCACATCTTAAACGAGGTCAGGGAGCAATATGAATCCGAGCTAGCACCGCTTAAGATCGGATTGAACTTCGCATGGAGCTATCGAGAGCCATACGTTAGAACTCAGCGCAAGGACGAATTTGTATCATGTGCTGCGGCCACTGTATTAGCTGCACTATTAGCAGATGGCAGAATGGCACCCTGTGCATTATTTGCCGACACTGATTTTAAATCCGATGTCGTATGGAATGATGGCTTCCTGAATCAGTGGAAGAATGCAAAGTGCTTAAAGGATATGCGTTCAATTCGATTGAGCAGGATCCCACAGTGCTTTCACTGCGCGGATTACGGTAAAATATGCAGCACGGGATGCAGAGCCAAGTCTTATCTGAACGGAGATCTGTATACGGATTCTGACTGTGAATATCAATCTCAAGATTTCTCTCACAAAAATCAATTATTCTAGGATCTTCAATTTCTTGAGCAATTTTGAGTGGCTTTTCATAAAGTTCAATTGCTTTTCTCGTCTCTCCAAAGCAGGTTGACTTTCTAAAATTTGATACCTATTCAGATATATTTATGTACTGACAAAAACCTGTGCATCAATGAAACAACAAATAATAAACATCATCCACATACTCATTGACTCTGCATCCTTCTTTTTATAGCGAAAGAAAAAGGATATAGAGTCAATCAGATATTGCATAACTTTCGAGCAATGCCATGCAATCAATCAAAAACCCAGAAAATAATAAAAAGTCTCATATCTTGAGAAAACTGTACTATAGTTAGGTTAATCGGGTAATTTTATTATGGAAAACCTGAAAGCATCCATTGATCAATTATCAAAATATTTATCTGTAATCAATGGTAGCTGAATTTTTAATCGTGAGGAAATTAGCTTGGATTGGAATGAAGCATATAAGGGTACATCCCCATGGGATGTCGGTCACCCCCAGCCAGTTTTCGAAGCTCTTATAAAGGACGGAGAAATTAAGCCTGGAAGAGCCCTGGATATTGGATGCGGCCGGGGTGATAATGCAATAATGTTAGCTATGAATGGATGTGAAGTCACAGGTATCGACCTTGTTGAAGCTGCCATCTCTGACACAAAGGCAAAGGTCATAGAACGCCATGTTAAGGTAATTTCGTCGTCGGGAATGTATTAAGGATGGACAAGCTTTTCATGGAGGCTGAATTCGATATCGTTATAGATTCAGGTTTGTTTCATACGATGATGGATGAAGAAAGGCAAGTTTTTGCACGGCAGATACATACAGTACTAAAACCAGGCGGTAAATATTTCATGCTGTGTTTCTCAGATAAAGAACCCGAAGGCTATGGACCCAGGAGAATTTCAAAAGCTGAAATAGAGCGTACTTTCACACCACTTTTCAATATTGTCTATATAAAAGATTCGGCTTTCTATTCGAGGGTAGAACCACATAGCAGTAAAGCTTATCTTGTATCAGCCGCCAGGAGTTAATTAGATCAAGGTAGATGTTGTGTTCTAGCTTTTAATTCTATCCGAAAAATCAATAATGGAATGTTGTAAAATTACAAATAGGTATTTAAAATCCGAGTATCCGTTCCGGTTGTGCATATTTTCAATTGTTAATGTTACAGAGGTCAAGCACTTTTCGGATAAACTCTTAAAAAGGGTTTTTAAAAAGCCAGAATACAAAATCCAAAATTATATTCCTCAAAAAAATCCTAAATCCATTTTTTGTAGATGTACACAAAAATGCCATCTACTTTTCTTATCCAGAATTGCAGCAAATCGGAAATACTACCTTTAGAATAACATATATATATTACAATTCCTTTATGGTATAGGTCGAGCCATCTGCTTTATGCCGAGGTAGTCTAGTGGTAGGGCGCAAGCCTGGAAAGCTTGTGGGGCTTAGCCCCTCGGGAGTTCGAATCTCCCTCTCGGCGTTGTATTTTCTACGAAATTGTTAATGCAAGTTTCTCAATATTTTCGTCTATATTTCAGCACTTTACTCAAATACTCGATCTTCGATCATTTTTCCATTTTAATCCTGCTGGAATTCGTATTGAATAGAAAGCTAGTGAAGATAAAATTATATACTGGTAGTTTCATGTAACTGAACTCATCAGTATATGCTGTAAAGAAGCTCCTTTTGAGAGCTGCTCCTGAGTTTTTCGCATATTTATTTTTGGTGTTCGATCAGGGGCTACAGGATGCTGTATGCACTCCATTGGAGGAAGTATATGGTAGAAGAAAAAAATAACGAAGAATTAAGGCATCTTGTTCGGATTATGAATACCGATCTGATGGGGGCAAAGCCGGTACAGTATGCCCTCACAGGCCTTCCAGGAATAGGGAGGCGAACTGCAATACTCATTGCAAGAGGAGCAGGAGTGAGCCCAACTGCTATACTTGGATACCTGCCAGACGAAGAAGTGGCTAAATTAGACAACTCTATCGAAAAATTTGAGGATCTTGTTCCTAATTGGATGTTAAACAGGCAAAGGGACATAGCAACAGGACAGGACAAACATCTGCTTGGAACGGATATCTTGCTGACCTTCAGAGAAGATATTAATACCCTGAAAAAGATCCGCGCCTACAGGGGGCTCAGGCACGAAAGGGGCCTTAAGGTGAGGGGGCAGAGAACTAAATCTACAGGCCGCCGTGGATCAACTGTTGGAGTCAGCAGGAAAAAGTAATTTTTCGATTAGGTGATTTTATATGGGATATCCAGGTAAAAAAAGAAAAAGTTATGAGACTCCGAAGCATCCATGGCAGGAAGCAAGAATTGCTGCCGAAGTTCAGTTGGTAAAGGCATACGGCCTCAGGAATAAAAAAGAAGTGTGGAGAGCAGCTAGTATTCTCAGGATGTTCAGATCCGAAGCTAGGATACTGCTTGCAAATGTTGCAAATGGTCAGGAAGAAGGACTTGTGGGACACCTGAAAACCCAGTCTGAAGAAATTCTTTCAAAACTTATCCGTTATGGTATTATAAAGCCGAACTCTGAGATTGACGACATCCTATCCTTAAAGACTGAAAATATCCTTGAAAGGAGGCTCCAAACCCAGGTTGTTCGTCTAGGGCTTGCTAGGACCGTTATCCAGGCACGTCAATTCATCACTCATGGGCACATTGCAGTTAACGGAAGAAAAGCTACTATCCCAGGGATGATGGTTTCAAAGGAAGAAGAGATGCATATCGGGTATTATGAGACTTCTCCACTCATGAGTGAATCTCATTCTGAAAGGCCTGTCCAGGTGGCATCCTCTCTTGCAGACAAAACTACCACTCTCAAAGCTGTTGCTGATGCAAAACAAGCTAGAGAAAAAGTTCCTGAAAGGGGCGGCGGAAGGAAGAAGAGAGGGAGAAGGTAAAGATGGCAGATATGAAATGGGCCGTGGCTCACATCAAATCATCGTTTAACAACACGATCATCACTGTAACAGATATAACAGGAGCTGAAACCATTGCAAAGTCTTCTGGTGGTATGGTCGTAAAAGCTGCAAGGGATGAAAGCTCTCCCTACACTGCCATGCAGATGGCCGGCCAGCTTGCAGACCAACTTAGGGATAAAGGCATAAACGGCATCCACATCCGTGTAAGAGCTCCTGGAGGAAACAAGCAGAGGAGCCCTGGCCCTGGTGCACAGGCTGCGATCAGAGCTTTTGCAAGAGCAGGAATCAGAATTGGTAGGATCGAAGATGTTACTCCTGTTCCGCATGATGGTACCCGCCCAAAAGGCGGAAGGCGTGTTTGAGTGAATTTTCAAAATTCTATTTTTTTAATGGATAAAAATATAAGGGAAATTAGGGTATATGACGATGGAAGTAGACATTCTGGAGTTATCGGAAAGATCTGCAAAATTCGTACTTTCCAATGTAAGTACATCTTTTGTCAACAGCATTCGGCGTGCCATGATCGCAGATGTACCAAATCTTGCGATTGAGTATGTAAACCTTTATGACAATACCTCGGTACTCTATGATGAGCAGCTAGTCCTCCGTCTATCCTTAATGCCGCTCATAACGGATATAGAGACTTATGTACCACAGGCAGAATGTAATTGCGGAGGAGAAGGCTGTCCTGCCTGCGAGATTTCATTAACCCTTAGTGCAGAAGGCCCAGCAACTGTTTATTCGCGGGATCTTATTTCTTCTGATCCCAAAATTCAGCCAGCTGATCCTAACATACCTATTGTTGAGCTAAAAAAGGGGCAAAAACTCGTGCTTGAAGCTATTGCCCATATGGGATACGGTAGAGATAGCGTTAAATGGCAAGCTGGTGTAGCCTGCGGTTACAAGAACGTACCTATTATAACTATTGAAAACTGTGATGCATGTGGCCACTGTGCTGCAGAATGCCCAAAGGGCATTATAAGAATCGAAGGAACCGGAGCTAGAGTCGCTGAGGATGATATCCTTAAATGTTTTCTATGCAGGCTCTGTGAGCAGGTATGTGATATTCATGCAATTAAAATAAACTTCAATGAAAAAGTTTTTGTGTTTACCATGGAATCAGATGGTTCTTACACAGCTAAAGACCTTGCTATAAATGCAGCGAACGCAATTAAAGGTAAAGCTGAAGAAATATTACACATATTAAACCAGCTCTAGTGACTGCTTAGGTGCAGTCCGTAATTCACTTTTGTCATAATTCAAGTCTTATGATTCTGAAAGTTTCAATGGGAGATAATTCTCCGACATTTTTTATAACTGAATATTTTTTCTATTGTTTGCTTTATTAGGGTCTTTAAAAAGTATTGCAATGATCTTTTAAGTCTCGAAATGTTTATATATTATCCATGATATTGTGAGGAATTGCCGGGTGCAAAGCACGCATATATCTCTAAATAAAAAGAGACTTAAGGGTTGCCTAGCTCAGCAGAGTAAGTAGTCTGAGGACAGTTTTTATATTTTTGAGTAAAACTTCGTTTGCTGACAAAAAAATAACACATTGATAAATGCTTGAGATTAAGACAGATGAACATTCTATGTGCGAGGGTTGCCCAGCCAGGTCAAAGGCGATAGGTTGAGGGCCTATTCTCGTAGGAGTTCGTGGGTTCGAATCCCATCCCTCGCACTAAATTTTATAATTATCTAGTTTTGAGCCTTATTCATTTCTACAGCTTTTTCTTGTGAAGTACATTCAACTGAAGGCTAAGTGCTTATTGGGGTTCATACTTTCACTTCTGAGAACAAGTCACCAAGCCCATTCCACGAATTCTATTGGTTCAGATTCCAATTAGATCATGATCTATGAGAGAGAATTTTTTGATGTTAATTGCAGAATTAAAGCCTCTATTATTTTTTTGTCTTGCAATCAAAACATTTCCATTCTCTATCTTTTAGTGTTAGCTTAGAGATATGCTATCCATAAACATGACAGATCTTAGATGATGGTTCAAACTTATCTATAGTAGAATGGTTTTTCCTGACCATTCTGATTTATATTCTGATTTTGTTACAAAACTATTCTGTGCAGAATCACCTATAACCTGTGCTAAATGGTTATTGCTTACATACTTTCTGTGCTTTTTACCTCAGTTTATGGATATATAGCCGCCTATATTTGGAATGCAGAGCGTGTATTCTCACCATTACTTGATATACTGCAAAGAGCCAATTATCTCATTTCTGCTAGTCGTCTTATTGAACTTCAGTTTTTTCTGTCGCAGAGATTTGTAATAGATCTAGCATCGATTATTTTGATTTTCATAACCCAAGTATGGAATATGGTATTTGCCTGGTATCAATCACTTAAGAATATACCCATGTAGCTACGTGCAGCAAGCACTATTTTCCGCTTCAACGGCTGTATGTGATTTAAAACGCTGGAACTACTCTTTGCCTCCATAAGCTTAATCTGGAATAGTATGATGAGTTGAACAAGAGGATGATTTTTCTTGAAGGCTGTAGAGATATTCACCACAGTTCAGCGTGATTTCATATTTCTTGGATTAGGCAACTACCTTAAGGAGACAGTAAATAAGGGGGATTTAACAACTATAATTTTGGGAGTTGTAATCCTTGTTTTTGTTATTGTGGTTCTTGACCAGTTAGTAGGTAGCCGTTATTAACATGGGCAGATAGATTAAGCTGGAGACAGTTGAAAGCAGGTTCTCATACACTTCTTGGTTTTATGATGCGTGTCACAGTTCATCCATTATTCGCTGGTTTGCTCAAAACTTATTCTCCACAACAATCTAGCAGATGGGTAAAAAAATCTTTCATCGTTTTCCTATGACCGAACAAAAAAGATTTTAAGCCTTCATTTCTGAAAAGTAATTTATGCTAGTAATTCTTTTTTATTTGGGTTTAAATGAGAAAATTTGTTAAGCCGAGAGTTGTGGTTAGTAAATGTCTTGAGTTCGAACACTGCCGATATAACGGAGATATGATAAGCAGCTTAATTGTGGCAAAGCTGAAGGAATATGTTGATTTTCTGCCTGTTTGTGCGGAAGTGGAGATCGGGCTTGGTATTCCAAGAAGTCCAGTGAGAATAATTCTTGAAAAAGGAGAACACAGGCTTATCCAGCCTACTAGCGGCAAGGATGTAACTGAAGATATGAAGGCTTTTTGCACTGATTTTCTTGATTCAATAGTAAATGTTGACGGTTTTATTATGAAGTTCAGATCTCCTTCCTGTGGGCTGAAAGATGTAAAAGTTTATTCTTCTGTCAATAAGTCAGGAGCAATTGGGAAAACGTCGGGATATTTTGGGGAAGCAGTCATGAAAAGATATCCTTTCCTTCCAATTGAGGATGAAGGGAGGCTCAGAAACGCCCGTATAAAAGAACATTTCCTGACAAAGCTATTTATATTTGCAGCTTTCCGGAAAGTAAAATCCGAAGGGAACATAAAGGATCTGATCAGGTTTCATACTGAAAATAAGTATCTTCTCATGGCTTATAGCCAGACAGAACTCCTAAAAATGGGGGCAATCGTTGCAAATAAAGAAAAAAAACCATTTTACGAAATGATTTCAGATTATGAAAGACACTTCTACAATGCTTTAACCAAGCCTCCTCGATATACTTCGAGTATTAACGTACTCATGCATTCCTTCGGGCATTTTTCAGAGAATCTTTCAAACGGTGAAAAAACCCTTTTTTTTGACGGGATTCAAAAATACAGGGAAAGAAAAACCTCTCTTTGCCCAGTAATAAACACAATCAGATCGTGGATAGTACGTTTTGAGGATCAATATCTTCTGCAGCAGACTTTTTTTGAACCTTATCCAGAAGGTTTGTTGGAAGTGGATCTTATAGCCCCCAACTTAATAAAAGATCTCTGGAAATAAGTGATGTATTAGAAACAAGAGGATCAGCTCAAAAAGAGCTGCAAGGAAATGAATTTATGCAATCACTAAAGAAATATGCGAAGCAGGAAAAGTTCTTGTCATTACTGTTCAAAGAGTGAATTTGAAGATGTGGTATACAGCTTTTTCTTCAAATCTCTATCTATTGATGGCATTGGATAAAAAAAGATTATTTTTAGGATAGCATAAGTTGTCTTTAAAATCAAAGAATACTGAATCCGAAAAGAAAAAAATGAAGTCAACTACAGAAATTCGTGGGAAAGATTTGGACAGAATTCCTCGAAGGAAAGAATTAGAGGTAAATTGAGATTCTTATATAATATTTTATCTGTCAAAAGGATGACATTATACATAATAATCTTAATCCATTTTAAAGAAACTATATTAAACAATAATTACTAATCCATAAAGGGATGCTGGGGAAGACAAAACGCTATCTTGAGGTTACAAGGGTTCTTATAAAGTACAACCTTATTTCAGAACTCTACCGTGACCTACATACTGATTATATATCAAATCCAGAATGTACATGTGCTTTTGATATAGAGAGTAGGCAGACAGCAGTAAAACTCAGGCAGGCTTTCGAAGAACTCGGACCAACGTTCATCAAAATGGGGCAGACTATGAGCAAGCGGCCTGACCTAGTACCGCAGCCATATGTTATAGAAATGGCCAACCTTCAGGACAAAGTTAAGCCAATTCCTTTTGAGGAAATGGATAAATCCCTTGACCTTGCTTGCATCTGTGGATATGAGACTCGCGAAGAGCGTACTCGGAAAAAAAGTAAAGAAGACATGAAGGCGGAAAGGGAAAGGAGGGCAAAAGCTTTCATTGAGATTTTTGATAGCTTTGATCCTAATCTAATTGCTTCTGGCTCAATTGCACAGGTTTATAAAGGAGCTATTGAAGGTAAATCGGTAGCTGTAAAGATTCTTCGCCCAAATCTCATTGATACTATAAATATCGATCTTTCTATCCTAAAAGATTTCAAACTTATTATAAAAAAAATGCTCGGGATAGATCAGAAATTCGATATTGATGCTTTTTTACTAGAGATCCGAGAAATGCTTACCCGGGAACTTGATCTCAGAATTGAAGCAGTTAATATGCGGCGTTTTGAGGACAATTTTAAGAATGTGAAAAATGTTGCAGTGCCTAAAATTTATCCGGATTACTGTTCTGCGAATGTTCTTACAATGGAATTTATCCAGGGAATTCAGATCAAAGATATAATCGACATGTCAAAGTCGCAAAGCAAGAAATCGGAATATGCGCGCACTATTACCAAGAGTTACCTTAAACAGGTCTATATAGATGGCTTTTATCGCGCAGATCCTCACGGAGGCAATATGATAATTCAAGAAGACGATACTATTGCCTTCATAGATTTTGGGGCTGTTGGGAGTATAGATGACGAGCTTAAAAGAAATACTCTGGAGTTTTATTACGCTGTCAATAACAGGGATGTGGAAGGAGCAACTCAGAGTTTTCTGAAAATAGGAGATGCAGATGCCAGTGATGTGGATATTCACAGGCTCAGGAAAGATATGGATAACCTGATCGCAAACCAGAACTACGGGCTTGAGAGCAGACAGAGTGACAATTTTGCAAAACTTGGGATGAAGTATGATATCCGGCTCCCCGGAGAATTTTCAACTCTTCAGAGGGCAATACTTCTCATCGAGGGAGTCTGCTTGGAACTCGATCCTAAATACAACATAAAACCTATTGCGATCTCTGTTCTCGTGGAAGCTTATAAAAAGCTTAATATCTCAAAAGGCGCTGCTCTTAATATTGAATTTAGCACTGAACCAGCAGACGAAAAGGCAGAATTAAGAGCTGTAATCAGAGAACTTGCCGAGAAAATGGAACTGATGGGAGATAAGTTCATTTCCATGAAACAAAATGAGAGCATAAGAAATGTTTTTTCAAAGGAATTCTACTTTGCTGTCCTGCTTATAGTTTCGACTTATGTGCTGTTAAATGGAGGTGCTTTTTCTTGGGTAGGAGTAGTTGGGTTTGTGGGATCGGTTTTGATGGTTACTCTTGCTATAATTTGGGGTAACTGAGGCGATAGAGGATTTCATAAATCCCACACTTCCACAAATTCTAAGATAAGCTTTATAAATAACAAGTCAAAAATTAGGGTTTGTCGAGATTCTCTACAATAATTCCAAAGAACCCTGAGAAAAGCAGAAAGATGAAGGTAAAATTATAAAAAATAATAGCAATAAATGTAAGTTCAAGAAATAAATGGAATACTGAAACCATGTTGAAAGAAAAACTTGACGTTGCAGTCTCGAGGGTACAGAGATAGAAATAATCCATCCTTATGATTTCAGTTTAAAATAGCGCATAAGTTTTTGCCTGTTAAACTACAGTATGGGAAAGTTCTGGGAAATGTGCGGTGAATGGCGAACTAACACTTGTTCTAGAGAAGCTGAAAGATGCTGATGCATTTATATTTGGATCATCCTTTCTTAGGAATTCTACTGGCGAGATGAGATCGTTACGGAGCACCAGATATTTCCATTTTTGGTTTAGTCTATACCCCCTAAATCACTTTATCCGAAAAATACCCCGATTGATTACATCTACAATTTGGTGTCAAGTAAGAAAAATACGTTTGTGCTTTTATATATCAGCATTTAGAGAATGCATAAGCTTAATCCTATAAGGAAAAATTCAATCCTAAAAAATTTATTCTCCCCAAGTCTATAATAAGAAACTATATATCTTTTTTATGTTCATAATTTTTTACAAAATTGACTTTTCGATTCGATTATCTTTGCTTTATATTTTGCATAGTATACATTCAATCATAAAGATAACTTATAAGTCCAGCTCGAATAAATTCCCACAAGATGCTTTTGAATAGAACTACAGAATCAAGGATTTTTGTTGTCTTTTCTATTAATCCCACATGCACAGTTTTTGTAATAAAATCTATGAATTTTCCAAATGCCACCAGTAATAAGGCTACATTGCTGATATCTTACTCATGGAGCTTCTGGAACTCTTGGAGCTTCTGGGACTCATAGAACATGCGGAGCTTATGGAACACTTGTAACTAATTAGTCTAACAGCCATCAAAATAGGTAAATAAAAAAATATTTATGTAGTACTCTAAACAAAATTAAAAATATGAATAAACGGAATCAAAAACTCAATTTTTCAATACAATAATCTCAATTAATAAATTTCTAATAAATTTCTCCATCTTATTACTTTCAATAAGTAAGACATAGGCTAACTCTAATATGCTATGTATCTCTTCTCATAGGCGAGTACTAATCTAATTAAAGCACTTCTATAGATATCTACTCTAACTATATTTTTTATATTACCTCTACCAATGAAGAATAGATCAGAAAATAACTTTTTTAGTAATGATGAATAAAAAAGGAAATAAAAAGATGTTAAAACAAATGAAAAAGACACTGGGTAGTTTGCTAGTAGTTTGTTTTTTAATTTCAGTGACTGCTGCATCAGTAAGCGCACTTAATCCACAACCTGAACCTCCGCTGAACAAAACACAAAATTGGGCAATATACAGGCGGACAACAGCTTGGTGGACAAATCCAAGGTAATAAATACCAAGGTGGACAATTCCAAGGTACAAAATACCAAGGTGGACAATTCCAAGGTACAAAATACCAAGGTGGACAATTCCAAGGTACAAAATACCAAGGTGGACAATTCCAAGGTAAAAAATATCAAGGCAAATATACTTTCCACAATTGGCATGACAAATATCATCACCACCACCATGATCACTACTACAATGGTGCTTACTATGCAGACTATGAGTGGGTATATAATCCTGTTACTCTAGTGTGGGACTGGACCTACGTACCCGTCGTAGAAGAAGCACAACCTATCGTAGAAGAAGTACAACCAGTTGTAGTAGAACAACCTATTGTGGAAGAACAACCTATTGTGGAAGAACAACCAGTTGTCACGCAACCTGTTGAAGTGATCACGACCCCATCAGTTGTTGACTATGGGTATGGATACGGGGGCTACTACGACCATGGCCATCACCACTACAGTGACCACTATCACCATGGAGATCACGCCCATCATCACAATGACTAACACTGTGAACGTCGCCGTATGTAAAAGGTAATCTAGCAAGAAAATGAATTAACAAAAACCGCAAGAAAACTATAACAACGATATAAAATAGGTAACTATTCAGGTAGCCTTTACAAGGCTACGATTCTTCTTTGTTTCAAGAAAATTTGCATATAAATTGATCCCTATTTTGTTTCGTTATTTTGCTTACACTATCATAGTTAGGTTTCAAAATAGACTAGATGATCTATCCAAAATCATCAAAAATTCGAGTGTTCTGTTTGCTTGAGTACAAAGGATAGGTATTCATATGCCTGTATTTGTCCCTAAACTCTAAATTGTCATTTATATCGTCCCAATTAATCATACCTACATCCCATGCTAGAAAATAACTGTATCCTCTTTTTCCCTAACGATGTTATCAAAATTGTGGAATTATCCTGTTAGCCCTTTTTTGACACTCTCGGTATTCGTCACCAAACTGTGATACAAGCCTCCTTTCCCAGTGCAGAGACCCCATATACAGATATATAGTGGCCAAAAGGTATATGACAAGTAGATTTATGGTCATAAAGGGAGTGAGCCAAATTATGATCAGTCCTGATAGCAGGAAGGGATCTCTTACCCATCGGTAAATGCCTCAAATATTTAGGGAACTTGCTTCAGGAGTATTGGGTGTATATACAACACTTCTCCCTGAAACCCAAGACTTTAGTGGCACAGTGTTTGAAGAACAGGCTTGCCATAAGAATGTGAATAGCTGCAAATGCAACCAGCAAAAAAACAAGGAAAAGTATAAACAAAACCAATTTCAACAATCTCTAATTTTTTATTTAAATAACTTGTACTTAGCCTTTGTGACTTGACGAAGCTGTCAAATTTTTGGTGTGAATCAGTTTTCTAAAGCCTATCTTAAAATTAAATTTTATTCTATAATTGTATGGTACTTATGAATTTTAACTAAAAAACTTTAGCATCATATCTTTTAATAGCGAGTAAATTTAAATTATGATGTTTATTGTACTTGATATGGTATCTCAGAGCGTAAGTCTTTGGGATAAAGTACTATCCTTGCGTTCAATAAGTACCTGAATTTCAGAAAAATTTACGATATGAATTTAACATTAACGTTGCTTATTATTCAATTATAGAAATTGTTTGAATTTGTAAGACAGCTTCTTAGATGTTAATTCTTAACTCCAATAAATAAACATCAACTGAATGTAAATGAGGCAACAAAATATCAACTAAAATTTTAGAGGTATTTATAGGAGCTAAATCCACCATTTTCAGCAATACCGCCATATTCAACTCCAAATTCATAATCAGAAATCATCTTATAATTATTCATTGAAAATTCTATTAATTTCTAAGCTACTTTCATATTGAAAAAATAGATGTAATTCTTGTGTACATCTGGGGAAAGTGATTATGAAGAAAATAGAAGTATAAAGATCATTTATGCATTATTTCTGATGCTGTCAAATTCGGGCTAATGCATCATTTTTACAAAAAAATGTAGTTAATCAATAAAGAATTGATTTTTATCTAGAAAGTCGTATACTTGCTCTCTGTATTCACTTTTCTGCGTGGTGTAGTTATTGGTTCTTTGCATGCAGTTAAGCTTAGAAAATGAATGCATTTGGAGCAAAGTGCATTCGAAGATGAAATATCGACCAGCTAATTAGCATGATTGATTAAAAATTTGATATAAAATTAATATTCGTTGCTTTTTTAGGAAAAGCTCAATGCTAAATTTGTGGCGAACTCTAGGGATAATATAATACATAATTAATATCAAATTGTTGTTCGATTATAAAATATTTTATTGGAGAGTAATTTTTATTCAGAAACTACTTTTTGTATAATTAATTACAAATAATATACAGGTCCCTAATGTGGAGTTTCTCTAGCATCGAATTTTAACAAATTGGTTATAAGCGCCTTATATTCAACTAGCCTAAAGTTGAAGCTTATTGAAACTCTCTATATATACAGATACTTAAAAAATACACTGATCTATAACTCAAAAAAAATTGAGGTGAAATGATTTGCATCATGATAAGGAAAAGTGTGGAATTTGTGGTGGGGAAGTACCTAAACAACCATCTATTACTAAAGACGGGAAATGCGATGCATGCCATAAGAAATTAGTTCTCGCAGAAGAAAAGAAATGAAAACAAGAAATAATTGGGAAATAATCCTGAGAAGGGATATTTTATAAATTTTTAACCTTTCAAAAAGGTTGATAATTTCCGAAAATCTCCTTATCTTTTTTGGGATTTTTATTATTTTCAAACAATCTCTATAAATCAATCTCTCAGTACTAATCCATTAGATATATTTTAACATATATATTGCACAATATAAACTAATCCGAAAAACTAAAACCTAGAAATATTAGGTAGATTGAATCACTTGATGAATAAATAATAAATCAAGGAGAAATTTGAATTAGGTTCAGATTAAGTAATCTAATTTATACTTTGATTATTATCATATTACTAAGTTCAGTGACTTGTATCACTTCTGCAAAGGACGATGAACACAAACTATAGTAAGCATAGCAAGAGAAATGGGGATTTCAAAACACTTCTTTCAGCGCTTAATGCTACAAACTAACAGATACCTCAAATGGGGAAGGAACATTTACGGTATTTGCTCCGATAGATGAAGCCCTTGCAGCTCTGCCAACAGAGACAATTGAACCTCTCTTGAAAGACCAATTATACTGAAGAAAGTTCTTCTTTATCATGTTGAAGGTCAGAATCTGATGTCAAAAGATGTTGTCAACATGAGCAATATAACTACTCTTGAGGGGCAGAAACTACCTGTCAAGGTCATAGAGCAAGAGGGCTTTGTAGGGAATGCAACGATTATAAAGACGGATATTAATGCAAACAATGAAGTTATCATTTAATAAATACAGTGTTAATTTCACCAGAGAGCTGACGTTCTAAAGTGTCCAGGAAATGATTAAATAAAGCAAATAAGTTCAACAAAATAACAATCTAGAAATTTATATATATCCACATTTTTGACCTTGATATCCAAAATTGTTAGAATTTTTGGTTGTATTGAGACTTTGCTACAGTTACTTTTTACATCTACAGCGAAATAATTATAACTAAATAGTAAATTTTTTATCGGTTTTAAATTTTTGATAAGTAGTCTATGCTCATAGAATTCATGTTAAATTTTGACTATACCAAAATATATTAAAAAAGCATAATTATTCAGCATATTAAAATTATTTTATCTATACCGATTTTGGCGAAACGCAGACTTCTAATTCCGAATGGTCAAAATGAAAAAAAGAAATCTATTGCCAAAAATTACAAAAAAATCTATTCATAATAATTTGCTCGTTGAAACTAAATAAAGTGGGTATTGGTATTGTTTTATTAGGCTATAATAGTTACAAAAAATGTATTATTTCAAAAAAGGATTTCTAAGAAACAGGAAATATTCTAACATGAAAATGGTCTTTCTTCATTAGTGATTATAAAAGGAGGAAGTATTATTAAGGAAGAGCAGTACCCATCAAAACAGCATCCAGATCCTGTAAAAATCGGAAAAAATATTATAGGGCAATTTTTCCCTGAGGTTACATCAAAATCCCTAGCAGGCAGAGTTGTATCTCTCCCGGGAGCTGCTGGAGGAAAGGTTACGCTCATATGCATTGCTTTTGTGCGCAGTGCACAGAGCATGATTGACTCCTGGGTTCAGCCATTTGAGCGGAAATTTGGGAAAGATAGTAGATTTGCTGTCTTTGAGATCCCAATGATAAATGTGGCATGGAGAGTTCTCTCTTGGATGATAGACTCAGGGATGAAAAGAGGGATTCCCATAGAGAAACATGATCATGTGGTCACCTTTTATGGGGATTACTCCAGCTACCAGGAAGCCCTTGGGATGGAAGACATAAATTTAGCTTATGTTTTTTTGCTGGACAAAAAGGGAATTGTGCAATGGCGGGGGCATGGGTATGCAAATCCTGAGATAGAGAACGAACTTATAGAGGTCGCGAAGGCTCTCATATGACAATTAGTTCGGGCTTTATAACTTGGTGGGCAAAATCAATTACAACAAAACTGCGACTTAAATTAAGATTTTAGACAATTGAGGGTTTATGCTATTGATTCTCAGCTCAACCGTACAAGTCGCATAAGTCCTACAGAAAGAACCTGTAAAAATGGATGAAGCTCTAAGAGGATTTTAATAAACCCCAATCTTTGGCTGGTTATACATAATTAATGTTTCAGCAATATGTTGAAATCGGAGGTTTATTGAAATTCTCTATATTTTAAAGTATTATTAATTTGAACAAAATAAACGGAGTGAAATAAATGTTGAAACAATTTTCTAGTGAAATTAAAAAGGTACTAGCTATTTTACTAGCAGTCCTTTTTGTAGTATCGTTGACAGCAGTAGTAACGAGTGCACAAGGCAAAGGCAGCGTTTCTAGTAATGGTAAGTTTGTAGATGTTGACATTCAGAACTTTGCTTTTAACCCGAAGTCAGTCGAAATATCTGCAGGGGATGCCGTCAGATGGACTAACATGGATTCAGCCGACCATACGGTAGAAGGGACTATTTTCACGTCTGGAATAATATCCAAAGGACAAAATTACAAGTTTCAGTTTACAGAACCTGGAGTCTATAATTATGAATGCTCGATTCACCCTAATATGAAAGGAACTGTAACAGTTGTAGCGAAAAAGTGAGGGTTTTACAAAGTGCATAGAGAACTTGGGTTCGAATTGCAATTACTTTCATAAATATTTATTTTAAATCTTTTAAAAACGGCTATTTTTAACAGTGTGCTGATTTTCGATTGTATCATATTAGGTAGTTGATATTTTCATTATAGACTAAAGTTTGTTCAAATGTACTCATTTTCTACGTTTAACTGCGCACAGAGAACTAATAAACCTCAGTATGTAGAAAATGAAATGCAGAGATTAGATATGATATTTTTCTGGATAAATATTGACTCATTATTGATGGACTCCTCTAAATCATCAATGAATAAAAATTAAGGAAACTATTCTCAAAAATAATTATTTTTAGCCATCGTTTCCTATAGCATCAATAGGACAGTTTTCTAATGCCTCTTCACAAGCTTTTTTTTCCTCATCATTTTCGGGTTGCGTATATACATAGAAATTTGAATCATCCTCCTTCATTTTAAAGTTCGTTGGTGCAGTATCCAAGCATAACTGACATGCGATGTATTCATAATCACAATAATAAGATTCAGGAACATTTTCAGCAACTTTATCAGACTTATCAGTTATATTTTACCCCTCGTATTGAATTTATCTTACAAGAAAAGTACTTAAGAGGATTTTTATATATTATTT
Organism: uncultured Methanosarcinaceae archaeon; assembly: GCA_963848985.1. Taxonomy (GTDB): domain Archaea; phylum Halobacteriota; class Methanosarcinia; order Methanosarcinales; family Methanosarcinaceae; genus Methanosarcina. Next base: position 60,854 of record CAWKGG010000052.1, read on the forward strand.
AATTTTAGAGTGATTTTTCAGCTCGTAAAATTCCTCAGTCTATCTGTAAACTTACACATTTGCAGTGCCAAAATCACATACTATTGACTTTAGAGCTAGATTCATGTTCCAGAAAATTTGAGATTTAATGTTATTGATTTTCAAGTTTAACTCTTGAGTTATAAAGTAGTTCTTAGGCTTTGTATTGAACGTTTAAGATGTGAGTAGACTTATTAGAGTCAACTCATGAATTAATGTATTTTTGAAAATCAATTATAGTTGCAAACCTAATTATTGACGCTTAAGTTACTCGAAATTCTATAATCAAGTGAAAAATCTCCGGTAATAATAAAAACATAATTAATTTTAAATTGTTGTTCCATTTTAAAATTTTTCATGTGGGAGTAAGTTTTATTTTAAAATTATTATATGGTATAACCAATATTAAACGATTGTTCGATTTTAAAATATTTTATACGAACGTAAGTTTTATTCAGAAACTATTTTTTGTATCATTAATTAAAAATAATACGTGGAAGTAATAAATATCTGGTCGTAACAAATTACTTTTATAAGCTTCATAAACAATTTGTTAAAACCAGAGATTAATAAATACTAAAATATTTGATCAGCTCTTTAAGTGTAAATTTACAGAATATTATCGGTGAAAGGAGATATTTAAACATGCACGATTTAGCAGGGAAGGGTCCAATAATGCAGACTGTGATGACTCAGACGTGGGAACTTCTGACTGAAGAACAGAAAAAGAAAGTTACAGTAATGAGAATGGATATGATAATAAAATTCTTAGAAATGAAAATATGTAATCTGGAAAAGATGATTGAGATAAAGAAAGAAGCTATAGCTAATGTTCGAAAAGCCCAGGAAATGATCAAACAGGGCAAGTGTTAGATAGAAGAACAATATCGGAAATTAGGTGCTTAGAAATTATCTGAACTATCAAATTTCCGTGACTATTCAAGTAGGGCAGAGTGCATAATTTTCTGACAATATGCCCTATACCACTTAATCTTCTTTTTTGATTACTGTTCCATTATATCCATAGCAACTTAAGGAAATATGTTTTGTAAGTCATTTATATTCAATATATAATTGGTAAATGCATAGTTTTTTTGTATGAAAATCTATGCATTTTCGCTGTTTCAGCCAGATTATAGAAAATCTATTCCTTTAATTTTAGAGAAATGCATATTTTTTATTAAAAATATATGTTGTTTTAAAAAGTCAAAAAATTGTTATTTTAATTTCGTAAAGGATAAAAAATGAATGAAAATTAAGTAATTATTTAACCTGCAAATTGGATTTATTTGATTTATCTAAGGTAACTGCTTTATTGTACCAAGCTGCTGAATCCA